>JAKDMQ010000227.1 GCA_030452265.1 Nitrococcus sp.
ATCTCGGCACGATCGCCCATTCCGGAACGCGCGCCTTCATCGATTCCCTCACCGGGGATCAGACGCAGGATGCACGGCTCATTGGCCAGTTCGGGGTCGGCTTCTACTCGGCCTTCATTGTCTCCGATCGGGTTACCGTTCACACGCGCAAGGCCGGTGAGGACCCAGCCAGCGGCGTGCGCTGGGATTCCACGGGAGAGGGCGCCTATACCGTGGAATACGAGCACCGCTCCCAGCGCGGAACCGAGGTGGTGCTGCACCTGCGCATGGACGCCGAGGAATATCTGGACGGTAAACGGCTGCGGGAGATCATCCGGCGCTACTCCGATCACATCTCGATCCCAATCTGCATGCCGGTGGAGGCCAAGGCCGAGCCCAAAGAGGGTGATGCCAAAGAGGGCGAGGCGGGCGAGCAACCGACGGAGGAGACGGTCAACCGTGCCTCCGCGCTCTGGATGCGTCCCAAGTACGAGATCCCGGACCCGGAGTACATCGAGTTCTACAAGCACGTGGCCCACGACTACGAGGAACCGCAGACCTGGGTTCACTACAAAGTCGAGGGCACCCACGCCTATACGGCCCTACTCTACATTCCTAGCTTGCGCCCGATGGATCTCTATGCGCGGGAACAGACTCGCGGGGTGAAGCTCTACGTGCGCCGAGTGTTCGTCATGGAGGACGCCAAGCATCTGATGCCGCGTTATCTGCGCTTCGTGCGGGGCATAGTCGACACCGACGATCTGCCGTTAAACGTCTCGCGCGAGCTGCTTCAGCACAATCGCTTGATCGATACCATTCGTGCCGCCTCGGTCAAGCGGATTCTGGAGCGGCTAGAGAAGATGTCGCACAACGAGCTAAAGGGTTATCTCGAGTTCTGGTCGCGCTTCGGCACCGTGCTAAAGGAGGGCGTGGTGGAGGATACCGGCAATCGCGAGCGCATCGCGGGCCTATCGCGCTTCTGGTCGACCCACGGTGCGAGCGAGCAAGCTACGGTTTCATTGGATGATTACATCAAGCGCATGCAGCCAGAGCAGAAGGCGATTTACTACGTGACCGCGGAAACCTTGAGCGGTGCGCGCAAGAGCCCGCACCTCGAGGTCTTCAACAAGAAGGGGCTGGAGGTGTTGTTGCTCCACGAACCCGTGGACGAATGGGTGGTGACGTATCTGCTCGAGTACAAGGGCAAACCGCTGCATTCAGTCGCCAAGGGCGAGCTTGACCTGGGGGGGTTGGAGGATGCCGAGAGCAAGGCGGCGCTGCAACAGGCCCAGGAGGCGCACAAGCAGCTCGTTGAGCGGCTGCGCGAGAAGCTTGGTGAGAGAGTCTCCGATGTGCGCGTGAGTCATCGATTGACGGATTCGCCCGCCTGTCTGGTGGTGGGCGAGCACGAGCTTGGCGCCGGTGTGATGCGTATGCTGCGCTCCGCCGGTCAGCCGCTGCCCCAGGGTAACCCGGTCCTGGAAATCAATCCACAGCACGAGATCGTCCACCGGCTCAACGAGGGTGAGGACAATGGCCGCTTCGAGGATTGGGCGCTGTTGCTCTTCGAGCAGGCGGTGCTCAATGAAGGCGGGCAGTTGGAGGATCCTTCCGCATTCGTCCAGCGCCTCAACGAGCTATTAAGTGCGCGTTACGCTTGCGACTGACCGATGGTCGCGATATAAGGACATAGGGCACCTTCCGCTCGGGCGGGAGGGGAAATCGCCCAGCGGGCGCTGGCATATTTTGAACAGGCCAAGGAAAGCGCATGGCCCTGCAAACAACCTCTGAATCACGCCCGGCTACTTTCGAGCTGAAAGGCCGGATGGTGACATTAACGGTGCTGCGTCTGAGCACCACCGACATCGATACCCTTCTCAGGCAGCTCGATGCCCGGATGGCCGCGGCGCCCGATCTGCTGCGTGCACTGCCGCTCGTGCTCGACCCTCAGCCGGTTGCCGCGGAGCTCTCGGCATCGCGGCTCGCCTCGTTGCTCGTGGAGCTGCGCCGCAGAGCGCTGGTGCCTATCGCGCTCAGAGGCGAGGGAGAGGATCTCGATCGGCTTGCTGCCGAGACGGGGCTGGGTGTTCTGCGCCAGCTCGCGGACGGGCCTGACCTACCGCGCCATGACGAGCCCCCTCCGCGCCCGGAAGCGGAGTCGGTATCGGGGCGTATCGTGCGCCATCCGGTACGCTCCGGCCAGCAGGTCTATGCCCGCGGCGGAGATTTGATCGTCGTCTCATCGGTTAGCCCGGGCGCGGAGGTATTGGCCGACGGTAATATCCATGTCTATGGCGCATTGCGGGGCCGAGCCTTGGCCGGTGTTCAGGGCAATACCGAGGCCCGCATCTTCTGCCAAAGCTTGAATGCGGAGCTGATCGCCATCGCCGGGCACTATCAGGTAAGCGAGCAGATCGGCGAGGCCGAGCGCGGCCGCCAAGTGCAGATCTTCCTGCGCGGCGATTCTCTGTATATTGCCCCGTTGGGGCATCTAGGGTAGCTGAAAACGCTAGAGCCGGGTTGGTAAGGGGCGATCCTGCCGGGGTCGCTCGTGGTATGAGCAAAGGCCAGGGCCCGTTGACGTTCACCACGGCGTCGTGGTGAGCGCCAACGGGCCCCTAATATAGCCACCGAATCTTCGGGGGGAGGTAGACAAGGTGACGAGAATCATCGTCGTGACTTCCGGTAAAGGTGGCGTTGGGAAAACCACCACCAGCGCTAATTTCGCGGCCGGACTGGCGAGCGCCGGCAGGCGAACGGCTGTGATTGATTTCGATGTGGGATTGCGCAGCCTGGATCTGATCATGGGTTGCGAGCGTCGAGTGGTCTACGATTTTATCAACGTCATCAATGGGGAGGCGACGCTCAAGCAGGCGCTGATCAAAGATAAGCGCACCCCGGGGCTGTTTATTCTTCCGGCGTCGCAAACGCGCGATAAGGATGCGCTTACCACGGAGGGGGTAGAGCGGGTGTTGGACGAGCTCAGCGAGGAGTTCGATTACATCGTCTGTGACTCGCCGGCGGGCATCGAGCGGGGTGCCTACCTTGCGATGTATTTCGCCGACGAAGCCATTGTGGTGACGAACCCGGAAGTCTCTTCGGTGCGGGATTCCGACCGCGTGCTCGGGTTGCTGGCCAGCAAGACACGGCGTGCCGAGCGTGGCGAGCCGTCGGTACGAGAGCGTTTGCTGGTGACTCGGTATGCGCCGTCAAGGGTGGGCCGGGGTGAAATGCTCAGCGTCGAGGACGTTCAGGAGATCCTCGCCATCGAGCTACTTGGTGTGATTCCGGAGTCGACGGCGGTGCTCAACGCCTCCAACTCAGGCATGCCGGTCATTCTGGAAGCTCGCTCCAATGCCGGTCAGGCGTATCAGGATGCGGTGGCACGCTTCCTCGGGGAGGAACGCGAGCATCGCTTCCTCACCGAAAAGAAGGGCCTGTTCGGATGGCTCTTTGGAGGCTCTAGCGCATGAATTTCTTGAGCTATTTCCGCGCCCAGCGCAAGCAGAGTGCATCGGTTGCCAAGGAACGGCTGCAGATTATCGTGGCCCGGGAGCGCCTACAGTGCGCCGGGGGACCAGACTATCTACCCATGCTACAAGATGAGCTATTGGCGGTCGTGCGAAAGTATATCGCGGTCGATCGCAACGCGGTGCGCATGCAGCTGGATCAGGACGGCGACTGTGAAGTGCTCGAGCTCAATATAACGCTCCCGGATAATCCGCAAACTGTCGCCGGAATGCGTTGAGCGTTGCTTGTGGAAGCCGCGGAGCCGCTTGAAAAAGCGGGCCATCAGCCACCGACGTGGGTGACGTCGACCCGCAATTGGAGCTCCTGACCGGGCTGCAGATATTCGCCTTTTGTCAGATCGTTCCACCGCCGCAAATCGCTGATGGTCACGTTGAAGCGACGGGCGATCTGATAGAGCGAATCACCCTGTTGAACCGTATAGCGGACCGCTTGGATCATCCCATCCGGTTGCAGACCGGCAATGGCGAGGGAGATGGGTTGTGGCGGGCGCAGGATAAGCTCCTGCCCGGGGTGGAGTATCGCTCCCGCTGCAATTTGGTTCAGACGGCAGAGGCGGCTTACCGTGCTGCGATGCGCGCGGGCGATCGACCACAGGCTATCCCCACGCCGCACGACATACGTCAGGTCGTGATCTACGGCGTAGCGCTGCCAGTTTGTCAAGGCTTCAGCGCTCGCGGGACCGCGCGGTAACGGTACGATCAGGTAGCTGCCCGTTCGGATAAGGCTGCTGCGCAGCGCGTTTGCCCCCTTCAGGGCAGCGAGCGTGGTACCGTAGCGCCGTGCGAGGCCGCTGAGGGTATCACCGGCCACCACCTGATGCCGCCGCCAGTGCACGCGCGCCTCTGGCGGGATAGCCGCAAGCCCTTCCCTGAACCGTGCCACCCGATCCACCGGCAACACCAGGCGATGCGGTCCATTCGGCGCTGTGGCCCAACGGTTATAGCCGGGGTTGAGCCGAACAAGCTCGGTAACCGTGATACCAGCGAGCCGGGCCGCGAGTGCCAGGTCGATCTGAGAGCGAATTTCCACCACCGCAATCGGGATCTCGTTCGGTATCGGCGGCAGCTTCAGGCCATAGGCTGCCGGCGTAGCGATGAGGCTGCGCAACGCGAGCAACCGCGGGACATACGCTTCGGTTTCACTCGGCAGGTTGAGGTGCCAGAAACCCGTTTGTCGGCCTTGGGCGGCATTGTGTTTGATCGCCCGCAGGACAGTACCCTCGCCTGCGTTGTAGGCGGCGATAGTCAGTAGCCAATCGCCGTGGAATAGCTCATTGAGCCGCTGCAGGTAGTCAAGCGCGGCTCGGGTCGCGGCAATCACATCACGCCGGCCGTCGTACCACCAGTTCTGTTTCAAACCGTAGTATTCCGCCGTGGTCGGAATGAACTGCCAGATACCCGCGGCCTGACCGGCCGAATAGGCAAAAGGGCGAAAGGCGCTCTCGACGATCGGCAGCAGCGCGATTTCCATCGGCATGCCGCGCTCTTGCAGCGCCTGCACGATATAGGATAGGTAGGGCCGTGCGCGCTCGGCGATACGATCCAAGTAGCGCTGCCGACCGGTGAAGTATTCGATATCGTGCAGAACGAGCGGCTGATCCTCCGCCTCGGGCAACTCGAAACCGTGCCGGATACGCGCCCAGAGATCGGTGGGGGCGCTGGGCGCCGTCGGCGCCGACGTGGTGGCGATGGTGAGCGCCTCGCTCGCCGATGAGCTATCCGCTGGGTATTGGACCTTGGCATGCGCAGCGGACGACGGCGGGCGTGAGGTTGGCTTCTCGACCCCCAATTGGGCGCAGCCGGCAAGCAACAATGCGGCTGCCGAGCCCGAGGCGCCCGCCCGTGCCCCCACAACAAAAGCCCTTTCCCCCCCCC
>JAKDMQ010000041.1 GCA_030452265.1 Nitrococcus sp.
TGTTTAACCCCCAGGAAACGCTGCTCGCCGCCGAGGCGCTCGCCATGCGCTTCAATGGCCCAGACGGCGAGATAACGCTGTTCGACGATCTGCATCTTAGCATTGCGCGCGGCGATGCCATTGCGATTTTCGGCGCCTCGGGCAGCGGTAAATCGACGCTTTTGGGACTGCTTGCCGGGCTTGATGTACCAAGCCGCGGGCACGTGTTCCTCGACGGTATTGATCTCACCGCGCTGGATGAAGACGGCCGGTCACGGGCGCGCGCAGGCCGGGTAGGCTTCGTCTTTCAGGCCTTCCACCTATTGCCGGGCTTGACGGCGCTCGAGAACGTAATGTTGCCGGAGGAGCTCGCGGGCGCGGGCGCGGCGCGGCGCAATGCCGAGGCCGCGCTGGAGCGGGTGGGGCTCGCCGCGCGGCGCCACCACTACCCCGCCCAACTCTCGGGCGGTGAGCAACAGCGCGTGGCAATTGCGCGCGCCTTCGTCGGCGCACCGGCGGTGCTGTTCGCCGACGAGCCCACGGGCAATTTGGATCAGGCTACCGGCGAGCGAGTGATAAAGCTGCTGTTCAGGCTCAACGCCGAAGCCGGTACCACGCTGGTGCTGGTGACCCATGACATGGCGCTCGCCGGCCGCTGCCATCGGGTGCTCCAGCTCGATGCGGGCCGGCTGCGGGAGGCGCAATGAATGTTCTCGCGCTCTCGCTGCGGCTCCTGTGGCGGGACTGGCGCGCCGGCGAGCTGCGCCTTTTGTTGCTCGCGGTGGTGGTGGCGGTAACGTCAGTTACCTCGGTGTCCTGGTTGGCCGACCGGGTGGGGGCCGCGACGACCGGCCAGGCGGCGAATCTGCTCGCGGCCGACCGCCTGGTGCGCAGCAGCGAGCCTATCCCGCGGGCTTGGTTGCGTCTAGCCCGCGATGCGGGGCTCGCGACCGCCCGAACCACCGAGTTTGCCAGCGTCGTGCTGGTCGGGGAGCGCACCCGGTTGGTGGCCGTCAAGGCCGTAACAGCCGAATATCCGCTGCGCGGCCGATTACTGGCACGGGATGCCCGCGCTGCTCCCGAGCGCGCCGCGACGGGCACGCCAAAGCCAGGCACGGTATGGGTGGAGCCGCGGCTGCTCACACTGCTGGATCTCGCCGTGGGCGACACCCTGCGCTTGGGGCGCGCGCGGCTGCGCATTGCGCGGCTCGTGACCTTAGAGCCCGATCGCGGTGGCCTCCTGTTCAACCTCGCCCCGCGCGTGATGATGAACCGGGCGGACCTGCCGGCGACCGATCTCATCCACCCGGCGAGTCGAGTGCGCTACGAGCTGCTGCTTGCCGGTGGCGATGCCGCGCTCGCGCGAGTGAGCGCCGAGATTCGGGCGCGCGCCGGCGCCGGTGTAGAGATCCGCAGCCCAACCGAGGCGCGCCCCGGCGTCATCGAGGCCATCGAGCGGGCACGGCGCTTTCTGGGTCTCGCCGCCCTGCTCACCGTGATCGTGGCAGGCGCGGCGGTGTTGCTCACCGTGCGTCACTACGCCGCGCGCCAGCTCACCGGCGTAGCGGTGATGCGTTGCCTCGGGGCGACCCGGGGCCGAATGGCGGGGTTGTTGGCCTGTAAGCTCGCCTGGCTGGCGCTGATCGGCGGCGCTCTCGGCGCCGCGGGCGGTTTCGCTCTGCACGCGCTGATGCTCTCCTTCATCACCGAGCTCTTCGCACGCGAGCTGCCCCCGCCGGGCTTGCGCCCGCTCGCGGTGGGTTGGCTGACAGCGGCCGCGGCACTGGCCGGCTTTGCGCTGCCGACCTTGCTGCGGTTGCGCAAAGTGACGCCCATGCGGGTGCTGCGCGGGGATCTGGGCGCCAACGTGCTGCGCGGACAGCTACCGCTGGCGGTGGCGTTGGCGGTGATCTTGGCGCTGATGTACTGGCAGGCCGGCGACGTGCGCCTGGTGCTCTATGTCTTCGGCGCGCTTGCCGGGACGGTCGCGGTGATGGCACTTGCGGCCTGGGCTCTGGTGTGGCTCGCCCGCCACTGGTATCGCCGCGCCGGTAGCACTCATCTGCTGTGGCTCTCGGGGCTGACACGGCGGCCGTGGACGGCGGTGGTACAGATGGTGGCCATCGGCTGCGGACTCATGGCGCTGTTCCTGCTGGTGGTGGTGCGCCAGGACCTGCTCGCCGCCTGGCGCGAGACTATACCGCCCGATGCCCCGAACCATTTCCTGGTCAATATTCAGCCGCGGGAGGTGGCAGGGGTGCGACGGCTGCTCGCCGAGCGCCTCGGTGTCAATCCCGACTTCTATCCGATAGTCCGGGGCCGGCTCGCGGCCCGCAACGGCACCAAGCTCACACCCGAGAGCTATCAGGATCCGCAGGCACGGCACTTCCTGCGCCGGGTGTTCAATATGACCTGGACCTCCGAGCTACAGCGCGGCAACCACATCGTCGCTGGACATTGGTGGCGGGACGAGGCGCCGGCGCCCGCATGGTCGGTGGAAGAGGGTATCGCCGAGACGCTCGGCATCGAGGTCGGCGACCGACTCACCTTTGAGGTGGCGGGGCAGCGGGTGAGCGCGCCGGTGGCCAGTCTGCGCCATGTGGAGTGGGACAGCTTCAATGCTAATTTCTTCGTGATCGGCACGCGCTCGCTGCTGGCGGATTTCCCGACCACCTGGATCACCAGCTTTCGCCTGCCGCCGGGGCGCGAAGCGGTGATGGCCGAGCTGGTGCGACGCTACCCCGGCGTGACGGTGATCGACGTGGGCAGCATCTTGCGCATCGTGAGCACGATCATCGACCAGGGCAGCCGGGTGGTGGAGCTGATGGCGGCGCTGACCCTCGTCGCAGGAGTGGTTGTGCTGCTGGCGGCGCTGCAGATCACCGGTGCGGAGCGGCGATTCGAGACCTCGCTGTTGCGGGCGCTGGGCGCGACCCGGCGGCGGGTGCGCACTTTGCTGCGCGCCGAACTGGCGCTGATCGGCGCGAGCGCCGGCCTGCTTGCGGGAGGGGTGGCAACCTTGGCGGGCGCTGTCATCGCCGCCGGGCTATTCGATCTTGATTACCCGGTGCAGCCGTTAGCGATCCTGAGCGGAGGTGTAGTCGGGCTCGTCGTAGTCTTGCTGGCCGGCGATTGGGGCGCGCGGCGCTACTATCGGGTCTCGCCCATGCGGTTGTTGCGGGAGGGGGAGAGTTAGCGCTCTTGCACATCGAACCCGTGCAAATACCCTCCCCAGCCATGACCCGGATCCCCAAGGACAAGAAAATCCGGATTCAGCAACGATTCCTTGCTGTTATACCTGAGCGCAGAGAGGTCGACCCGGGTTACCCGGCCGCCGGCGGCTTCCACCACGCATTGGGCGGCCGCCGTGTCCCACTCAGAGGTCGGGCCGAAGCGCGGATAAAGATCCGCCTTGCCTTCCGCAACCAGGCAGAACTTGAGCGAGCTGCCCACCGACAGGGTCTCATGCGCCGGCAGACGCTCGAGTAGCCGGTCTACGGCCGCGCCGCGATGCGATCGGCTGACCACCACCATCAGCGGGCCGCTCGGCAGCCTGCGCGTGCGAATCGGCGTGCGCGCCCCGTCAACTATACGCAAGGCGCCATGGTCGCGGTCGCCGAGGTAGGTGGTCTTGCGCACCGGGGCGTGGACGATGCCGAGTACGGGCTGTCCTCGTTCCACCAACGCAATATTGACCGTGAACTCGCCATTTTTTTTGACGAACTCCCTGGTGCCGTCCAGCGGATCCACCAGCCAATAGCGTGGCCATTGCCGGCGGCTGTCGTAATTGGGAAGGCCGCCTTCCTCGGATAATACCGGCAAGGCTGGCGTCAGCTCCCGCAGCCGCTCGAGTATATGGTCATGGGAGGAGCGATCGGCATCGGTTAAAGGGGACTTGTCCGTCTTGGTCTCCACGGCGAAGTCGCGCTGATAGACCCGCATGATGCGCTCGCCCGCTTCCTCGACCAGGGCAACGAGGGGCTCGATCAATGGCGTGTGGTTTTCGACATCCATGCTGTTCAGATCTCCAGACTCTAGCTCGAACGATATTCCCGGACCATGAAAAGAGCGGCGATGGATCGCGCCTCGGTCAACTCTTCGCGGGCAAGCAGGCCTGTTAGGTCAGACAAAGGCCAGGATACTACTTCGAGGGCTTCCGGTTCATCGCCCTCGAGGCGCGCCGGATAGAGCTCCTCGGCCAGCACCAACTGCGTCTGATGCGAGAGGTAGCCGGGCGCGAGCGTCACCCGCCGCAATGGAGTCAACCGCCGCGCCGCATAACCTACTTCCTCACGCAGCTCACGAGCGGCCGCCGCGAGCGGCTCCTCGCCGTGCTCAACCCGGCCCTTGGGCAATCCGAGCTCGTAGCGATCCGTCCCAGCAGCGTATTCGCGCACCAGAAGCACCGTGTCATCATCGAGGACGGGCACGATCAATACCGCCCCGGCCGAGCCGCCGCCCGGCGTGAGCCGCTCATACTCGACTTCGACGCCATTGGCAAAGCGTAAGCTCACCGCCTCGACCTGAAACAGGCGGGAGCGTGCGACGATGCGCCGCTGTAGGGTGATCGGTTTGTGTGGCACGCCTTGAGCTCCAGCCCGCGACTTGGCTATTGTACACATGCCTAACATAGGCGTTGACATGAATTGGGAACCTCGCTAAAGTTCCTGCAAATAGTATGCGCGGTCAGCCCTGCGCATCCCCGAAGCCCCCGCTACAGCCAGTCGCTCTCGCCCCAAGTCGAGAAAATTAGAGAACACTCAACCTCTCCCAAAGGCAGCATTCTGGAGGTTATAAACCGTGAGCGGAAATATCGTCCACGCCTCGGACGAAACCTTCGAACTAGAGGTATTGCGGGCCGCTGAGCCTGTCCTGGTGGATTACTGGGCCGAATGGTGTGGTCCGTGCAAAATGATCGCTCCCATTCTCGAAGAGGTGGCCGAGGCGTACGCGGGCAGGCTGAAGGTGATCAAACTGAATATCGACGACAACCCCGAAACGCCTCCGAAATACGGCATTCGGGGGATTCCGACATTGATGCTGTTCAAGAACGGCGCGGTTGAGGCAACCAAAGTAGGCGCGCTTTCGAAGTCCCAGCTCACTGCGTTCCTCGATAGCAACCTCTGATTCCGTCAGGGCGGCCTATCTGGGCCGCTCTCTTCGTTCCAGAATAACCGAAACCGTTCACGAATTTGCCGTGCACGTGGGGTATACCCACTGGAATTGCGGCCGCTAAATCCCTAGGGCGCTGCAACGCGCCAAGAGACCGGCGCAAGGGCTTGGATCCCCCTGCGCAAGGTTTAGACCTACCCAACCATCCATGAAGCACTAAATGATGAACCTCACGGAACTTAAGCAGAAACCCGCCACTGAGCTCGTGGAGATTGCCCAATCACTCGGAATCGAGGGAATGGCGCGGTCGCGCAAGCAGGATGTCATCTTCTCTATACTCAAGGCGCAAGCGAAAAAAGGTGAAGATATCTGGGGCGACGGGGTTCTGGAAATCCTCCAGGACGGCTTTGGCTTCCTGCGCTCCGCCGATAGCTCCTACATGGCCGGACCGGACGATATTTATGTCTCTCCCAGTCAGATTCGGCGCTTCAGCTTGCGCACCGGCGATACGGTGGCAGGAAAGATTCGCCCCCCAAAGGAAGGCGAGCGCTACTTCGCGCTGCTGAAGGTCAACGAAATCAATTTCGAGAAGCCGGAGACCGCGCGCCACAAGGTTCTCTTCGAAAACCTGACGCCGTTGTTCGCCAAGGTACGGCTCAAGATGGAGCGCGGCAATGGCAGCACCGAGGACCTCACGGCGCGGATCATCGATTTGGTCGCGCCCATAGGCAAGGGGCAACGCGGCCTCATCGTCTCGCCACCGAAGGCGGGCAAGACGATGATGTTGCAGAACATCGCCCAGTCCATCACGGCCAACTTCCCCGAGTGCTACGTGATCGTCCTGCTCATCGACGAGCGCCCCGAGGAGGTCACGGAAATGCAGCGCTCGGTTCGAGGCGAGGTGGTGTCATCGACCTTCGACGAGCCCGCAAGCCGACACGTGCAAGTTGCCGAGATGGTGATTGAAAAGGCCAAGCGCCTGGTCGAGCACAAGCAGGATGTCGTGATCCTGCTCGACTCCATTACTCGCCTGGCGCGAGCCTATAATACGGTCGTGCCCTCGTCGGGCAAAGTGCTGACCGGTGGCGTGGATGCCAACGCGCTGCATCGGCCGAAACGATTCTTCGGAGCCGCCCGCAACATCGAGGAAGGCGGATCGCTGACCATCATCGCGACCGCTCTGGTGGAAACGGGCTCCCGCATGGACGATGTCATCTACGAGGAGTTCAAGGGTACCGGCAACATGGAGCTCCACTTGGATCGGCGCATCTCGGAGAAACGTATCTATCCATCCATCAACATCAATCGCTCCGGAACCCGGCGTGAAGAGCTTCTCATGGGACCTGACGAATTACAGAAGGCCTGGATTCTTCGCAAGCTGCTGCATCCGATGGACGAGCTGGCAGCAATCGAGTTCCTGCTGGATAAGCTCAAGGACACCAAGACGAATCAGGAATTCTTCGAGTACATGAAGCGCTGAGCGCGTTGGCCCAGATTCTTCGCGCCTATAAAGCGCCCGATCCGGGATTTCTGGCGTACGCGTGAGTTTCGCCGCCTGCATCGCTTGCCGTATCCATAGTGCACCGTCGCTATGGATCTCTTGCATGCGCCCTACCCTTCTTAGCCTCGGCTCGCCCCCTTTGCGGCGCGTCGGTCTGAGGCGAAGCCTCGTTCGCGTTATAATGTTAGCTTGTTTAGCTTGAGAACTTCGGCAGCGCTGAGCTTCGACACTTGCGGGCACGACCATGAAGACGCACGATTTAGCTTCTGGTTCATCTCAGCTCCGATACCTCGAGCGTATGGGCATCGACGTCTGGGTTCGGCGCCGGCGCGGCGCTGCCGAACAAGCGCTCGCCGATAATGAGGCCGGCCCGCCGTGCTCGACTGAAGAGCCTCCTCCACCGTCCATGGCGCAAGAGCACGCAAAGGCCGAGATCGCGGACCTGCCTTGGGAGGCATTGCGCGAGCGGGTACTGCATTGCGAGCGTTGCGCTCTGCATCAGGGCCGAGCCCAGGGGGTGTTCGGCGTTGGCAACCCGCGGGCACAATTGATGCTGGTTGGTGAGGCACCTGGTGCCGAGGAGGATCGCAGGGGCGAGCCCTTCGTCGGCCGCGCCGGCAAGCTGCTCGATGAAATGCTGCGCGCAATCGGCCTTGCACGCGAGAGTGTCTACATCACCAATGTGTTGAAATCGCGGCCTCCGAACAACCGTGATCCACGCCCGGACGAGGTGGCCGCCTGTGAGCCTTATCTATGGCGTCAGCTTGAGCTGGTTTCGCCGCGCTTGATCCTCGCGCTCGGCCGGATTGCAGCACAAAATCTGCTCAAGACCACCCAGTCGCTAGGTCGACTGCGGGGCGACTGGCATTGCTATGGCCCGCGCTCGACGCCGTTGCGGGTGACCTACCACCCGGCCTATTTGCTGCGCAGCCCCGCGGACAAGTTCAAGGCCTGGCAAGACCTCGAGCATATCCGTGCGCGCCTGCGCGATGAGGATCCACCGCGGCCATAGGAGTCGGCCCATGAGCGCTGAGCCCCGCGAATTTCTCTCCCTAATCCGGCCAATGCACGAGGGCGACCTCAACGAGATTGCCACCATCGAGCACGCCGCCTACAACTTTCCCTGGACTCTCGGCATTTTCAGAGACTGCCTGCGCGTGGGCTACGATTGCTGTGTATACGTTTGCGCAAATCAGATCGTGGGTTATGTCGTGCTGCGCTACGGCGCCGGCGAAGCCCATATACTCAATATCGCGGTCGGCCCGAAATGGCAAAACCGAGGCTTCGGCAGAAGTCTGTTGCAGCGCACGCTGCGCCAGGCGGCCCGGTTTGGCGCGAAGGCGATATTTCTAGAAGTACGCCCGTCAAACGCCGCGGCCGTGTACCTCTACGGCAGCGTTGGTTTTCACATCGTGGGGCGGCGGCGCAATTACTATCCGAGCCAGCATGGCCGGGAAGATGCGTTGGTCCTGCGCTTCGATCTTGAAACGCCCGCTATCGATTGAGCCGGGCCATGACGGGATAACGATGTGAACTGCGGTTTTGTAGGATGCGGTGAGGAACGAACCGCATCATCGCGGCGGCAAGGGATTGGCCAAAGTTTCATGTCCGGACAGTCTATGTGCTCCTAACAGGCAGCTACCAGGATTGCCACCGTCAAGTTATGATGGGGATGGGCCTGACAGCCATGATTCGGCATCGGGCGATCACGGTTGAGCTTCAAACGCAGAACGCCGTAATGAACATTGGCTGCATGCTGATAGCTGCGGCAGGGCTGGCGTTTGTCGGTTGCACCGATGCCTCGAGAGAGCGTGCACAGGTTGACGCCGCAATACCGGAGTCGATCACCCAGGCATTGAAGCTCATCCAGGTCAAGCCAATCAAGATTGACTGCCAACTAATCGACGGGAAAGGATGAAGAAACGCCCCGCAGGCCGGGATGGCGTGCGCCGCGCTGGTTGGATCGCCGCCGTTCCGAATCCTTTGAGATAGGTCCGAACTACCGGCTGCTCCGCCTCAGGGGTCCGCAAGCCCCTCGCAGCGCTCGCAGCGCATGAGCTGGATCAAACCATTACCGGGGATGTCCAGTAACTCCCCGTGCACCCAGCTTCCGCACGGACACGGATAAGGAAGCCCCCCGGGGCAGCGTCCGCACTGTCCATTGCCGGTCGTGTGCTGTTGCCAATCGGCCCGTGGGGCACTCCCCATCGCGAATCCTCCTCGGTTCAGAGCGCCGCGTGGGCATGGTTAAATTGGAGCGCATGATTTGGGCCGCCGGCATAGATGGAATGCCAGATTATAGGTCGTGCCCTTACCAACACCCTATATAATTGGGAACCTGGAGAAACCTCGTCCCATGCCGTCATCCCGGCGAAGGCCGGGATCCATATTCTTGCTAGCAAGATTTAGATAGATTCCGGCCTGCGCCGGAATGACCAAATTCTGGGGTTATTCGAGATCCCCAATAATGATTCATTCGCCCCGACTAAGATCAATGGTACACCGTGAATCTAATCCGCTTCGACAAGGTCTCACTCGAGCTCGGCGACACGCCCTTGCTGCGCGCCGCCGATTTCGCCATCGATACCGGTGAGCGCGTCTGCCTGATCGGGCGCAACGGTGCCGGCAAATCCTCCCTGCTCAAGTTGATTACCGCCGAGCTGCAACCCGACAGCGGGCGCATCCAGTGCCGCGGCGGCATCCGCATCAGCCAACTCGAACAAGACCTGCCGCCGGGAGATGCGCGCACGGTGCGCGAGGTAATCAAATCAGGCATGGCGGAGATCCAGGCGCTGGTAGATGCCTACCATGCACGCGCGGCGACCGATCTCGGCGCCAGCGGGCTGCGCGAGCTCGAGGCGCTACAGCACCGGCTCGAGGTCCATGGCGGCTGGCATGTGGATCAGCAGGTGGATACTCTCATCAGCCAACTGGGACTGCCGGGCGCCAAGCGCATGGAAACGCTCTCGGGCGGTTGGCGCCGGCGCGTGGCGCTGGGTAAGACGCTGGTATCCAAACCGGAGCTGCTGCTGCTGGATGAACCCACCAACCATCTCGATATCAGCACCATCGAATGGCTGGAGCAGATGGTGCGGGTATTCCCTGGCGCGGTGCTGTTCATCACCCACGATCGCGCGTTGCTGCAGAAGCTCGCCACACGCATCGTCGAACTGGACCGGGGCGAGCTGACGAGTGGGCCCGGGGATTACGACGCCTTCCTCGAGCATAAGGAGCAGTGGCTGCAAGCGCAGGAACGGCAAAATGCGCTCTTCGACCACAAGCTGGCCCAGGAAGAGGCCTGGATACGCCAGGGCATCAAGGCGCGGCGAACACGCAACATGGGCCGCGTGCGCGCGCTCAAGGCCATGCGCGAGACGCGCGCCGCGCGCCTGAGCTCACAGGGTAAGGCCCGCGTGGAGCTGGAGCGGGGAGATCAGTCCGGGCGCAAGGTGATCGAGGCGCACCACGTCTGCCACGGCTACCAAGGACACACGCTGATCGAGGATTTCTCCATTCGCATCATGCGCGGCGACCGCATCGGTCTCATCGGCAACAACGGCGTCGGCAAGACAACCCTGCTGCGCATCCTGATCGGCGAGATCAACCCCGACCGCGGTCGCGTGCAGCTCGGCACCAATCTCGAGATTGCCTATTTCGACCAGCTACGCGCCATGCTGGACCCGGAGAAGACGGTGGCCGAGAACGTCGGCGAGGGCCGTGATCAGGTGCGCATAAACGGCAAGGATCGCCACATCATAAGTTACTTGCAGGATTTCCTGTTCAGTGCCCAGCGCGCCCGCCAACCCGTGCGCGCGCTCTCCGGCGGCGAGCGCAACCGAATCATTCTCGCCAAGCTATTCACGCGCCCGGCCAACTTGCTGGTGCTCGATGAGCCGACCAACGACCTTGACATCGAAATGCTCGAGGTATTGGAGCAGCGGCTGGTGGAGTACCCCGGGACGCTCCTTCTGGTGAGCCACGATCGCACCTTCGTGGACCACGTCGTAACCAGCACAGTGGCGTTTGAAGGCGGCGGCCGCTTGCGGGAGTATGTCGGCGGCTACAGTGACTGGCTCCGCCAGGGCCGGACTCTGGCCCAGGCCGATACGCCGCAACCGCGGCCGACCACCCGCGCCGGCGCATCAACGACGGCCGCCGAGCGCTCGGAGAACAGGCGCAAGCCCCGCAAGCTCGGCTATAAGCTCCAGCGCGAGCTCGATCATCTGCCCGGGCGGATCGACGCCATGGAGGCAACGGTTACGACTCTACAGGCACGCATTGGCGAACCCGCGTTCTATGACGAGCCCCAGGCCACCATCCAGGCCGTCCTGGCGGAGCTCGGCGCCGAGCAGGCGCAGCTCGACCAGGCGCTCGAGCGCTGGGCGGAGCTGGAAGGCATGAAGGCGGCGTTGGAAAGCGGCGCGGGCTAAGTGGCCCGCAGCGTACTTCTTCGGCTCCAATGCACGCCATGAGGTTTAACGATCGTCATCTATTACCAAGTGCATGCCCTTCGTGGTCTGGTCCAATTGCTCCCGGCTGCTGCCCTCGGCCAACTTGGCCATCAAGCGCACCTCGTTAGCCGAATCGGCGTAGCGCAGCGCGTCCTCATAGGTGATCTGCCCCTGCGCGTGGAGCTCGTATAAGTGCTGATCGAAGCTCTGCATTCCCTGCTCGCCGGAGCGTTTCATGATCTCCTTGAGCTCATGGACCTCGCCTTGGGCGATCTTGTCGGAGACGAGCGGTGTTCCGATGAGAACCTCGATGGCGGGCACCCGCCCTTTGCCGTCCGGGGTGGGGATAAGCTGCTGGGCAATCACGCCCTTTAGATTGAGCGAGAGATCGGTGAACAGTTGCCGATGTCGGTCTGCTGGAAAGAAGTTGATGATGCGATCCATCGCTTGGTTGGCGTTATTGGCGTGCAGGGTCGCGAGGCAGAGATGCCCGGTCTCGGCGAAGGCAATCGCGTAATCCATGGTCTCGCGGGTGCGGATCTCGCCAATGAGAATCACATCGGGCGCTTGGCGCAGCGTATTCTTGAGCGCCACCTCAAACGAAGCGGTATCGACGCCGACCTCGCGCTGCGTGACGATGCAGCTACGGTGGTGATGCGTGTACTCGATCGGATCTTCGATGATTACGATATGGCCGGTGCTGTTCTCATTGCGAAAGCCGATCATGGATGCGAGCGAGGTGGACTTGCCGGTACCCGTGGCGCCAACGAAAATGATCATGCCCCGCTTGGTCATGGCGAGCTCTCGCAGAATCGGCGGCAGGCGCAGCTCTTCAATGGTGGGAATGCGCGTCTCGATCCGCCGCAGCACCATTCCGGCGTTGTTGCGCTGATAAAAAGCGCTGACCCGAAAGCGCCCGAGGCCCTTGGCGCTCAGGGCAAAATTGCACTCCCGAGATTCGTCGAATTCGACACGCTGGCGCTCCGTCATGACCGAGAGCACGATCTGGCGCGCCTGCTCGGCACTCAGCGGCGTCTTGGTCACGGGCATGATCCGACCCGCCACCTTCATGCTCGGCGCCGCGCCAGCCGTGATGAACAGATCGGATCCCTTCTTCTCGACCATCAGGTCGAGCAAGGCATTGAAGTCCATTTCTATCCCCCTCAATCGCGTGCGCGCGCCGCCGCGCTTATGCGAACGTATCCTTGTTGACCGCCTTGGCGCGGGCATCCTGCTTGGTTATGAGGCTCTTGCGCAGCAACTGCTGCAGACATTGGTCGAGGGTCTGCATTCCGGCGGCCTGTCCGGTCTGAATGGCCGAATACATCTGCGCGATCTTATCTTCGCGCACCAGGTTACGGATCGCCGGGGTGCCGATCATGATCTCGTGCGCCGCGATCCGGCCGCCGCCAAGCTTCTTCAGCAGCGTTTGCGAGATCACGGCGCGCAAGGATTCGGATAGCATGGAGCGCACCATCGACTTCTCGGCCGCGGGGAAAACATCGATGATTCGGTCTATGGTCTTGGCTGCCGAGCTGGTATGCAGGGTTCCGAACACGAGGTGGCCGGTCTCGGCCGCGGTCAGGGCCAGGCGGATGGTCTCGAGATCACGCAGCTCGCCCACCAGGACCACGTCCGGATCCTCGCGCAGCGCCGAGCGTAACGCCTCGTTAAAACCAAGCGTATCACGGTGCACTTCGCGCTGGTTGACGAGGCATTTTTTGGATTCGTGCACGAATTCGATGGGATCCTCGATAGTCAGAATATGTTCATGATAGTTCTCGTTTTTGTAATCGACCATTGCCGCCAAGGTAGTGGACTTGCCGGACCCCGTCGGACCGGTGACCAGGACCAGCCCGCGGGGGGTCTCCGCTACAGTCTTGAAGATGTCCGGCGCGCCGAGCTCTTCGAGCGTGAGCACATTGGAAGGAATGGTGCGAAAGACGGCGCCCGCACCGCGGTTGTGGTTGAAGGCATTGATACGGAATCTTGCCAGTCCTTTGATCTGGAAAGAAAAATCCGTTTCAAACGAATCCTCGAAATCCTTCCTCTGGCGGTCACTCATGATGTCGTAGATCAGGCGATGGACTTCTTTGTGTTCCATCGGCGGCAGGTTGATTCGGCGCACATCCCCGTCCACGCGTATCATCGGTGGCAATCCAGCGGAAATATGCAGATCTGAAGCATTGTTCTTGACGGAGAAAGCGAGCAAGTCGGTGATATCCACTACAGGGCCTCGTCTAATCAATCGGCTGATCGGGAAGCGCATCCGCACATCACGCCCCGGCCTAGCGCTCGGGAGCCTATCCCAAGCGCCCCGCGGCGAACGGGGCGGCCGCGATAACCGGGCAGAGCGCGTCGACGCAATCCACCTCCAAGATCCAAGAAATGCTCGGCAAGCGCTACGCTTACCGAGCTCGTCCTCGAGCGGCATCGCATCGGTCCGCTGCGCTACCAATAAAGCAAAGCCTGAGATTGCAAACTGCGATTGGTTTCACGGAGTTGATCGAGCTCAAAACCGACCAACGGCCTGCCTGACGACGGCTGAGTACCTGTCAGTGCTGAACGGGCGAGAAAATGACGTTAACATGCCATCATCGCTAAAGGCGGCGCTCGCCGGGGGACCCACGAGCATTGCAACAGCTCCGGTGACTCCGAGAAGCAGCGCCCGCGGCGGTCTCGACATACAATAGGCACAGGAGGCATGATGCCGGCGCAGAGAATCGCGTTCATCGGTGGCGGCAATATGGCGCAGAGCCTCATCGGTGGCCTCATGGCCGACGGTTACCCGGCAGAGTGCGTGCACGTCGCCGATCCCGATGCCGAAAAACGCACCGACTTGGCCAGCCGTTTCCGGATTAACGTCCAGGGCGATAATCGAGATGCCATCCTGGATGCCAAAGCAGTTGTCTTTGCGGTCAAGCCCCAAACCATCAAATCCGCGCTGGAACCTTTAGGTTCTCTATTGCGCAAACAACAGAGCCTGGTAATCTCCATTGCCGCGGGTGTGCGCGAAGCAGACATCAGCCGTTGGCTCGGCGGCCAGGTGCCGGTAGTCCGATCCATGCCCAATACACCGGCACTGGTACGCGCTGGAGCCACCGCGTTGTACGCCAATGAGCACGTATCGCAGGGTCAGCGCGACCTGGCCGAATCGCTGCTGCGCGCCGTCGGCATCACTCAGTGGCTGGATGACGAGTCGCTGCTCGACATCGTCACGGCCCTATCCGGCAGCGGTCCGGCGTACTTCTTCCTGTTGATGGAGATTCTCGAGAAAGTGGCGATCGAGCTCGGTCTGCCGCCGCAGGCAGCACGCTTGCTTACGCTCGAGACGGCACTGGGGGCTGCGCGAATGGCTTTGGAGAGCGATGAGGATCCAGGCTGCCTGCGCCAGCGCGTGACCTCGCCTGGTGGAACGACGCAGGCGGCTACACGCGTGCTTGAAAACGCCGGTTTGCATGAGCTATTCCGTAAGGCCTTACAGACGGCAACGGATCGCGCCCGTGAGTTGGGACGGCTTCTAGGAGAGCAGTAAATGCCAAGTAGTTACTTGTCGAACCCGCTTGCTTTTTTGCTTGACACCCTATTTACCCTCTACATTCTGGCAGTGCTGCTGCGCTTTTTGCTGCAATGGGTTCGGGCCGACTTCTACAATCCGATCTCGCAATTCCTGGTCCGCGTTACCCAGCCGGCATTGAAGCCCTTGCGTCGGGTCATTCCGGGTTTCGCCGGGATCGATCTGTCCAGTGTGGTGCTGATGGTGATCCTGCAGATGGTAGCGATCGCCTTGGTCATGGCCGTCCACGGGGTTACGCCCCACTTAGGGTATATAATCATTCGCACGCCCGCGGAACTGCTGAGCATGCTGCTCAACCTCTACCTGGTAGCCATCATCGTTCAAGCGTTGCTTTCTTGGGTCCAGCCAAACACTCATCACCCGAGCTCCGCCCTGCTCTACAGCCTCACCGAACCGGTGCTCAGGCCGTTTCGCCAAGTGGTGCCCGTCATAGGCGGCATCGACCTCTCTCCGCTAGCGGCCATTATCGCCATAGAGGTCATCAAGATGCTGATTCTGCCACCGCTCGATCAGCTCGCGCGCCTATACGTTTAGGCTTGGAGCCAGGGCCCGAATGGCACTTACTTAATCTCTAATCTGCTGATTATAAATACGTAACGCAGAAAACCCTACGAGATTCCAGTTTTCTTTCACGCCATTAATGACTTGAGGATTAAGTAAGTGCCATTCGGGACGGATCTCTTTTGCGAGCTCTACAATGCAAACGCGCAGAGGAGATTTACTGACTGCAAGCTATACACTGCTCGCTATAGTAGGCGGCGATATCAGCAATGTCCTCATCCGATAGGTTCGCTGCTTGCGGTGCCATGATATCAGCGGTACCTCCTCTGCGCCGCCCGTCACGATAAGCCTCGAGGGCATGTTCCAAATACAGCGCATTCTGGCCGGCGAGATTGGGGTACATAGGCGCTACGGCCTTGCCGTGCGCACCATGGCAAGCCATACAGGCCTCAATTTTGGTGGCGCCCGCGTCGGCGTTGCCCGCGGCATTTGCAATACAGGACGCGGCGAGGAACAGGGCTGCAATCGTCACGAGTCTTTTCATACGTTATCTCCTTAAGATATAGCGACAGACATCACGCCAGTCTGATTGCCTGCTGATGCCATCGGGGTCAATTGGGTATGTATTGCTATGCCGGCATCCCAACGACGGCGATGGCGCTCAACACGCCCCAGAGCCAGCCACTGACGCCGTATCGGAATAAACGCGGTGCATTGGCAAGCTCCATGAACCAGTCGATAATGACCTGGCCCTTGATCGCGGTAAGGCCCAGCACCACGAGCGGCAGCCAAACCGCGTGCAGGTCGCGCCCCATCCACCAGGACACGAATGCCAAGCCCACCAGGAGCAGCCAGAGAAGGGTCAAGCGTCGTATGTGCTTGCGCTGCATGATTTCTCCTTATGCCAGTATGTAGATGATGGTAAACAGCACCAGCCAGACCAGATCCACCATGTGCCAGTAGCTGGCACCGCTTTCTACGGCGCCCATGGCGCGCGGCGCATCCTCGCTATAGAAACCGCGCCGGCAGCGCGAGGCCACGACGATGAGCACGGTCATCCCGAGCACGACGTGCATCAAGTGGAAGAAAGTGGTGAAAAAGTAAAAAAAGTAGAAAGTTGAGCTGCGCAGCGTATAGCCATCCATGAACAGATGTACGTACTCGCTCACTTTGACAATGAGATAGACCAAACCGGTACCGGCGGCGGCGAGCAACCAGCGGGCGCAGAGGTGCGCCGCGCCGGCTTTGATGGCCGTGACTGCGCGTACCGCGCAATAGCTGCCCGTCAGGAGCGCCACCGTGTTCGCCAGCCCCATGCCGGTAGTGAGCGTGCGAGCGCCGGCGGCGAAGACCTCGGGCTCGTTGCTGCGTGCTACGGCAAGACTTATCAGCAGTAGGCCGAAAACGGCCAACTCTATGAAGATGAAGAACCACATGGCCAGATCGCCCGGAAGGCGACGCTGCGACTCGGCAGGAGGTTCGACGGTGACGATCTCAGATGCCACATTCTCGTGATTCATGACGGCCTCCCCGTCAACAACAAGTACAACTTGGGCAGTATGTCGGGCAGCTCGACCGGCTTGCGCAGCAAGACGTAGCGCGGCTGGCCGAAGATATAGGGCAGATAGTCGGCGGCATCCTGATCGATGGTGACGCAGAATGGCTCCACCCCTAAACGCCGTGCCTCGAGCAGCGCCTGGCGCGTATCCTCTACGCCGTAGCGGCCCTCGTAGATGTCGAGATCGTTGGGTTTGCCGTCGGTAAGCAGCAGCAATAGCCGCTGGCTGGTAGGCTGCTCGGCGAGCACGGCGCTCGCCTGGCGAATCGCCGCACCCATGCGCGTGTAATACCCAGGCTTTAGCGCCTGAATACGCCCGCGTATAGAATCTCCCCAGGCTTCGGCGAAGTTCTTTATCACGTTGAAGCGCACGTGATCACGGCGCTTGGAGGAGAATCCATAGAATGCAAAGCGATCGCCTCCGGCATCGAGCGCTTCCCCGAGCAGATGCAGGCTATCGCATACGACATCGATGACTTGATGCTCATTGTCCAGCCAGGCCTCGGTCGAGAGTGACAGATCCGCCAGCACCAGGCAGGCAAGATCACGCCGTTGCGCCTCCAGCTCGCGCCAGAGGGCGGCATCGGTGCGCGCGCTGCCGCGCCGACGCTCGGCCTGGAAGCGAATACAGGCCTCGAGGTCGAGGGCTCGTCCCCGCGGGCGCCGCGCGCTCCATAGCCGATCGGGTCGCAGCGCCTCGAAGCGCTGGCGCAGCCGCGCCGCTACCGGGGCCAGCCGCTCCGGCAGCAGCGCGGGGGGCACATCCCGCGCAAACACGGGCACGATCCGGCAGTGGTCCGGGCGCAGCATCCCGCGCCGCCAATCCCATTCCGGCAGGCGCCGCCCTTCCTCCAGCGGAATTTCGTCTTCGGCGGCGCTCGGCAGATCTAATTCGAGCCGCAGACGCGAAGCGGGAGCCTGCGCGCTGCGTGTCAGGCTAATCCGGTCGAGATCCTCCGCAACCCGCGCGGCATCCTCATCGTCACTATCGTCGGTGGTGCGATCCACAGGGACGTATTCCGACCAGGAAAACAGGCTTTCAAGGCGGAATGCGACAAGCCCCGTGCGCCCATCGATGTCTTCGACGTATTCACCCTGCTTGCGCGCGCGCGCCGAACGCACCGCGGAGGGTCCTCTGGCCGCCTCATCGTCCTGCTTCTGCTCTGCGCTGGGCGCAGGCGCTGTGCCTAGGACCGGCGCTGGATATAGCCACAGCGGCACCGGCGCCGGCTCTCCTGGGGCGGAAGGCAACTCATCATGGCAGCCGGGTTGCCGCAGGGCATTTTGGATGGCGAGCTCGCGACGCTGTTCGGCGGCGGGCAGATCTTTTGGATCCTGCCGCCGCGGCAATACAGCCGCCACGAGCCGCCGATAACGTGGCCGCAGTCCGGGCAAAGCCGCCAGAGCTTCCCGGGTCAGGCGCTGATTGGTTACAAACCAATCGCTCAGCGATGTCGGCCAGCCGCGACTTGCCAATGCCACCAGCCAGATATAGAGGTCGCGGTTGAGCGCTGCATCCGCGAACAGCCCGATGCGCTCGGGCAAACGCAGCGTCTCCGCATCCCGCCAAGCGAGCGCATGGCGTCGGCCGGTACCGGCGATGCGCTTGAGCCAATGCCGGCGTGCGCGCACGGCACGTTCCGGGGCCGGCGCCACGCGCAAACCCGCATCGCCCCCGAGTGCCCGCAACAGGATGGCAAGACGTGACTGCTCGACAGTGAGCACGGCCGCGGCCTGTGCATGCTGATCGTTCGCTAAGCGGGTAATCAAACGATGCCAACGCACGCCAACCATCTCTTCCATTGCATTTTCCTCCGCGAAAACGGTTTCTGCGGCCGCGGCACCGCTTCCCCGCGAGGGGAAGCGGCACGCGTCCGTCAGCTCAGGCCAGCGTTGGCTCGGCCTCGCCCTCAACCTCGGGCGTTGGCTCCGTCTCGGTTTTCTGCCGCGCCGAAGCCCCTTCGCGCCGCCCGGCCACAACGAGGCTTGCGACATACAAAAGCAGTCCGCAGGCAAACAGCAGCCCGGATCCCAGACGCAGCCAATAGATGACTTCCAGATGTTGCTGCACCGTCATGAACGGCAGCGCGTGCGCGCTATCGGGCATGCGCTGCAGCCAGACCTGATAGGCGCCTGCGGCAGTCAGGCAGAGCGTGATCAGCAGCATGGAGATGCTCATCACCCAACATGACTTGATCTCCAGCGCCTGGGCGCGCGCGCTATTGCCTTGCGGGCGGCCGCGCAGAACCGGCATGGCATAGGAGATGATCGTCAGCACGATCATCACGTAGGCGCCGTAGAAGGCGAGATGCCCGTGCGCGGCGGTGAGCTGCGTACCGTGGGTGAGGTAATTGACTGGAGCCAGGGTGTGCAGGAAGCCCCAAACGCCGGCACCCAAGAACGCCATGATCGCCGTGCCCAAAGCCCAGGTGGTCGCCGCACGGTTAGGATGGTCGCGGCGGCGACGGCGCACCATGTTGAACGCGAACAGCATCATTATGAAGAAGGGCAACGGCTCCAGGGCCGAGAAAATCGAGCCGAGCCACAGCCAGTACTCAGGCGCGCCGATATAGAAGTAATGGTGGCCGGTGCCGATAAGGCCGCTGATCAATGCCAAGGCGATGATGACGTATAACCATTTCTCGATCACCTCGCGGTCCACGCCGGTGGTCTTGATCAGCACGTAGGCGAGGATGCTGGCAAGAATCAGCTCCCAAATGCCTTCCACCCAAAGATGCACGACCCACCACCAGAAATACTTATCCATGGTGAGCGAAGCCGGATTGTAGAAAGCGAACAGAAAGAAAACCGCGAGCCCTACCAAGCCGGTAAGCAGGACCGTGTTGACCACCGTCTTGCGGCCTCTGATGACGGTCAAGCCGACGTTATAGAGAAAGCCAAGCGCCACCACCACAATGCCAATCTTGG
>JAKDMQ010000228.1 GCA_030452265.1 Nitrococcus sp.
AGCGTCGTGGCAGCCGAGATCACCCGCAAATGCATGGCAGTGCTCCCGTCCCCGCACGTATTTCCTTGCCGAAATCGCTGGGACTTGCAAAAAGTATTGCCCCAATTCGGCAAAAGACAAGCGTTCTTCGGGAGCGGTGTCGCGCTGCGCAGAATGATTCCACTGATGCGCGGGTAAATCCTAGCGCTCCGGCCGCGCTTTGCGGGATGATCCGCTTGGCTATTACCCCCCCGCTCGATAGGTCCGGCGCGGTAACTGCTTACCCGAGGGTAAGCGCGGACTTGTTGAGCGGGAAGCGGGATTTGCGCACTAGGCGTCGCGGTTATGTGCTGGGAGCGCGGGAGTGACGTGACAACGTAATTCCAGGCTGACCCAACGAGTAGGCGGGCCAATTCGACCCGCCCATGTATACCGTGTCGGTTGAACGTCTTCCGCCATTTATATTCGGGTTCACTCAGCCGTTAACAGACAGCCACTGCTCCAAGGCATCAACTCGCGCGCCGCGTGTGGTCTGCAGAGCCTCCAGCGACACGACGAACTGAGCTCGCCGTGCGTGCCGATGTGTCGTAAAAAAGGCCCATGGAAGGGCGGGGCGCATGATAGATCACGACCGGGCACGGGGCCCGTGCCGCGAGATAATCGACTACGCTGGGCCGTAGCGCGCGCCTGAACAGGGAGCGCGGCCGGTTCTCCAGCACAATGCGGTCTACCCGCTCGCGCTCGGCCACCTCCAGGATTTGATCCTTGGGTTCTCCCGTCTCTAGGATGTGGCGATAGGCTACCGCGGGGTCGGTCGGCGCGAGGCCCGCCAGCAGCAGGTCAGGGTGCTGCATGGACATGTCGAGGACGCGGTGGAGAAGCGCCTCGCCGTCAGTAGCGGGGAACGGAATCACGTGCAACACCAGCAGCGTCGCGGAGTACCTCAGTGAGAGGTCGGTGGCGAGGCGCAGCCCGTGCCTGAGATTCCCTTCAAAGTCGGTTGCGAACAAGATCTTCGGCTCGAGCATCAGCGCTCCCTCCGCGCAGTGCTTATTCTTAGTTGAACTCATGCCCGAAACTATATTTGCATTTTCAAACATGGTTATTCTCCACTCGCAGGTAATACTGGCCTTGGCCGTTCGAGTCGTTTTTGCAATAGCTTCACATCTATCTAATTCATTTCGTCTTTCGGTACGGTGCCCTCCCGGCTGATATGGGCGTAACCGATGTGTCTCTTGACAGAAGCTTCGGTAGCCACCAACCCCGACCAGCTCCAACGCGGGTCAGGTAGCCGCAAAGCCTCAAGCAAGTTCACTTGCAGCCATTGTTCGCGCAGAGGCATTAAAAAGATGTCCCCTCGGCTGCTACATTTTCATCGACTATGAGACTAGACTCCGTTTACGGGACGCAAACGGAGGCAGTAGCACGTGGCCGGCTTTCGGGCCGGCGTGCATTGATGACGCGATGAAACCCGCTGCCAGCGCCGAGGCGCGTATCAAGCAGCTCTGTTGTCTGGGCCTGGGTGGCGAGGCAACCATTCCGGCGTTGCTCGCCGAGCTGCATGCGCTGATCCCCTCCTATGCCAATTGCTTTTCCTGGTCGGATGCGCAAGGCCGGATGAGCAAAATGTTTGTAGAAAACATCGACGAGTTCTTGCTGGTTGCGTCGGCCTATCACGAAGTACTTCACAACCGGCGCGAGGAAGAGGTGATTATCTCGTTCGGAGAGGCGATGCGCGGCGGTAAAATCGTGTTGACCTTCGACGAGATGCTCAAGGTCGACCGCCGCACTTATTACCGACACGACTACTACAATCTGGTTTGCCGCGCTTTAAACTTCCACTGGAGCATCAACGTGGTCGCAAGCGAGCACGGCGTTCCCATGGGCGGGTTGTCATTGCATCGGGCAAAGGACGATCCTGAATTCAAAGCCGAAGATACACATCTATTGACGAGATTGATGCCATTCCTTACGCATGCGTTGGCCGCCGTGCCCGCGAGCGAGATCCCGCTGGTGGACAGCGGAGATGAGGGATTCGTCATCGCCGATCTCAAAGGCACGATATGCCATCTGTCGGCGGAAGCGCGCCGGCTCCTGATTTTGGCCACCCAGCCGACGATCGGGCCCAGAATCCCCAGCGCCGGCTTGGGGCTGCCCGCCCCGGTCACAGAGCTTTGCCGGCGCCTCGCCGCGGTGTTCAATGGGCGCGAGGCCAGTGCCCCGCCCACCTATCACCACCGTAATTGCTTGGGCGGCTTTACCTTCCGAGCCTACGTGTTGAATCGGGATGGATTGGCGGAAACCGCGCCGGAGCCCGCGCCTCTGGTCGGCATTCATATCCGTCATCAGGAGCCGCAAACGCTACGTATCGTTCGCCGGCTCGGGGAGATGCCGGGCTTGTCGCAACGCCAGATGCAGATCGGCCTGCTGCTGGCCACGGGCGCTCACAATGCCGCGATCGCCAGTCAGATGAACGTGAGCTCGCACACGGTCGTTACCCACACCCGCCGGCTCTACGAGAAGTTGGCTGTGCACAATCGCTCCGAGCTGGTCGCTAAACTGACGGGAGTGTGAGGCAACGCCACTTCATCAGTAATCATTCCGGCGAAGCAATGCGCGGTTGCTAAGTATACGGCATCGCCGTATAACATCGGCGATGTTCAGGCTCATCGAGTCTCCGATCTTTACGCGGCTTTGGCCGGATTACTGGACGGAAGATGAGCATGAAGAAGGAGTTGGTCGATGCCTATGAATGAAAAAGAGCTCATTGAGCGAGATCTCAATCGCGACATCTGGCAAGAAACCCTGGATGCGGTCAAGAGCATCAAGGCTGGAAAGGTCGGGAAAGTTCGCACGGTAGAGCTCCCCGCCGTTGTGGAGGCTCGGCGGAAGTCCGGTCTTTCCCAATCACAATTTGCCGAGCTTCTGGGTGTTTCTGTGCGCACGCTTCAAGACTGGGAGCAGGGGGCGCCGCCAACCGAGCCGTGCTGCTGCCTCGCTCATTCAAATTGCCAACCAACGCCCGGATGTACTTCGGGAAGTCTTTGGGTAATTCCGCGCGATTGTTGGCCAACGAAACGCTGCAGCGTATTACGGTGAGGTATTACAGCCCACGCCGCACCCAGCCAGTGGCTGGATGGGGCGTGGCAACGCTATTCACAGCACGGTGGCCTTCTATCTTAGGCTCACCCGCAAATAGCCTTGACGACCGGGTCCACCTCAAAACAAAGTGAAGACAGCCGGTATCAAAGCGAGGACCGCCGGGATTGAAGCAAAGCAACCTATGGCAAGGATGAGCGAGCGGAGAATTTTGGCGCGCTCCCCTTTCTCTAATTCATGCGTCGTATTCATCGAGAGTACTCCTCATCAAGCAAGTGGTAAGTGCACCTGCTTCAGTTTCATGAGCACTGCTTCGTGCCTGCTACTCGTCGTAGGTTGACTACGGTTCCAACCCACTATCCTTGTCGATCAGATGCGCCTGGTTCCGATCTCTTGCTCAGGCAAGACATTTAAGAGTAGAAGGCGTTTGACCCCTGTTACCCCTCAAGCAAGTTCACTTGCAGCCATTGTTCTCGCAGAGGCATTAAAAAGATGTCCCCTCGGCTGCTACATTTTCATCGACTATCGGACTCCGCCTTTGGTCGGCGTTCATATCCGTCATCAGGAGCCGCAAACGCTACGTATCGTTCGCCGGCTCGGGGAGATGCCAGGTTTGTCGCAACGGCAAATGCAGATCGGCCTGCTGCTGGCCACGGGCGTTCCCAATGCCGCGATCGCGAGCCAGATGAACATGAGCTCGCACACGGTCGTTACCCACACGCGGCGGCTCTACGAAAAGCTTGATGTACACAATCGCGCCGAGCTGGTCGCTAAACTGATCGCAGGGTGAGTATTACGGTGACCGTGTTACGGCGACATTTTACTATTCGCACCCTGGTTTCCGCTCTTGGCCAAGATCCAATACGCTGTGGGGCGCTGGCTATGCAACGCGAGGAGAGACCTTGCGTTTGATCTCCTCGGCGACGGTTCGCCGCGCCTGACGGAGGTCATACTCGGCTTGAAGGCGAACCCAGAATTCCGGTGTGGTACCGAAGTAACGCGCCAGGCGCAACGCGGTATCCGCCGAGAGACCGCGCTGTCTATTGATGAGCGCCGTGATCCGGTTCGCCGGGACGTACTCTTTTGGGGTCGGATTCCCTATTGCTCATGCGGGCCCGGCTTGGCGATGCTCGGCAACATGATGAACGCTCGCAACCGATCGTGATGGCGCGGTCGAGGAGCGGTTCTTAGAGTTTCATGAGCTCACGGATCGATTTCAGTGGTCGCAGTAGCCGTAAGGAATGGCCTGGCAATCGCTGAAAGTCGTGGTGCTCGTAGAACCGTGCGGCGCTTCGATCCACCGCATCGACGATTACGGCGGTGGTTCCAATCTGTTCACTGACGAGAACTGCCCTGCGCATGGCGTCGACAAGAAGATCACTGGCGTAGCCGCGGCCAGCATAGCCTTGATCAACCGCCAGTTGTCCGAGGAGTATTACCGGCAGAGGATGATGTTTTCCACGGGGGCCACGGAGATCTTCGGGCCAATCATTCGGATGGATGCTGGCGCTTGAAAGCGCATAGAAGCCAGCCACCTTTGGGGGCTCCTGATCATCGTCGATGAGCAAAAACGTCTGCGCGAGGTCATTCCTCCGATACTGGCTGGCTCGATTGGCCAGCCAGTCATCGAGTTGAGACTTGCCGCAGCGGAACGCTTTGCGGCTTTGTTTATGTGACTCATCGGCAAGCGGAACTATCCTCATTCGCTAACGATGCGCTCGCGATAGCGACGTACTTTATCCTTCATGTGGTCGGACCACGCCGGGGGGTTGCGCATGGCCTCAATGAAGGCTGCGCGGTCGCGTTCGGCGATCTCGATGATCTCGTGCGCTTCGATGGTGCGCTGCGCCTCGCGAGCCAAGATTTCTCTAACGTATTCGCTCACACCTTGACCCGATAGAGCCGCAGCGCGACTCACCTGCTGACGCACGGCTTGCGAGGTACGAATGTACATGCGAGTGTCTTGCCTGTCCCTCTGATCCATCTCTTGCTTCACCCTATACCTAAGTTTCAACAGCAGAGCGAATCTTATGGCATAGTAGTACGCCATATTGGCGCACACTACAAGTGCCCGGGCTTTTGCTGAGCCCGAGCGGCGACAGGTGCCGCATTGGCGTTTTGCCGGTTGATCTACCCGCTTAGCCGCCACTATTTTTGCTGTCTAGATTTTGGCCCGTAAGCGGCTATCGAAAACCAGGCATATACTAAGGAATACGCTAAGAAAGCCTCATTGGATTTTCAACGAGCACTCGCCATGGCACCCCTCACGACGATTGCACGTGCACAATCGCAGGCAG
>JAKDMQ010000229.1 GCA_030452265.1 Nitrococcus sp.
ACCCGCACCCGGCCGCCCGGTTCACGGCGTCCGAGCGCAAAATGCAGCGAGTCCACATCGCCGGCGAGTCGCTCCTCCAACGCGAACGGCACCGCGCGCCGTAACCGCTCCCCGTTGCGGCTGGGGATTACTGTATCGCTAAGCAGCACCGCCAAGCCGTCGGCAAGCCCCAGCACCTGACGTCCCGCCGCCTCGGCCGCCGCCTCGGCAGGCGTGCCCCGGCGGCTGGCGCCCTCAGGCCGCCCGTTGGTGTCGAGCACGATCCATTCGATGAGCGCTCCGGGATCGGCCGGCAGGCGAAGGATTAGTCGCGGGCGCATCGGCCGGAGCTCCTCCCGTCAGGGCCGCGCCAGGCTGCGGTAGATCACTCGTATGGGTGCCTGTTGCGGCCGTGGTCGGTGCACCACGCTGTAGAGACTCAGCCGGGCGCGATCGAGCCTCACGCGTGCGTGCACCAAAAAGTACTCGCTGGCCACCCCGAGCAACTGCGGATCGATGGCGGCAGCCGTGGCCGCGGGCAGGGCCTGCAGAAACGCTTGGACACTGTCCCACGGCTGCTTTTGGCGTAGCGCCAGCGCCGCCTCTAAACCCTGCGCCGAGGTTGTAGCCACCAATGAGCGTAGCACCGCTGGCGGCGCCGTATTGACATTCAGTGTGGCAGCCGAATCCGGCAACGCGGTAACGAACGGGCCCAACGCGCGATAGGTGGCGGCGTCAATGCCGGCCACCAGACGCAGCTCGCTCGGGACGAGCATCAAGCGGTTGGCAGCCTCGTAAGGCGGATCGAGGCGAGAATAAACGTCCCCCTCGGCGCCGCCGGGGAAGCGAGGCTTAAGATCGGCATCCAGCCAATCGGCAAGCGCCGCCTCGAGGCCGATGCTATAGGCCGGGTGCAGGCTTGCCAAGAGCCGGCGGAACTGCTGCGCGGCGGCCTGCGCCGTGCTCTCATCTCCTGTGGCGGCCAACGCATTGAGGTTGAACCGGCCCTGCAAGTCGGAGATGGCTAGCTGTATCTCGGCGGCGCCCACCTCGATGGGCGGCAATATCCCGGCCCAGCGCTCGCTCAAGCCATCGACGCGGCTGTTGCGCCGATCCTGGTCCAGCAGCACGATCGCCACGGCCTCCGCCGCCTGGGCATAGAGCCAAGCCTGGTCCCGGGCGATGACATTCTGGGTGCGACGGATGGCGAGATGCTCTCGCCAAATCATCCCCGTGGCTGCCGTGGCGGCCACGGCCACCACTAGCAGCGCCGTAATCAGCGCCACGCCGCGCTCGCGTCGGGTGCTCACGGCGACCCCGGCAGCGCGATGAGCCGGCGGACTTCGCCGTAATCCGCTAGCTCCAGCTCCACGGTGACCGCTCGTGGCAACGCCGGCGGATGGGAGGCCACCGGTGGCCAATACGCCAGCCATTCGCCCTTGTACAGGAAGCGAAACCGCAGCTCACGTACACCGGTGAGCAACACCGATCGGGCGGGCTCCCGTTGTACGGCCCGATCGAGCACCGGCCAGCGATAGCGCACCAACGTACCGCCTTTGCCTGGACCATAGCCCACGCGGATCAATGTGCTACGGCGAAGCGACAGCGGGTTGGGCATGCCCGCGCGGGTGAACCGCACGGTATCCACCTTGGTGAGCATGGCCGCAGCCTGATCACGCAGCGCATCGCGTACGGGGCGCGGCACGGCTTGGGCAAAGTCGGTGGCGATAAGGGTAAACGTGCGCTGCAGCGCACTCAGCCGCTCGGTCTCGGCATCAGCCGCCGCGCCGCTCGCCAGCACCGCGCGCAAACCGCCATAAGCCATCACCGAGACGAGCGCAAAGATTGCCGTCGCCACTACCAGCTCGATGAGCGTGAACCCGCTCGCCCGCATTCCTACCTATGCTCCACCCGTGCCGAGCGAAGCCCTTGCCCATGCACCCGTCCCGTCACTTGTCACCCGTTACCTCGCACTCCTCACTCCTCACTCCTCACCCCTCACTACTCACCCCTCCCCCATCCAGCGGTACGGACGTTGGGCCGCCTTCGAGATCGCCCTCCCGCGGCTTGCGCAGCAGCCCGGTCACCCGGCTGAGGCTCTGCTCCTCATCCTCCGGGTCGTAGACGCTCACGTCTACCCGCCGCAGTTGCGCGTAGGAGGTTTCCTGAATCTCCACATGCACCGGCCACTCCCGCCCGGCAAAACGGCGCTCGCTGTCCTGCTCGCCGGTGGTCCAGACATCGCGGATCTGCATCGCGGTGAGCTTGTTCATGGCCACCCAGTGGGCGAAGGTTCGATCCCGCAGCCACGCGACTCCGGCGCTCGACTCGGAGGCCGCCTGAATCAGGGCGCCCAGCGCTATGGCAAGCACCGCCACGGCCACTAGCACTTCGATCAGCGTGAAGCCGCGCTCATTGCGCGCGCTGTAGCGAGAGCGAGCCATTGGTGTCGCCTTCAATGCGCCAGACGGGTTCAGCCGCCTCTGAGGACAGCGTCAGCTCGAAGGGGGTAATCTCACCGCTGGGGTAGAGCACCACGTACGGCGTGGGACCGCTGGTCGATCTGCCGCCTTGCGCCGCCTCCTCGACCGGTGTCCCGGCAATATTGATGGCCACCTGCAGCGGCAGCGGCCAGCGGCGCGAGCGCAGAGCACGATCGTCCTCGATCACGGCCCAGCCCTTGCCCGCGGCGCGGAGAAAGCGATAACCATCTCGGGTCAGACCGAGCCCCAAAGTCTGCGCGCTCAGCACTGCCTCGTCCCGGGCCAGCTCGAGCAGGGCATGAAGCCGCTGCGCAGCCGCCGCCACGCGGGCACCCTGGTCGTCGCCCAAGGCCGGCAGCACAAGCGCTACCATCACCCCGAGAATCAGCACCACGATCAGAAGCTCGCTCAGGGTGAAGCCTCCGACCTTGCCCGGTCTACGCCAGCGCAGCCCTGGATGCGACCGCCACTCACCGGTTGGCGGTGAAAAGCCGGCGAGCCCACCCCGGCCCGCGCCCACCTGCCATGCGCCGTGGCCACCAGCGCTCATAGCCGTGCCCCGGCATCCACGTTGCTCACGTTGCTGATGTCAGCGTCCTGGCCTTCGCCGCCCTGGCGGTGATCCGCGCCCAGGGTGAAAATCCGCGGCCGCCCGCCGGTATCCTGCGGACCAAGGTACTCGTAGGGGCGCTCCCAAGGATCCTTGGGCAGTTCCTTGAGATAGCCCCCCGAGCTCCAGTTCTCCGGCACCGGCGGCGCCGTGGGAACGCTCACCAGTGCCTGCAGTCCCTGCTCGGTGGTGGGGTAGCGGTAGTTGTCAAGCCTGTAGCGCTCTAAGGCGTTCTCGATGGCGCGGATGTCATGGTGCGCCTTGGTGATCCGCGCCTCATCGGGAGCGCCCATGATGTTGGGCACGACGAAGCTCGCGAGAATAGCCAGGATCACCACCACCACCATGATCTCGATCAAGGTGAAGCCGCGCTGGCCGAGGTGTACGAAGCGCTTCATAAGCCCTGTTGTCCTCTCCTAACATAGCTCAGCGTACGAGCTGATTCATCTCGAAGATGGGCAGCAAAATAGCCAACACGATCACGAGCACGACGCCGCCCATGGCGACGATCAGCGCCGGCTCGAACACCGCTAGCAGCATCCCGATAGTGCGCTCCACCTCCCGCTCCTGGCTGACCGCGGCTCGCTCCAGCATGTGCTCCAGCCGCCCGCTGCCCTCACCGCTCGCGGCCAGGTGCACCATCATGGGTGGAAATTGGCCGCTCGACTCGAGCGCCGGCGCGATGGCGCTGCCCTCGCGCACACGGCCGGCGGCTTCCGTCACCGCGGCGCGCATGGGCCGGTTGGCGATAACCCCGGCGGCGATTCGCAATGCCTCCAGGACCGCGACGCCGCTGCCGAGCAGGATGCTGAACGTACGCGCGAAGCGGGCGGCATTAAGCCCGCGCACCAGTCGCCCTGCCAGCGGCAATCGCAGCAGCAGCGCATCGACCCGGTGCCGGAAGCCCTGCCGACGCCAGAACCACGCACCAGCGGCCAGTGCTCCCGCCGCTGCGAGTGCCAGCCAGAAGCCATTTACGCGCAGGAAGTCGCTTACCGCGATCAGGCCCTGGGTGAGCATGGGCAGGCGCTGGTCCATGTCTTCGAACACCCGCGTGACCTTTGGCACCACGTAGGCGAGCAGCAGCGTAACCACCGCCAGCGAGACGACCACCAATGCGGCCGGGTAGATCAGCGCCTGCTGTACCTTCCCGCGTAGCTGCTGGCGCTGCTCAGTGTAATCGGCAAGCCGCTCCAGCACCACATCCAGCCGTCCGGTATGCTCACCCGCGGCGACGGTGGCGCGGTAAAGCTCGGGGAAGGCGCCGGGGAAACGCCCGAGCCCGTCGGCAAGGCTGTTGCCTTCCACCACGCTCGCACGCACACCGGCCACCAGGGCACGCAGGCCGGCGCGCTCGGCCTGGGCGCCGGCCGCCCGCAGCGCTTCCTCCAGCGGCAGGCCGGCGCCGATCAAGGTGGCAAGCTGGCGGGTCAGCAGCGTCACGTCCGCCACCGAGACCCTTGCCCGCCGGCCGCCGCCCCGGCGGCGCTCGCGCACCTCATCGACGGCGACCGGTATCCAGCCGCGCTCGCGCAGCTGCTGGCGTACATGGCGGGCCGTGTCACCCTCGAGCACGCCACGGCGCTGCTTGCCGCCGGTATCAAGCGCCGAGTACTCAAAGGCGCTCATGACGCAACCACCCTTGGCAAGCGTAGGGCACGTGGTGCGGCGCACAGCGTCCCTTGCATGTGGATGCCATCGCCTCGCTACCCCTCCACCGTCACCCGCACCATCTCCGCCAGTGTCGTCTCCCCGGCCAGCACCCGGCGCACGCCATCCTCACGCAGGCTCGGGGTGGCCCGCCGCGCCTGCGCCTCCAGGGCCTGTTCCCCTACGCCGTCATGGATGAGCGTGCGCATCGCTTCGTTCATCACGACCAGCTCGAAGAGCCCGGTACGGCCGCGGTAGCCTAGCCCGTTGCAGTGCTCGCAACCCGTGGCAGCATATAGTGTCGGCGCCTCGGCGACCGGAATGCCGAGGGCCTCGCACTCCGCCTGGGCGGCGCTCTGAGGCCGTCGACAGTGCCGGCATAACCGGCGTACGAGCCGCTGCGCCAGCACGCCCACCAGGCTGGAGGAAAGCAAGAAAGGCTCCACTCCCATGTCGCGCAGCCGGGTAACGGCCCCCACGGCGGTGTTGGTATGCAGCGTCGAGAGTACGAGATGGCCGGTAAGCGAGGCCTGCACCGCGATCTCGGCGGTTTCCAGATCGCGGATTTCGCCCACCATGACCACGTCCGGATCCTGACGCAGGATAGCGCGCAGGCCGCGGGCGAAG
>JAKDMQ010000230.1 GCA_030452265.1 Nitrococcus sp.
TGCCATACGATCATGAAGTGCAAGGTGAAAGCCAGGTGCTCGCCTTGATCGATCTCGTCATAGCGGGTGTGCGCCAGGTAGGTCGGCGCGGCACCGATGTCCAAGTACAATCGGACAGCTTGCGGCACTCGCAGCCGGTTGCGATAACTGCCCTACGGGAAAGGCTCGGCATGCGCGCAACCGTCATTCGCTTTTTGACAGCGCGCCCTCCTTGTGAGCGGCAATATGATCGGTCTTGTCGCTCTTGATCTCGTACTGCGGCTCGTCCTCCGAGGCGCGACGTGTGTGGCCCTTGTACTGGAAATCGCTGGTGTGCACCTTGGTAATCGTGCCGCTGACCTGGCCCGCTTCCGAGTTCCAGGTGACGTGGTCGCCGACCTTGAATCTATGAGACATAAGATCCTCCGTTGGTAATCGTTACCTGGTGCGCTGCTCCTACCGTTCTTCCCGCCGACGCTCTCGCAATTTGAATCCAGCTTGCGAAGACCGCGAGTCCTAAATGCACGAAAGCCGCTTCGCCCTCAATCAATATGCGATAACCGTGGGGTGAGCAGGTACTGTCCCAATACGATTAGCAGCTCAATCGCAGATGAGAAATAGGGAGAATTACCAGTTCAACTACGGGTTGATCCCTAGTCGTTGACGCCAGGCAACGCCACACGGCTGCGAATCGAAGCGGTAACACAGGTGGCGGATATTGACCTCTTCTCGATCAACGTGAGGCTGCGGTGCGAGATGGCCGCAGTAACCGCGCCACGGCCCGTAACCACCCGATGATAGCTACTATCCAGAGCGCCAGCGCGAAGAACACCAGAGCTCGCGGAATCGGCCTCAGGATGGCAATGCCCATTACCTCTGCCAGGCGCGCGGTGCAGCTCGTGTACACTCCAATCGGGAATACCGCGCTCCAGACCAGTGGGTTGTAACTGAATGGGTAGCGGCGGACCAGGTAGCGCCATGCCTCCAGCAGGAGGAGCAGCGGGAGCCACCAGGTTCCCGTGGCCCAGAAGAGCAGCGTCATCCCGCGGATGAACGGAACAAAGGGCTGCAGCGGCGCTTGATCGGCGATGGAGAGCAGATGGACGCCCGCCAAAGTGGCGATTGCCATCGCCCCCATGTTGATCCAGTACGGCGGTGTGATGTCGGACGGGTCGAGCTTCTGGAAGGTCTCGCGGTAGAAAATCAGTGTAATCAGCCAGACATACAGCATGCCGCCGAAGAGCCACAAGGTCAGCGCAAGAAAGGCCACCAGGTGCTGATATGATCCGGAGCGCTCGCATACCAGTGCGCTTAGCACCGAGACGGACTGTGTCGCCACGACGGCGAGCAGCCAGCCCGAGCTGATTCCGCGCTTTAGATCCGACTTATCTCGCTTCACCGCAATCAGCGTGAACACGCCATAGATCAGCACCATCCAGAGGAAAACGGATAGCGCCCACATCGCCACGCCGGCTTTCTCGCGCGAGACGATCGACATGAGCTGACTGCCCAGCAAGGCAGTAGCCGCGATCCAGGTAAAATAGGCCGGCCCCCGGATATGGTCGCTCAAATCACCCAGTGCATGCTTCGGGTGGCGCAGGAAGCGCGCGGCGAACAGCAGCCAGAGCAGCACGTAGGCTGGGATATTAATCGCTAGCAGCATCTTGGCCACCGCCGGCATACCCGTGAGCGAGGCGGCCACCGAAACGGCGGCGGTTGCCATGACCATGGCAAAGTAGGCGGGGTGGAGCTCGCGCAGGGCGGAATCGAAGCGTCCCGGCGCGCTGGCCGATGAAGTGGGCGGCTGGGCCAATCGTCCTGTTCCTCAGTATTCCGCCGCCCAACAAGCTGGTGCGGCCGGCAAGGAGGCCGTTGCCGTGCTCACCTTTATTCGCACGAGCTCGGGCAACGATGCACCGCGGCTGACGCCGAACAGCCGCCTATACGGCGATGGCAACGATCAGCAGGACGATGACAGTCCACAAAACTGCTTGAATGTTCATGGTCCTTCCACGTTGTTTGATTATTCCTGCGTGTTCCTGTAGAGCTGATCTTCCATGGCGTCGCGATCACCTACGGATTTGGTGGATGCGCTGCGTTTATCCACCCTACCCGTACTGCCGTTGTCGGTACCGCCGCCGTAGGGCGGATAAGTGCAGCGCATCCGCCATGTCATTGGTCCTCCATACGACGATATCTGCTTGACAGGAGACTAGCCGGTTTCAGCGAGGGTTGGCGGCCCGCGACCGAAATGGCCGCGGGTCTCGACTTACCCGCTCTGGGCTGTCCAGCTACTGCACCAGCCGTCCCGTGAGACCAGCTTGCCGCCGAAGATGGTACAGGGGGCCCACTGGGGCGAACTGCCCTGGGCGGCCTGGGCCTGAAAGAACCGGCAGTTGTGACAGAGCTCATTCGGCTTGCGCGCCACTGACTTCGGTAACGCTGCGGCATCATGCGTATAGTGGAGGGCCTGTGCCTGCGAAGAGCCGGGGTCAACCTTCTCCTTGCCTCCCTGCGCCCAACCCCGCTGTAGTAGGCCGGCGAATGGGAGCGCGGCGGCACCCGCCAGGGCACCCTTGATTAACTTCCTCCGGCTGTTGTCGATCTTTTTGCCATTCATCGTCAATCTCCCTGCCAATAGCTCAAGGAACAACGGCGCGCCAGACGCCGTTGCGCATCCTCTTCGGTAGCGGCCAGCGCTCACCGACGTGAAGCGACGCCGTGCCCTCCATCAGGAACGAGATGGCCACACCTTGTACAACAGGATTGATGCACCTCATGCGCCATCCCTCTCTCGGCGATGTTGCAGAGCACACGATCTACGTGCCACGGTACGATTAGCAGCTCAATTGCCGATGAGGAATAGGGAGAATTACCAGTTTAACTACGGGTAGACCCCTAGTCGTCGACCTCAGCAACGCCATACGGCTGCGGATCGAAGCGGTGACTGGGATGGTCCCGGCGCGCATGAGAGCGGGGTTGCGGCGCAGTGTGCGCGCATTGAAACACCACCGACCTGCCGACAAGGTATGTCTGCGCTAACAGGTCTTAGCACTGCGCTGTTAGTGTAAGCAGCAGTGAGCCACCCGCTGTCCTACCGGAGCAGTCCATGGCATGGCTGATACTCATCGTTTCCGGTGTATTCGAAAGCGTCTGGGCGATTGCGCTCGGTAAATCGGAAGGCTTTCAGCGCCTGACGCCAACGATCGTCTTTTTTCTCGGGGCCGCGGTGAGCATGGCCGGACTGGCCTACGCGATGCGCGAGCTACCGACCGGAACCTCCTACGCTGTATGGGTCGGCATCGGTGCTGCGCTGACAGTGGCGTACGGGATGATCTTCGACGGCGAGCCAATTTCGCTGATGCGCATCCTATTACTGCTCGGCATCATCGGCTGCGTGATCGGACTCAAGGTTCTCCACTGAATGTGCGCCGCCGTGTGGGGTAGAGGGAACACTGAGACAAAAGCGCTGTCCCGATTATATAGATGATCTATTGCGTGCCCACGTTATGAGTACCGACACCAACGAATTGACTCCAGCCTTTGTGGAACGCCAGCGCGATCGGCTCGAGGTGCTGCGCGATCGGCTCCTGAACGACACCGTCCGTGCCGCCGCCGAGGAACGCGACATGAGCCAGCGCCAAGGCAACGAGGTTCACGATGCCGGCGACGAGGGCGCCATCGAAGCCCTGCGCACTGCCGCCGAATTGCGCAGTGCCCGAGGCACGTCACGCCTGCGTGAAATCGAGCGCGCGCTGGAAAAAATAACCGACGGCAGTTACGGGCTGTCCGACGAAAGCGGCGACCCGATTGGACGTGGACGCCTTGAAGCGGTGCCGGAAGCACTTTTCACGGTCGAGGAAGAAGCGCTGCGCGAACGCTGATTATCTCGAGCTTCTGGACCAAGATCGTCCTCGAGCCCGCGGCATGAGCATGAATACAGGAGTTACGACCATGGCATCGACACTTCAGGGTAAAAGCATTGCGATTCTCGTCGCCAATGGCTTCGAGCAAGTCGAGCTCACCGAGCCGCGCCAGATGCTCGACGAGGCCGGCGCCGCGACGTATGTGGTCTCGCCGGCCGACGGCAAGGTGAAAGGCTGGAAGTTCACGGACTGGGGCGAGGAAGTCGCGGTCGACGTATCCCTCGGTGAGGCACGCCCCGAGCACTACGACGCGCTGCTGCTGCCGGGAGGCGTGATGAACCCAGACGCGCTGCGCACACAGCCCCGGGCGCTCGAGCTCGTCAAGGCGTTTTTCGACGCAGGTAAGCCAGTGGCGGTGATCTGCCACGGACCCTGGACCTTGATCGACGCCGGTGTAGTCCGGGGCCGGCGCATCACGTCTTGGCCTTCACTCGAGACCGACCTCCAGAACGCCGGCGCCCACTGGGTGGACGCGGAGGTCGTCGTGGACCGGGGCCTGGTCTCCAGCCGCAAGCCCGACGACATCCCGGCGTTCTGCCGAAAAATGCTCGAGGAATTCGCCGAGAGCCGCCACAAACGCGCCACGGCATAGTCGGGCGCGGGGCCACGGACGCCACTCGTATCGCGCTGACGAAAGCGGCCCGTTGAACTATACCGCGCCAACTAGTCATCCGTCCCGCTGGCGGCGAAACCAGCGATTGTACGCGGAACGCGCGCGCGCTGCGGCGCCCGGGAAACGACGCTCACCCATGTCGAGCAGCCGCTGCATGAACCCGGAATAGGGTGCCAGCAGAAAAACCGCGATCAGCAGGAAGAGAAAACCCTGCAGAACGGGAACGATCAGCCCGGCAACCCCGAGCACGAGCATTACCAGTCCCAGGCTAATGCGTGTGATGTCCTTCCATGTGTATTCACGAGGCCAAATGTCCATCAATGGTCAGCTCATAGTTTGCTTGGGTGCACTCAATGCAGATGGTGGTTACGGGCCGGCGTTTCAAGCATGCCCCCGCATTAACGTGGACCCCATGATTTGGACCACCGATACAGACAGAATGCCACACTCAACTTCTGGGAAGGCCCACGAGCGTGACCTCTCCGACGGGAACTACCTTTGGCCGATCAGCATCAAAACTGAAGGATCGGCTCAACAGTACGTACGCTCACTTTATACGGGCGCGGGATGCTTAATTTCGGAAGAAATATCGGGAGAGATGTCATAGGCATGAGCACGGAGCGTTTTCGCCGGTTGGTCAATGATTTTGGCTGGTTTCACCAGGGCATCGGCGTGCTAGGGGGGCTTTTGTTCTTCATCGGCAGCATCCTCTTTCTGTGGAAAGATCCGCTCCAGCTGATCGGCATCTACCTATTTAGTGCTTGGCCGAAAAATACCAACCCTCTGAAACAACACCACAAATAATGCCC
>JAKDMQ010000231.1 GCA_030452265.1 Nitrococcus sp.
TTGGTCATGAGCACGTAGGCGTGTAGATCGCAGTGATGGCGATCCGCGGCGGCTTAGGTAATAGTCTCTGCGCATCAATTGCTTTCATTCGAGCTCTGACTTGCGCTCGCGCAGCATGAGATTATTGGCGGCCTCCCGCGCGCTGAGTTGGCCCGATAACACGAGGTGGACCTGCTCGCAGATGGGCATCTCGATGCCTACCTTCCTCGCTAAGTGGTGGACATCCGCGCTCGTTCGCAAGCCCTCCACGGTTTGGCCGATTTGTCGCAAGGCGCTAGCCGGTTGCAAGCCTTGGCCCAGGGCGAGGCCCAGGCGCCGATTGCGGGACTGATCATCGGTGCAGGTGAGGATGAGATCTCCTACGCCGGAAAGGCCCATAAAAGTCTCTGAGCGCGCCTGCATGGCCCGGCCAAGGCGGCGTAGCTCGGCGAGCCCGCGCGTGATCAGGCCAGCGCGCGCATTGGCGCCCATGCCGAGCCCATCGGCCATGCCGGTGGCGATGGCGAGCACGTTCTTTACCGCGCCACCGAGCTCCACCCCGAGAACGTCGTCGCTGGTGTAAACGCGGAAGCTCGCGTTATGGAAAGCCGCGGCCAGCTCCTGAGCGAATGCGCCGTCCCGGGATGCCACAGTGACGGCCGTGGGGAGCCCTTTGGCTACCTCGCGCGCGAAGCTCGGGCCGGAGAGTACCGCCAGGGCGCGTCCGGGCAGGATCCGCTCGGCCGAGCAATGGAGTGGGTTACCGGTGCCCGTCTCGAGCCCTTTGGTTGCCCAGGCAACCCGGGCATCCTTGGCAAGAAGCGGTGCCACTTGCTCGAGCACCTCGGCGAATGCGGCGCTTGGCACCACCACCATCACGTCGCGCACGCCACTTAGCGCCGTCGCCAGCTCGGCGATGGGCTGCAGCCGCTCCGGCAATGGGGTCTCTGGAAGATAGCGGCTGTTCGCGCGTTCCCGGCACATGCGCGCGATATGCCCGGGATTGTGCCCCCAGAGATGAACGCGATGGCCATTGCGCGCGAGGATCACGGCGAGGGCGGTTCCCCAAGAGCCGGCACCGACCACGGCCGTCGTGTCGCAAAGATGCATCTGGCTGCTACCGCGGTTCGCCGGTCTGGAGATCCTGTTGCTCGGCGAGCTTCTGGGCATAGACAACGTCGAAGTTCACCGGTGCCAAAACCATGGCCGGGAAACCGGCGCGGCCGGTGAAATCGGAGATGGCCTCGCGGGCATAAGGAAACAGTATCCCGGGGCAGTAGCCGCCGAGCAAGCTGGCCAGCATTTTGCTGTCGAAACCCGCAATGGTGAATATTCCCGCCGCGTGGACTTCGCAAAGGTAGGCGGTCTTGCCGTCGAGCTTGGTGGTCACGGTGGCGGTGATGATCACCTCATACGCGGTGTCATCCAACAGCCGGTGTTCCGTATCGAGCTTGACGTCGGCTTGCGGCCGCCATTCCGCGCGAAAGATCTCCGGGGCATTGGGAATCTCCAAAGAGGCATCCTTTAGATAGATTTTCTGGATGACGAATTGTTGTTGGACATCGCCTGATCGGGTGTTGGCGTCTGCTTCCGGCATGGTTCACGCTCCCTGTTCCACTGGCAGCTCTTATTTGCTCTTGGTCGGCAGTCCGGCGCCCTGCCAAGCGCCAAAGCCGCCCTTGAGTTGATAAACATTCGCTATGCCCAGCTTTTTGAGCTTGGATCCGGCTTTACGAGACTTGTAACCGGTTTCGTCGTAGACAATAACGGGTCGCTCCCCATACTGCTTGAGCTTTTCCAGTTTTTGTTCCAACTGGGCCAGCGGCAAATTCACGGCGCCCGGCAGATGCGCCGATAAATAGGCATTCTCCCCGCGCAGATCGACGAACACGGCGTCGTCGCGGTTATAGAGCCGAGTGGCTTGATCCGGTTCCAATGCCCTCCCCCCTTGGAGCATCAGCAGGAGCTCATTGGCAATGATAGCGGCGAGGATCACCACCAGTGCGATACAAAGCGCCCAGTGGTTGCCGGCGAATTCAAAGAGCTGCGCCATAGACGATCGGTATGCTCGTAAGTAGCGAAAGATCCTCCACAGGGTACTGCATGCAAATATCGCCCATGCAGGCAGCAATCGACCCGTGGATCCGAGCGCTTGCGAGAGCCGGTTGGTTTCGGCTACCCACAGCGCTTGTTAGACTTGGGCATTATACTGTCGCGAGCCGGCGATGAAAGACAACGCAGGAGGCCGGAACACGGATCGTATCGCATGCGAATACTGGCCGGTTTCATTGCGGCCATGCTGGCCTTGTTGCTATCCGCGGGCAGCGCCGCCGGCGGAGGCTATGATAGCAAAGTCGAGCAGCTCGAGGAGCTGCGTGCGCATATCGCCCGCATCCGTGACGAGCTGCGCGCCGATCATGAGCGCGCGGACGGCTTCACGCGGAAGTTGCAACACCTTGATGAAACCATAGGCAGAGTCGCCGCCGGCGTGCACGAGCTGGAGCGAGAGATTCAGGCGCGCCGGCTCCGGGCCGCCAAGCTGCAAGCGCGCTATCAGCGCCGCTCGGAGCAGCTTGCGCGGCAGCGCGATACGTTAGCGCGGCAGATCGTTTCCGCCTATACGCTTGGACGCGGGCAATACCTGCGCCTTATTCTGAACCAAGAAGACCCGGATCGCCTTGAACGGGTCCAGGTCTACTATGAATATTTCAACAACGCCCGTAGCGAGCGTATCAAGCAGAGCGTGCAGGCGTTGAAATCGATACACTCACTCAAAGAGAAGCTGCAGACTGAGCTTGCCGAGCTGGCGCGGCTCAAGCGAGAGCGTGTGGCGCGGCAACAGGATTTGCAGCGAGCTCGTCGGCAACGGGCGGTAGTGCTACAGCGGCTGCGCCGGCGCATGACCGGCCGGGGGCGGCGATTGCAGCGGCTGCAAGGCAACGAGAGTGAGCTGGCGAGCTTAGTACGGCGATTGCGCACGTTGGCCGATATTCCCGGAGAAGGCTCCACCGAGCGGTCGTTTGCAGCCCGTAAAGGCGAGCTGGCTTGGCCGTTGACGGGCGAGCTAGCCGCTCAGTACGGTAGCGAGCGTGTCGGGGGCGGCATGCTTTGGCACGGCGTATTTATTGCCGCCGAAGAGGGCAGCGCGGTGCGCGCGGTTGCCGCCGGGCGGGTGGTGTTTGCCGACTGGTTGCGAGGACTCGGGTTGCTGCTCATTATTGACCATGGCGGCGGCTACATGACTCTGTACGGCCATAATCAAACCTTGTACAAGGAGACTGGCGTTTGGGTCGAGGCGGGCGAAATCATCGCCTCGGTCGGAACCAGTGGCGGGCAGAGCGATGCGGGACTCTACTTTGAGGTGCGCGTGCGCGGTAAACCCGACGACCCGTTGGTCTGGTTACAGCCTATAGGGCAGCACGGCTGAGTCATCGGCGCGCGCTGTTCCCGACAAAAGTCTATACAGAGAGTGGATATGCGAGTCAGGAAGTCCCTGTATGCGCTGTGCGCCGGCATTGTGCTCGGCTCTTGCGCCACATTCGGTCCCAGCGCATGGGCTCAGCGGCAAGCCCCGCAAACGGAGCTCCCGCTCGATGAGCTGCGCACCTTCACCGAGGTGCTAGTCCGTGTCAAACGCGACTACGTCGAGCCGGTAAAGGAGGAAATGCTGCTGGAGAATGCGATCCGCGGCATGCTCTCCGGGCTGGATCCTCACTCCGCCTACCTGAATGAGGAAGAGTACAAGGATCTGCAGGTGGGGACTCGTGGCGAATTCGGCGGTCTCGGTATCGAGGTCGGGATGGAGAATGGCTTCGTCAAGGTCATCTCTCCTATAGATGACACGCCGGCCGCGAGGGCGGGCATCCAAGCGGGCGATATGATAATCCGCATCGACGACAAGCCGGTCAAGGGCATGACGCTCAACGATGCCGTAACCCTGATGCGCGGCGAGCCCGGGACCAAAATCAAGCTGACGGTGATTCGAGAGAACGAGAACAAGCCGTTCGATGTGACCATCGAGCGCGCAATTATCACGGTCGACAGCGTTAAATCTCGCATGCTGGCGCCCGGTTTTGGCTATCTGCGCATTACCCAGTTTCAGTCGCACACCGGTGAAGACGTGCTCACTGCGCTCGACAATCTGAAAGAGCAGGCTTCCGGCAAGCTGCAGGGCCTGGTGTTGGATCTGCGCAATAACCCAGGCGGCGTCCTCGATGCCGCGGTGGAAGTCGCGGACGCCTTTCTCACCGAGGGGCGTATCGTCTATACACAAGGTCGCATCAATAGTGCCGATATGAGCTTCGCCGCCAACCCGGAGGATATGATTAATGGCGCTCCAATGGTCGTGCTGGTCAATGGCGGCTCCGCCTCCGCATCGGAGATCGTGGCCGGTGCGCTGCAGGACCACAAGCGAGCGGTGATCATGGGCAGTAAGACATTCGGCAAGGGTTCGGTACAAACCATCATGCCGTTGCGCGACGGCGGCGCCATCAAGCTCACCACGGCGCGCTACTACACGCCGAAAGGGCGCTCGATTCAGGCCCAGGGCATCGTGCCGGATGTCTTCGTGGACAACGTCAAGGTGACCAAGGCGGCTGATGATGGCGTGGGTATGCTGAGTGAGGCGGACCTCAGCCGCCATCTGCAAAATGGGCAGAATGCCAAATCAAACGGCAGGAGCGATGACAGGGCCTTCGATAAAGTCTTGGCCAGTGAGGACTATGCCTTGTCGGAGGCATTGAACCTGCTCAAGGGCATGAGCATTCTTAGGCAAGGCACCGGCTAGCGGAGGCCGGGCGCTCGCTCTAATCGAATGTTGGCGAAGGAGGAAAACCATGGCCCGTGTCCTGGTGCCGCTGGCCGAGGGCTGCGAAGAGCTTGAGGCTGTGACGATAATCGACCTGTTGCGCCGGGCCGGAATCGAGGTCGTGGCCGCCGGCCTGGCTGAGGGCGCGGTGAAGGCGAGCCGCGGCGTTGTGATGATCCCGGATGTGGCGTTGGATGCGGTGCTCAAACAGGACTTCGATATGATCGTGCTGCCGGGCGGCGCCGCTGGAGCCGAGCGCCTGCAGCGGGACGCGCGCATCCGCCGCCTCCTGCAACGCCACGCCGAGGCCGGACGTTACCTCGCGGCCATCTGTGCCGCGCCGAGAGTGCTTGCAGCGGCCGGGGTGCTCAAGGATCGACGTGCCACCAGTTTCCCAGGTTTTCTTGACGAGGCCAAAGGCGTGCGTCAGGTGATGGCGGCGGTCGCGGTGGATGGCCGGGTGGTGACCTCGCGCGGTCCGGGCACGGCTCTTGACTTTGCGCTCTCTCTCATCTCGCTGCTCATGGGTGAGAGCGCCGC
>JAKDMQ010000232.1 GCA_030452265.1 Nitrococcus sp.
TTGTTATATTATACCAGAAAGCGCTAACTATAGCTGTGACTCGTGCGTAATCAGGTAATGTTTTCATCCTCCAGGCTGCGCCCAACGTCCTGCGCCGGTGTCTTCGGCTGCGCCGGGCGCGGGTAATGCGTCCCGGTAAGCGCATCGCGCTGCTCGGCCATGCGCCGGCGCGCGTTCTCAATACTCTTCTCCCGTGCCCTGGCTTCCATCCGGCCGGCCGGGATGCCGTGTCGATACCGGTTAACGAAGCCCTTTGTTGCAGCGCGAGCCTTTTGCCGTTCAGGAGTTGGGCAATGGAGATGACCAGCGGCGCCAGCCTGGCGTCATCCGCCGAACCAGCAATGTGTGAGATTTTGCTTGAACCTTAGTTCGGGATGCGCTCGGCGATGCCGATCGAGCCATTTCATCTCGACGCAGCGCCGCTGCGCATAGATGATTCTGCTTGAGGCGTCACCGTAACGCTCGCGTAACTCGCTGAATGTGGGCATGGCCGCATAAGCGCGGCGGGTACGCCCCTCGAGCTTGCCGATGATCTCGTCGATCGAGGTGTGCTCGATCTGCTCGATGTTCCTCGCTGTCAGATGCACCACCAGTGGCACGCGATCGACAGAGTCCGCCTGTCCGCGGGTCACCTCGATCCATTCGCGCTCGGAAAGGTTGGCGAGCTCGCCGTCGCTGCAAAACAATCCGCGGATGCGGTCCGGCAGGTGCGCGCGCCGCGACTCGTCGATGCGGTCCGACTCAACATGGAGCTGACGCTTTTGGGCTTCAGTGTTATAGAAGAACGGCATCGCGTAGCGCCAGTCACCCTCATGCGAGGGCAGCGCTTCAAGCATATCGACTAGCGGTTCGAGACTGGCAAGCGTGCTTCTGCCGACCAGCAGTCTCTGGCCGAGGCTCAGGCCGAGCTCGCCTGCGATGTTCAGCGTGCGAAGCAGGGCGTCGAAATTGCCGGGCTTGTTATTCCATGCATCGTGGGTGGCGCCGCCGCCACCAAAGGTTGCATGTACCGTGCGCAGGCCGTAGCGCATGAGCAGGTCGAGCCAGGTGCGCAGGGCCGCGTCCGTGCGGTGCGGTAGCCCACCGAGCGTAATGGCGCGAATGGGCTGTGCGCCATCGAGTCGCGCCAGCGCCAGCAGATCAAGCTCGGCGTAATTGTGGTGGTAGCCGAGCATGTGGTGGAGTCTGACACTGGGGCGTTGTTTTTGTAGCCATCCGCGCATGCGTGCGACAAACCGCTCGTAGCGTTCCAGCGCGATAACCGAGTGCCTGCGTTTGATCGGGCAGTAGCGGCAACCGTGCGCGCAGTCGCTGAGGTTGTTCGCGCGCACGATGATGGTATCGATCTTGAAGGTGCGTTTCATCTGGCATTAAAACGTTGGGGGGAAACGTCGCCAAACCCGGCGTGCACCGGGCAGAGGCAACACGGCACGTGCTGGCTGCGCCTGTGGCGGCACTCGCTATATAGTTTATACTATAGCGCAGCCCGCCAGCGGCGGCACCACCACGGCCGCGTGCGCGCAAAATCGCACGGTAACCGAAGCCACGAAGCTATCCTGGTTCAACGCCTCAGAACAGTTCCGCTCATGTCGTTTCGACGGCAAACGTCACCGTTGCCCGGACCCACTGGCAAGACTTGGTCAGCTTCGGCATCTTGCCACTGCAGTTTCGGAATCCGGAAGATTGGGGTGAATCAGCCATGGCGGTGCGGTGGCGGTCACGGGAGTTCACGCGGCCCTGCCCCAGGGCGATGAGCTGCGCGCAGTCAATCGGACCCGCGATGAGGCCTATCAACTTGGGTATTCTCTGAGCGAGCGCCAATTCGAGGTGCTGATGCAGGGCCGCCTGATCAACTACGCTCGCCATAAGCACGCGGCCAGAGCCTGCTATGCTTTAGGTACGGATGGAGATGTGCCAGCAACGAGCAGGGGGTTTTGCATCCGAACACGGCAGTCGGGCAGCCGAGGTCCAAAATATGCTACTGCAAAGGTGGTGGCCTTTCTGGTGGATCTTCGCAGCCAGCATGGTCGTGCTGAGCGGCTGCAGCACAGTGCCCGTTCCCATTCCCGCTCCGTCCGTCGGCAATCCGTCGCTCGAGCAGGTGCGCGCAAGCCCGAGTGATTACCGGGGACCCACGGTGCGCTGGGGTGGGTCCATCATCAAGGTCGAGAACGGGGAAAAGGACACTGTGTTGCTCGTCATGGGTCGGCCCCTGGATGATGAGGGCAAGCCGTTGGTAGAGGCCGCGAGCCCCGGTCGCTTCATGGCGAAGATCATTGACTTCCTTGATCCCGTGCTCTACGCCCCCGGTCGCTTGGTGACCGTGGCCGGCAGGGTAGCCGGCTCGGAGTCGAGAAAGATCGGTGGCTACTCTTATCGCTACCCCGTGGTTGCGGTCGAGGACTATTATCTTTGGCCGCGGCCGCAGCCGCTGCAAATCACCCGCTACAATCCTTGCTACAACAGCTTCTGGTACGGCTCGTCGTTCTATCCATGGTACCAATTACGATATGCATGGCCGATCGCCTATTGTTGGTAATGGGGCTGCTCTGACGATGGCTTAGCGTCACGGGTCCGACGGCTGCCGTGCCGAATACAGCTTGAGGTGTGCAGCGAGGACGTGGCAGAGAGGGATGGCTTAGTTTCCAGATCTGGTGCGGTGGGTCAGCGAAGGACTGCATTTTCGCGCCGCTGCAGTGCGAAGGTGGCTATTTTCGGGGCCAATTGGGCCGAGGGTACTCGGCAGCCCTGAGTTCTGGCGGTAGGTGGCGGCCACTGTGGCGGTAGGTGGCGGCCACTGTGGCGGTAGTGGGTTCGTGTGCTTGGCCGGTTACCGAGGACGGAGCGCGAATGTTCTCAAGGTCTTCCTGGCATTGGTGGCGAAGTGGCGCGTAGCCTTGGGGATGGTCGACAAGCCGAGTTAGACCGAGCACGCGCAGCAGTGAAATGGCGAAGTTGCGTAGTGCGGCCATCATGGAATCGTTGCGCCGGTGTTGACCGCGGACGTCTGAACCGGCGCCCAGGTTGTCATTTGACTACCTGGGCGGTCATCCGCATACTAGAGATCACTGATGATTCGTCCCTCCCATCCGAAGAAGGAGATCGAGGAAGCTCTCAGACACGCCGAAGGGCAGGGATGGCGCGTCGAGGTTGGCGGAAGCCACGCCTGGGGCCGGATTTACTGCCCCTACAACGACGATGAATGTCGTTGTGGAGAGTTCTGCATTGCCAGCGTGTGGAGTACACCGAAGAATCCTGGCAATCACGCTCGGGCGCTGCGGCGGGTCGTGGACAACTGCACGGCGCACCGACGACAGCGCGAAGAGGGCAGTTCGTCGGAGGAATGACCGATGGAATACACCTTCACCTTGAAGTACCGATTGGCGGAGCATGACAGCGATCGCGACACTCTGGTGGAGCGCCTGGGCGAGGCGGGTTGCGACGACGCCCTCGTCGGCATTGGGCAGTCGGGGCGGCTGGCGCTAGAGTTCACCCGCGATGCAGCCGCTGCAGAGGCTGCCGTTCGCAGCGCGCTGGCCGACGTGCAGCGCGCCGTTCCCACCGCCAGACTGGTTGAGGCGGCCCCGGACTTCGTGGGCCTCACCGACGTGGCCGAGATTGTCGGTGTCTCGCGCCAAAACATGCGCAAGCTGATGCTGACCCATCCAGAGAGCTTCCCGGCGCCAGTGCATGAGGGGAGTGTGTCGATCTGGCACTTGGCAGACGTTCTGGAGTGGCTGCAGGGCAGGGGGAGCTATGCCTTGGCGCAGGAGATCCTGGAGGTGGCCCAAGTTACCATGCAGGTCAATGTCGCGAAGGAGCGGTGGCGGGTAACGCGCCGGCTTTCTGCGGAGTTGGAAGCGTTGGCCGGCTGATCAGGGCCATTTCTGATGCACTATGCCCTGATCGCGCAGGGGCAGTTTAATCCGTATGCACCTTGAGTTGCTTCCGCATGTGCTCGATTCACCGAAGGATTTTTTGATCATGGTATTTTACATGGTATCCTGTCTCTCGCTGCACATAGGTATTTGAAAACAAAGGCAAGAACAGGCTTATTTACAATAGAGTGGGAGTAGGCTTTGTAACTTTTTGTTTATTGATGACTTAAAATTCTCATTGGGCATGTGGATTACATTGTAAACGAGTTGAAAAACCTTGGATATCAATGTGCCTGAGCCGAGATCGGCCAGGTAATTCTTATTCTCCATGGTATTCTTGATGGCATCGGTACGCTGCTCAGTTGGAGGCCAACCGATCTATGCTTGCGACCAGGAGATCCTTGCTGGCGGGCAATGGCGATGACGGTTCTTCATTCCCGATAAGCACTTTGTTGAATACACTCGCCTTGCCCTGGTGGGCCGTGTCGACCTGCCGCCAGGCAGGCCAACCGGGTTAACGACTGGCGCGAGTAGGCGCTGACCTTCATCAGGTAGGCGATCACCATTCCTTTGTCGGTGTTCTCAGCCCCGGGTAGCCGAACCGCACCAAGTTGCGCTCGATCCACCGGAAGCTGGCATTCTTGTGGCGGACCGCCGCGAAAGCCACGGGCTGGGTTCCGTTCAGAGACCCGCCCAGCTACTCCACCGGGTCGTGATCTCTTCGGCATTCATGATGGTGTCCCTTCCTCCATCATGCATGGGAACCGAGGGCTTGCCAGCCGCACTTCATTTTGGAAATGACTCCGCGTCACCCGGGAAAGCTCAGAGTCTCGTGCCCTACACCGGGCCCTCAGCCGCCCAACGCTTTGGCGATCACCTGCAGGACAATAGGGAACAAGCGATGACAGACCAGTTGGGCATCCGGCGGAGTATCCCTCGTCGAGCCACCGTGCCAATGCGCAGGGGGGTGCTCTACCCTGCTGATGCCTCACCCGCTCTATACCCCTTTGGGGGGACACGATGAAGAGACACGGCAACTTCGCCTTGGGTAGCCCTCGGCCTCAGCCGCAGGTTTCGGCCACGCTGGGCCGGCAGGTGACACGGGGAAAGGCAGGGCGACCGCGGAACGGAAACAGGTCACAGCCGGCGGGTCTGTTCGACGGAGGGTAACGGACAAAAATCTTGGTCTGTCCGCTATTCCCCCCGGGGGGATTCCCACCCGCTTGAATTGGGCGGTCTTGCCAGGCCGCTGCCGTCCCGGATTCCATTTGATGGATGACCCGCGTCTGGCGTGGCAGCGTTAGAAAAGCAACTTCGACCGTGTTTGTGGCCAGCACCACGGCGTCAAGCGTGAACAGCACTGTCGACAGCCGACAAATAGAATTGTGTAAATAGTGCCCGACCGAAAACCCCAAAACTCCAAAAACCAGCGCGCGCCCCAGGCGCA
>JAKDMQ010000233.1 GCA_030452265.1 Nitrococcus sp.
CCGCATCCTCCTTCATAAGCCCCCGCGCAACGGCCTTGGCGCGGATGGCGTCGAGATTCAGACCACTCCCATCGTCACTGACCCGGATGCAAACGTCAGCTCCCTCACGCTCCAGGGTTACGCAGATGGTCCCCACCTCCGCTTTGCCAAATCCGCGCCGGATGCTCGGAGACTCTATGCCATGCGCCACTGCATTGCGCAACATGTGCTCGAGTGGCGCAATGAGACGCTCGAGCATCGTGCGATCCATTTCGTCCTGGGCACCTGAGACTTTGAGCTGGGCGCGCTTGCCGAGCTCCTCGCAAGCTTGGCGCACCACACGGCGCATGCGCGGCACCAGGTTGGCAAACGGCACCATCCGAGTCCGCATGAGACCATCCTGGAGCTCAGAGTTCACGCGTGACTGCTGCAGCAGCAGCGTTTCATTCTCGCGATTGAGATTGCCCAGGATGGCCTGGATATTCGTCAGATCGCTGACGCTCTCGCTCAATGCGCGAGAGAGTTCTTGGATCTGCGAGAAACGATCGAGCTCCAGCGGATCGAAGTCCTCCTTGTCGATACCGTGGTCGCGCTCGTAGCGATAAAGAATCTGGGTCTCCGTCTCGATTTCCAGGGTACGAAGCTGCTCATGCAGGCGTGTCACCGTCTGTCTAAGCTCCGCCAGATTGAAACCGACATCGACCGCCTGCTGTTCGAGCCGACCGCGATAAATGCTCACTTCGCCCGCATAATTGACCAAATCATCTAGTAGTTGGGAATGGACCCGAACCTGCTCCGCCTGGCGCTGCCCGGCATCGGCGCCGCGCCGCTCAGGCTCCGCCGCCGCGCGCCTGTCATCAGGCTCGACTTGCCGGGGAACGGCCGCGGCGAGCGCTTGGCCACCCGTTTGCAACCGAGAGATGGTTTCCAGCAAGTCCGCCACGGCAGGCAAGGGCATCCCATTAGCCGCCGCTTCACGCAGGCTCAACAGGTGATCATTGGCGCTTTCCAACACATCGAACAGCGCTTCGCCGACTTCGACAGCACCAACTTCGAGCGCATTCAGCAGGGCTTCCAGCGCATGGCTTAAATCCGCAATCGGTTTGAACCCTGCCATGCGAGCTCCACCCTTGAGGGTATGCAGAGCCCGCTGCAGTGCAGCCACGCTGGCAAAACCGTCTGGCTCCTGGCGCCATTGATAGAGCAGCGCTTCGGTGTTACCGAGGATATCGGCGGCCTCCTGTAAGAAGACCTCCACAAGCTCTCGGTTCGGATCGCCCCGCGGCGCCGGCACCGGGGCACCGCTGCCGCGCAAATCCTCGATGCGCGCGATCAAGCCATCCGATGCCGGCACATGCCCGCCGCCGCGAGCCTGCTCCAGTAAGTCAGTCAACCGATCTAGGCTCGCATGAAGCAAGTCGAAGAACGTATCATCGGCCGGCACTCGCTGTGTGCCCACATCGTTGATTACGCTCTCCAATGCATGGCAAAGATGGCCGATGCCCTCGAAACCAGCCAGCCGCGCTCCACCCTTGAGGGTATGCAACGAGCGGTGGATCTCGGCGATTTGCGCCTCATCATCCGGCAGCGCTTCCCAGCGCTCAACGCTGCCTTCGAGAAAACGCAGTATATCGTCGGCTTCCTCGAGGAAGACTTGAACCAAGTCTTCGTCTTCGATCGTCACGCTAAGCTGGCCGGATGCAGGATCTTCGGCCGGCTGCAATTGCGCCGCATGAGTAGGCGGATGCGCAGTGGCAGGTGCAGGCGGCTCCGGGAGCGGTTCCGACTCCGTATGGGTACGAGTATGTGCAGTGTCAGGTGCAACAGATGGCTCCGGCAACGGATCCGTCACCGCCCCATCCGATTCAAGCGGCCAATCTTCCAGCGCATCCGCCCAAGACAGCGGCGATGATTCGCCCTCATGCTGATCCCGATACGAAGCGGCCGAGTTAACCGGGGTAGCCCGACGGGCCTCAATGGCGCCAACGAGATCCGAGACGTCGGGCAGCTCCGCGCCGGTTTGACCCAGAGCTTCGACGACCGCCCGTATAGCCCGTGTACCGCGTTCGAGCACCTCCTGATCGCAGGCATCCAACAAGCGGCGTTCTGCACGGCGTTTGGACGAAAGCAGCTCGAGCTCGTGACCCACCTCCGCTATGGGCCCGACCTGCGCCATGCGGGCACTGCCCGCCAGAGTATGCAGCGAACGCACGAAGCCCTCGGCGATCTGACTTTGTCCATTGACCGGGTTTTGACATTCCGCCAGGAAGGCCTCGATGCTGCCGAGGTGATCCTCAGTCTCCTTGCTAAAGATCTCATAGAGGAGCGGATCCATCTGTCGATCGCATTGCCCCTCGACGCTGGTTTCTGGCGCCGATTCACTCTGGTCGCCCGAGTGGGATGCCATTGGCTGGGGCGTAGAGGGTTCGCCCTCAAACGGTGCGAGCTCGCTCGGCCCTGGCTCGCCCTGCGACGCAACCGCGTTGCGCTCGCCCTCTGCCCAGTTCTCTACAGTCGCCACGGCGGATACGCAGTCCAGATCCTCGAGCTCGGCATGTCGAGCCGGCTCGCTCAGTATGGACGCCCTTAGTATCGCGCGCCGGATATCGCTGCCGGGGGGGGTGCCATCGCGCAACTCGCCGATGAGCTCGGGAATGATGCTCAAGGCCTCGGCTACGGTCGCGAAAATCTGCAGCGAGGGCTCGAGGGTATGATCGAGGATGCGATTGAGCAGGTTCTCCACCGACCATGCAAGCTCCCCGAGCAGCAGCGCGCCGGCAAGCCGGCCGCTGCCCTTGAGGGTGTGGAACAGGCGCCGTATCGTTCGCAGAGCTTCTTCATCGTCGGCTTCCCGCTGCCAGCGCGGGAACACCTCCCGCAGGGTCGCCAGAACCTCGTCGGCTTCCTCGAGGAAGATCTCGAGAATCTCCGGATCAATTTGTTCGCCGCGAACAGGCACTTCGGCATCAATCCGGCCGCGCTTCTTCGAGTAATCAATCGCGGTGTCAGCCTCCGCCGGCAGCGCCGGCGGGTGGGCCTCCTGCGCTATCGCTGCGCGCGACTCGTCCCCCGCGGCGGCTGTCCGCGGCGTAGTAGTCTCCGTGGAAACGCTTTTTGGGGCAGCGGCAAAGCAACCCAGGCGGCGCAGACTGTCCTCGGCCACGGCCAGGGCATGCTCAGCGCCCGGGTGGCCGTCCCGCAGCGCCTCCAGGCAATACTCGATGCCCGTGATCGCATCGGCAAGCTCATCGAGCGTCTGCGAAGAGGGCATATCGTCAGCGCTCAGCACGCGCTCGCGCAGGAAACGATCGGTTGCCGCGACCAGCTCCGGGAGCCGCTCGATCGCCACCAGAGTCAGGCTGCCGCGTATCGCAGCAAAATTCCGCTCGAGACCTTGCAGGCGCTCCCGCTCGCCGCTCTCGACAAACTGGACTATCGCCTCTTTTATGTAGCCGAGCTCCGTGATCGCTTCGCTTATGGTGCAGGCGGAAACCTGCCGATACTCGCTTTCATCTAACGCCTCCTGAGTTACGACGCCGGCGGCGCTGTCCTGCTCCGATCCACGGCGGGTGCCCAGGAGTCTGGCGAGCGCCGACTCGACATAGAGCAACGCCTCGGCCACCTGCAACGCCCGCGGTTCGTCCAAGACACCGTCGGCGTGCAGCGTGCGTACCAGCTCGGCCTGATCCTGCACCAGGCGACGGGCATCGAGTAGGCCAATAACTCCCAGCGTTTCGGCGATCCGGCTCAGCGAATCGGCGGTCGTGGCCAGATCCTCTGCGCCGCGAGCGCTGCCGCGGGAATGAAGATCGAGGGTATCCTTGATATGTGCCAGATCCTCGTGGATGGCGCGAGTCACGCAGCCCAAGGCATCGCGCCCTGGGCCGAGCAACCGCTCCCGGCTTTGCTCGACCCGGGCTTGTTCGGCCATCAAGGCAGGAAGATCGTAGCAGGTGTGAATCGTTGCAATCCGCTCCGTCAGCGGACTGGCGTGGCCCAGATAATAGAGCAAATCACGCGCTAGCTCTTTGGCCGCCGCGGCTTCGATACCCAGCTCCATGGCCGATTTGAGCTGATGTTCTACTTGACTCAGCAGACGCCGCGCCATCGCGGCATGCTCGCCTATCTCCTCTGAACCGAGCGCGTCCGTCAACCCGCCCGCAAGCCACCATAAAGTGCTACTGCGCTCATCTGGACTCGCCTGGTCCATGGCCAGTAAGGCCTCATCCATCTGCTGCAGCCCGCTACCCGGATCTCGCCCCCGCAGATAGGCCAACAGACCACGCTGGTAGAGCGGGCGCACCCGCTGCGCCGTTGCCGCCACGTTGTCGATGCCGTCTCTTGGCCAACGCGCCTGTCCGCAGCGCCGCTCCAGATCCGGGGCAAATAGCGCGCTCTCCGCGATGGTGGCAACTCCGCGCGCGGCCCGCAGCTCGTTGATCAAGGGCAGAAGCAGAATGGCGGCGTCCCTATGCCCAGCCTCCACGCGCTCCAGGTAGTCCTGGAGCTGCAAGAGGGCGTGCATCAGCGTTTCCTGAGCCGTATCGCCGGCGATCGCGGGCTCTGCCAGCAGTGTATGCGCGAGCTGCTCCATCTCTTGGGTAAGCATTGCCGCGCCGTCGAGCTCCAATATCTGCACTATGCCGTGCACTTGGTGCACACGCGCGATGCAAAGCTGGAGCCCGGAGCCGTCTTGCGCATCCTCGGCGTATGCATCAAGGGCCTCGGCCGCTTGGCGCAGCGCTGCATCAAGCTCACCCCTGACCCAACTGAGGGTGCTGTAATCTAGGTCAGTCTGCTCATTCATGATCACGTCACCGCTCGCCGGTACGCGAGTCTGTCCGCACGCATCAATTGCTCCGCGCCTCGAGTGTCTCGAGTGTCTCGAGTGTCTCGAGTGCCTCGAGTGCCTCGAGTGCCGCGGACGCCTCAAACGGCTCGGAGAGCTTGAAGCCGGCGACGGAGCCGCGAAGCTTAGTGGCCAAATCCACGAGGTTGCCTATCGAAGTGGCCGTCTCGTTGCTTCCGGCCGACGTTTGGGTGGTGATTTCCTGGATGACATTCATCGAATCGGAGATGTTGCCCGCGGCGTTCGCTTGTTGCCGCGACAGCTCCGAGGTACTCCGGATCAGGCCCGCCAAGTGCTGCGAGACATTCTCGATCTCATGCAATGCCTCGCCGGCCTCCTCAGCCTGACGAGCGCCAGCAACCACGCCGGCAGTGCTTTGCTCCATTGAGAGCGCCACCTCGTTGGTGTCTGTTTGGATCGTCTTTACCAATGCCTCGATCTGCTTGGTCGCGTTACCGGAGCGTTCGGCCAACCG
>JAKDMQ010000234.1 GCA_030452265.1 Nitrococcus sp.
TATCGGCGATCAAATTCCTATTGCTGGCGTAGTAAGCTGGACCCTATGGGCGAGATGCCGTCCGTCGAGGGTTTGGTTGGTATGTCGACCACTGAAGGCCGGGGCAGCTCGGTCAGTGGTGTTGCGATTGGGGTCGATGTCGGCACCGGGGGTGTCCGTGCCGCGCTCGTTGATCGAGATGCGGCGGTGCTTGCGAGCGCGGAGGTGCCGATCGCGAGCGCCCGCAAGCGCGATCCCTGGGCGTGGTGGCAGGGCGTTGCCCGCGCGCTCGCCGCGCTGCGCGGGCAGTCGAGCCTGGATGGCGTGCGGGCGCTCGCGATCGACGCCACCTCCGGGACAGTGTTGCCGATCGATGCGGCGGGGAAGCCGCTTGGTCCCGCCAGCCTCTACAACGATCCGGCGGATCCCGGCGAAGTGGCGGCTCTGGCGGGCATCGTACCGGCCGCCAGTGGCGCGCACGGCGTAACCTCGCCGCTCGCGAAGTTTCTGCATTTGCGCCATCTTCCCGGGCTTGCGCGGATGCTGCACCAGGCGGACTGGATCAGCGGGCGGCTCAGCGGCCGGTTCGACGCCACGGACGAGAACAACGCGCTCAAGACCGGCTATGATCCGGTTTCGCGCCGCTGGCCCGACTTTCTTGCCCGGCTCGGCGCCGATACGACGCGGTTGCCCTGCGTGCACCCGCCCGGAACGCCGCTTGGGACGATTCGCCCCGATGTTGCCGACACCCTCGGATTGCCGCGCCGGACCATCGTTGCCGCCGGCACCACGGACGGCTGCGCCGCCTTCCTCGCCACCGGCGCGGCCAAGACGGGTGAGGGGGTGACTTCGTCGGTACCACGCTTACCTTGAAGCTGCTATGCGATGCCTCGCTCTTTGCGCCGCAATTCGGCATCTACAGCCACCGCCTCGGCAACCGCTGGCTCGCGGGTGGCGCCTCGAACGTCGGCGGTGCCGTGCTGGCCGCATATTTCAAGCCGACGGCGCTAGACTGCCTCAGTGCGAAGATCGATCCGGCGCTCGCAAGCTCGCTCGATTACTACCCGCTGCCGCGGCCCGGCGAGCGCTTCCCGATCGCCGATCCCGCGCTGGCACCGCGTGTGGCCCCGCGGCCGGATGATGACGCGGCGTTTTTGCATGGGCTGCTGGAAGGGATCGCGCGGGTGGAGGCGCTTGGCTACCGGCGCCTGGCCGAGCTCGGTGGACCGGCGCTGGTGGGCGTGCGCAGCGTCGGTGGGGGCGCGCGCAATGCCGTCTGGAGCGCGATTCGAGCGCGGGTGCTGGGCGTTTCGATGCGGTCCGCGGCCGCGGAGCAGGCGGCCGCCGGCGCCGCACGCCTCGCGCTCGCTGCCCTCGATTAGCGCCTGGCAGCAGCACCGTCTTCTGATTCGGAGGCTCGTTGGTGGATGCGCTGCGCTTACCCACCCTACGAAACTGATGTCGGCGGCCTTGTGGGTAAGCGTCAGGGCATGGATGGCGCAAAGGCCGTGCCCGCTCACTGTGATTTTCGGCTCCCGCTCTCGATAGCGCGGCGAAACGGCGGCAGCGCGTTCAGGATCGCGCGCCCATAGGGTTTGTCCACCAGGCGGCGATCGAGCACCGTCACTCGCCCGCTGTCGGACTCGGTGCGCAGCAGTCTGCCCGCGGCCTGCACCAGCCGGAAGCTCGCGTCCGGCACGGACATCTCCATGAACGGATTGCGCCCGCGCGCCTCTAGCCACTCCGCGCGCGTCGCCTCCACGGGCGAGTCGGGCACCGAGAACGGCAGCTTCGCGACGATCACGTGCGTGCACTGTGCGCCCGGCAGATCGACCCCTTCGGAGAAGGATGCGACCCCGAAGAGCACGCTGCCTTTGCCGGCGGCGATGCGCTTGCGATGGCGCGCGAGCAGCTCGTGCCGAGGCGCGGTGCCCTGCATCAGGATGCGCTTTGCGATAGGCGCGCGGAGCATTTCGGCGACCGCGTGCATCTGGCGGTAGGAGGAGAAGAGCACCAACGTGCCGCTGGCCGGGTCGATCAGACCCGCCTCGATGCGCTCGACGATTTCGGCGGTGTGCGCGTCGTGGTGCTTGGCGTTGGCGCGCATTGTCGGGATGACGAGCTCCGCTCGGTTGGCGTAGTCAAACGGTGAGTCAAGGCGCAGCGCCTGCGTGCCGTAGGAAGGGCCAAGTCCCGCCTGCTCGAAGAAGCGATCGAAGCGCCCGAGTGCCGCGAGCGTGGCCGAGGTCACCACCGCACCGTCGCAGCGCTCCCACAGCACGGTGCGCAGTAATTCGGCGGCCGAAGTCGGGCTTGCGCAACATTCAAAGTCGCTGCCGCCAGCGAGGCACTCGATCCAACGCGCGACCGGCGGCGTGTTCGGATCCTCAGACGGAGCCGAGGCGAGCTGCGCGAAAGCCGTTTCCATCGCCTCGATCCGCCCGGCGGTCCACTGCGCACTGGCCTGCGCGGTGCCAACGCCCCGGTTGTCGGGATCGGCCTCGGCGCCCTTTCGGATTCGCTCGATGAGCTTGAGTGTAAGCGCGTTGACCGCGCTGCTCGCGGCGCGAGCCTCCTCGAACAGCGCGCGCAACTCTTCGGGCACGCGACCGAGCGGGAAGCGCCAGTTCGCATCGGACGTGCGCCGATAGCCGTCGCTCCCCGGCGCACGTGCGGAAGTCTCGCCCGGCTTGAGCGCCGGGTGTGCGCTTTGTAATGCGCGGTGAATGTCGTTTAGGCGCTCGATGAGCAGCGGGATCTCGCCGGCAAGTGCCGAGCCTAGTGTCTCCACGGCCTCGGCAATCTCGCTCTGGCCGGCGAGCGCGGCCGCCGCCCTCGTTGGCAACCGGGTCAGGTCGGTAAGCCAGCTTCGCGGGCCGATGAGCCGCGTGTGCGCCGTGCCCTGTTGCACCGCCACGTCGGGCAAGTGGTGGCCTTCATCGAAGATATAGATGCATGTTTCGGGATCCGGTAGCACAACCCCACCGCCGAGTATCAGGTCGGTGAGCACGAGTGCGTGATTAGCGACGATGACATCCTTGGCCTCGCGCGCCTTGCGCGCGGCGAAAAACGCGCAGCGCCCGCGCCACGGGCAGTTGGCCCCGGTGCAGGCGGTCTTGTCGGTAGTAATCTCATCGCGCAGCTCAGGGCGTAGTTGGTTGGGCCATTCATCGACATCGCCGCCCCAGGTCTGCGCCTGGCGCCCTTGCCACATCGCCTGAACCTCGGCGAGCTCGCCGTCTTCGGGCCTGATCGTCCAGGTGGCTTGGGCCTCATCGGCGTCGCCGAAGTCAAAGCGCGCCTGATTCGTGTCCACTCCAAGGAGGCGTTCGAGGTTGCGATCGCAAACGTAGCGCCGGCGGCCCTTGGCGAGCGCGAAGGTGAATTCGAGCCCAGCACGCGCTTGCAGGTCGGGCAGATCCTTGCCGACCAACTGCTCCTGCAACGCCACGGTGGCGGTGGAGATCACCAGGGTTTTCTTGCGCGCCTTGGCCACCGGGATCGCCGGTAGCAGATAGCCGACGCTCTTGCCGGTCCCGGTCGGGCCTTCCACGCAGGCCACCCGCTCGCCGGGATACTCGCCGGCGAGTGTCTTGGCGATCTCGGCGATCATCAGCCGTTGGGCGCGGCGGGGCTTGAATGTTGGGTTTGCCGTAAGGCGCGCCAGTGCGTCGCGGATTTGCTGCTTGGTCGTCTCGGCCAAGCCGCTCCGCTCGCCGGATCCGCCTTCGGCGCTCGGGTCACGCCGGGCTGGTGTGGCGGAGTTGGCGCGTGTCACAGATTAGTTACGTGTTACGTGTTACGTGTTACGTGTTACGTGTTACGTGTTAGGAAACGCTGACTGAACATGGCGCGAGCTCGTTACGGCCAGTGTAACCCGGATCAAGTCCAATGCAATCCAGCGCAATAGGCGTTAGGAGTTACGCCTCACCACCTCACTGCTCCCGCCTCACCCGTCACTCGTCACTCGTGACGGTGAAAGGCCTGAAAGGGTAGATAAGCGCAGCGGCATCCACCGCATGCAACTAGCGTCACTCCGGCTCGGTTTGTGCGCGCATGGCGGGGAAGAGCAGCACATCGCGGATCGAGGGGGCATCCGTGAACAACATCACCAGGCGATCGATGCCAATGCCTTCTCCTGCCGTCGGCGGCAGGCCATATTCCAGAGCGCGGATGAAATCGGCATCATAGAACATGGCCTCTTCATCCCCGGCCTCCTTTTCGGCCGCCTGCTCACGAAAACGCCGCGCCTGCTCATCGGCGTCATTGAGCTCGGAGAAGCCGTTGGCGATCTCGCGCCCGGCGATGATCAGCTCGAACCGTTCCGTGACTGATGGATTGTCATCCTTGGGGCGAGCGAGCGGGGAGACCTCCCTGGGATACTCGATGACAAAGGTGGGCTCGCGCAGCCGGTGCTCCGTGGTCTTCTCGAAGATCTCCAATTGCAGTTTCCCGAGTCCCCAATGCGGCCTGACCTCGATATTGAGCCGCCGCGCGGCGCCGCATAATGCCTCGCGATCATCAAGCTCGGCCGCACTGAGCCGTGGGTTGTGCTCGATAATGGCATCACGCACGCTGCGCCGGGCAAACGGCCTTCCAAGATCGATGGGCTCGCCTTGGTAGCAGAGCTGATCCGTGCCCAGCACTTCCATGGCCAGGTGGCGCAGCAGCTCCTCCGTCATGTCCATGAGGTCATGGTAATCGGCGTAGGCCTGATAAAACTCGAGCATCGTGAACTCCGGGTTGTGCCGGGTCGAGACGCCCTCGTTGCGGAAATTGCGGTTGATCTCGTAGACCTTCTCGAAGCCGCCGACCACCAAGCGCTTGAGGTAGAGCTCAGGGGCGATCCGCAGGTAGAGATCGGCATCCAATGCGTTGTGATGGGTAATGAAGGGCCGCGCCGCCGCGCCGCCGGGAATGGGCTGCATCATCGGGGTTTCGACCTCGAGAAAGCCTCGAGCATTGAATGCGCCGCGCAGGCACTCGATCAGACGGCTGCGCAGCACAAACGTGCGCCGCGCCCTTTCATTGACGATGAGATCGACATAGCGCTGGCGATAGCGTGCCTCCTGGTCCGCCAGGCCATGGTATTTCTCCGGCAGGGGTCGCAGCGATTTCGTCAGCAAGCGGATGTCGGCGGCCTTGACGGAGAGCTCCCCGGTCTGGGTTTTGTAGACGCGGCCCTCGGCGCCGACGATATCGCCCACATCCCAGCCCTTGAACTGCTTATAGCGCTCGGGCGGGAGGTCGTCGCGGCTCAGGAAGAGCTGGATGCGCCCGCTCATGTCCTGAATATGGGCAAAGCTCGCCTTGCCCATGAC
>JAKDMQ010000235.1 GCA_030452265.1 Nitrococcus sp.
CCGGTCAGCCCGCCGATGGTGAACAGCCCGATGAACGACAGCGCGTAGATCATCGGCGCATGGAACGTGATCCGGCCCTTGTACAAGGTCGCTGTCCAGTTGAAGGTCTTCATGGCCGAGGGGACGGCGACCAGAAAGGAGAACAACGAGAACACGATGCCGGCGTAGAGGCTCAGACCGGAGGTGAACATGTGATGCCCCCAGACCAGAAACCCGAGCACGGTGATCGTCATAAGCGAGATCACCATGCCGTGATAGCCGAACACCGGTTTGCGCGCGAAGCAGGTGATCAGCTCCGAGACCACCCCGAACGCCGGCAGGATCATGATGTAGACCGCCGGGTGCGAGTAGAACCAGAACAAATGCTGGAACAGCAGCGGGTCGCCGCCCAGCGCGGGATCGAAGATGCCGATGCCGAGCAGCCGCTCCATGGCGATCAGCAGCAAGGTCATGGCGAGCACCGGTGTCGCCAGCACCATCACCAGACTAACGGCGTAGTTGGCCCACACGAACAGCGGCAGCCGGAACCAGGTCAGCCCGCGGGTGCGCATGGTATGAATGGTGACGATGAAGTTAAGCCCGGTGAGGATGGTCGAGAATCCGACCACGAACACGCCCGCCACGGCCCACACCACCGCCGAGTTGGAGAACAGTGTCGAGAGCGGCACGTAGAAGGTCCAGCCGGTGTCCACGCCGCCGGTGAGCAGGGCGATGAGGACGACCGTTCCGCCCACCGTATAGATGTACCAGGACAGCAGGTTCAGCCGCGGGAAGGCGAGGTCCTTGGCCCCGATCATGATGGGGATGAGAAAGTTGCCGAGGGTGGCCGGAATAGACGGGATCAGGAAGAACCAGACCATGACGATGCCGTGGAAGGAGAACATTTGGTTGTAGAAGTCGGCGCTCAGCAGATCGCCCACCGGGGTCATCAGCTCGAGGCGCACCAGCAGCGCCGCCAGGCCGCCGAGAAAGAAAAAGAAGGTGATCGAGGCCGTGTACAGCCAGGCGATGCGCTTGTGGTCGGTGGTCAGCAGCCAGGCGCGCAGGCTCCAGCCGGAGCTGAGATAGTGATCGCGCGGCCAGGCGCCGGGGGCAACGGTGCTCATTGGTCACTCCTTTGCACTGGGCCCTGTTCCCAATCCCCGGGCTCCAATGACTTGATATAGGCGATGAGCTTCAGGATCTCGCCCTCCGGGATCTGGCCGGCGAAGCTGGGCATGATCGGCACATAGCCGGCCACGATGTGCTTCACCGGGCGTACGATCGAGTCATGCAGATACGCCTCGTCGGCGATGATGGTCGTGCCGTCTGCAAGCGGCACCGGGCGGCCGTAGATGCCCGCGAGCGACGGGGCACGTACGCTCGAGCGGCCCAAGTGACAGCCGCTGCAGCCATAGGCCTGGAATAGCTGCTTGCCGGCCGCCGCCGGGCTCGGCACGCTGCCGTGGCGGGTCAGCCAGGTCTCGTAGTCTGCCTGGGTCATCACCACGATCCGCCCGCGCATGCGCGAGTGAAAGGAGCCGCAGTACTCCGAGCAGAACAGCCGATAGGTACCCGGCTTCGTGGCGGTGAACCAGAGGTTGGTGTACATCCCGGGCACGGCATCGCGTTTGAGCCGAAAGGCCGGCACGAAGAAGCTGTGGATCACGTCCTGGGTGGTGAGGCGCAGGCGGATCGGCTCGCCTACCGGTACGTGCAAGGAGTTGATCTCCTCGATGCCGTTGGGGTGATAGACCCGCCACATCCATTGCTTGCCCACGACGTTGATGGTGAGCGCGTCCTTGGGGCCCCGGTACAGGTCGAGGTAGACGGGCACCGACCAGAAGAAGAAGACCATGAAGATCACGAACATGGACAGTGCCAGAGTAAGCTCCAGGCGGTGGCGATTTTTGGTCGCCGGGCGATGGCCACGGTCGGCGTTGCTGCCTGCCCGGTAGCGCAGGCAAAACCAAGTGATCAGCACCGCGACCAGCAGCACGATCAGCGCGCTCACCCCCAGCATGGCAAATAGCAGGGTGTCCGAGCGCACGGCCTCCACCGCTGCCTGCGGGGGCATGAGGATCAGGTCCTGATCCAGGTGCCACAGGTAGTCGAAGAGCTCGCCGTCGAAGCGCTCGTTCATCGCCTCTCCCGCCGCCGCAGCAATAACACCAGGCCGGCCAGCGCAAGCACGGTCCCGCCGCCGGCCACCCGCAGCACGTTGATCACCGCCAGGCTGTACCGCCCCGTCTCCGGGTTGAATCGATAGCAGCGCAGGAGAATCTGATCGACGGGGCTGCCGAGCTTGCCTTGTCCGGCATCCAGCAGCGCCAGCCTGAGGTCCGACGAGGCCGGGCGCAGGCCGAACAGGTAGCGGCTGATGCGCCCGCCGGGGGAGACCACCACCATGCCCGCCGGATGGGCGTAGCGCTTGCGCTCGGCATCGTAGACGTAGCGAAAGCCGATGGCCGAGGCCAGCGTGTCGATGGCGCGCTTCTCACCGCTCAGCAGGTGCCAGTTATTGATCGTGACCCCGTGCAGGCGGCGTAGCCGCTCGCGCATGCGGCGGGCGTCCGCTGGGCCTTCCGCGGGTGCGATGCTGACGACCACCACGCGGTAATCGCCGCTCGCAAACGGCAGCCCGCTGGTGGCAATAGCCACCTGATCCAGCACCATGGAGCACAGGTTTGGGCAGTTGTACCAGGCCAGGATCAGCACCAGCGGCCGGTCGGTCAGCTCGCCCAAACGCACCCGATCACCGTCGGCGTCGATAAAGCGAAGCTCGCCGGGCAGCCTCTCGCCGATATGCTGCTCGAAGGCGATGGCGTCGAGGATCTGGCGCTGGGTGGCATAGCCGGTGGCGCGTGCCGCAGACCCGATTAGGCAGGCAACGACCAGCAGCGGGATGAGCACGCGCGCGGTCATGGCTGTGGCTCCCCGGCCGCGGGCCGCTCAGCGCCCGTCTCGGCTTCCGCGCCGGCAGGCAATGGGAAGAGTCCGTCGCTCAAGCCGCGTTCAGCGAGCCACTGCATGGCCTGCTCGATGGGTATGTGCACGATGCCGGCTTCGCGGTCGACCCAGCCGGTCGTGTGCAGACGCTTTGCCATGAGTCGGATCGACTCGGGCACGACGAGGGCCGGGTTTGGCATCAGGGGCGGTACCGAGATCTCCCGCTCCGATACGTCGCCGAAGGCCAGGGAGATCGAAGGCGGTTCCTGCGCGTAGTTGAAATACAGCCACAACAGAGCGGCGCACAGGGGCACGAACAGCGTGATCCCCAAGGCGATCCACGCCAGCGGCCGCGCCGGCATGTCACGCGTTTCGTGGTTAATTGCCGGGTTGTCGTGCGTATTAGCCATGGCGTAGCTCCAGTCTTGCCAGCCGCCATTGCGCCATGGCGATGAACGCCGCACCGAGCCCGATTAGCGCCGCCGGGCCGAGCCAGTACTGGGCCGGAAGCCAGCTCTCGTATGAGGGCATGATCAGCCAATACACGTAAGCCACATGGCCGCACAGGCATAGCGTCGCCGCCGCGAGGAGCCAGCCGGCGCGCCGCTTGGCGGAGGTCGAGAGCAACACCCCGAACGGCAGCGCCAGGAACAGCACGAAGGCCATCCAGACCAGCAGCCGCCAGTGATCGCGGTGGCGGTGCACATACCACTCGATTTCATGGGGGATATTGCCCTGCCAGATGATGATCATCTGAGCGAAGCACATGAATGCCCAGCCCAGCAGCAGGGTCAGCCAAATGTTGGCGATATCCAGGCGAACGCTCTCACCGGCGTCGCGCACGCTCAGCAGCAGGCCGAAGGCGAACCCGGCGCTGGCGGCGCCGGTGGCGATGATCAACCCGAACACGTCGGAGTAGAACTTGGGCTCAAGCGACATGATCCAATCGATGCTGAAGAAGGTGATGGTGAATACCCATAGCACCAGCGCTGGCCCATTCACGAACCTCGCACGCCGCTCGTGCCAAGCGCCCACCAACCCGGCCAGCGCCAGCCACACCACAAAGTAGAGCGCGCTGCGAGCCTGGAAGAACGGTACGTTGAGGTACAAGAGCTTATGCTGTACGACCTCGGGCAACTCCTCCTTCGGTTGAGTCCACACGAATAGCTCGTCGAGGCCGAACAGCAACGGCACCATGGCAAGCACGAACAGCGGCATGGTGGCGGCAAGCGCCCGCCACACCGGACGGCTGTGCTCGCCCCAAGCGCCGCCGGTCAGCCCATGCACCATCAGCACCGCAATGCCGGTGAGCGGCAGGACACCCCAAGCGAGCGTCGCGGCGAGCCAGCTACGCAGGAAGGCCGCCCACTCGACGATGGCCCCGAATACACAAACGCCCAGCGCGGCGAGGCTGACGATGAGCAGCAGGGCAAGGCGAATCATTGACGGCCCTCCAGCTTCGCTCGCTGCCGCGGTGTCAGGGTTCGCACTGGGGCATGCTGCGAGAGCTGCAACGCCCGGATATAGGCTGCGATGGCCCAGCGGTCGCGCGGCGCCACCCGCGCCGCGTAGGAGTACATCACCCCGTAGCCGTCGCTGATGACGTCGTAGAAATGGCGCAGCGATGCATTGCGCAGCCGTGCGGTGTGGTACGACGGCGGCGCCGGGAAACCGTGCTGCACCACGAGGCCGTTGCCATAGCCGACCTTGCCGTGACAGGGGGTGCAGTAGATGCGGTAGCGCTGCCGTCCGCGCGCCAGGAGCTCCTGCGTAAGCGGCACCGGCAACGTCTCGGGCACCGGACCCAGCGATGCGTCCCGGGACACGGTGCCGGGCACGGGCTGCAGCGCGGACTGATCCTCCGGCCAATCCCACGCTGCCTCGTAGGGCTCGTACTTGGGCTGATCGGCGAACGGCGGCTGATCGCAGGCGGTCAGCATCACCGCCAGCAGAACCAATAGCATCCACCACGCCGGCCACCGCACCGTGGGAGCGGTGCCTCGCCGCGAATTCCCAGCATGTAAGATGCGTGGGGCGACAGCGTAATGGCGTAGCGGATGGGGACAACCCCTCCACGGACACGCCGTAAATACTTCCCTGTAGGCTCGACGGCCGCCTCCCTGCGGCCGACGGTCCGTGGAGAGCTCATCCCCACCCGCCCGATAGGCCGTGCCGGATTCGCGCGAGCACCTGTAGGGTGGATAAGCGAAGCGCATCCACCAGAGCCCCCGCGGCACCGATAGGGGTCGGGGACGGCTACCGCCGTCCCCGCCCTCCGAACCGTGCGTGCGG
>JAKDMQ010000042.1 GCA_030452265.1 Nitrococcus sp.
GACTACGGCCGCTTTAATACCTTGCAGGGAGCGCGCGTGCGCGAATTTGGTCCGAGCGGCCTTTTCGGAATACTTGCGCGGGAGAACATCATCATGCCCGGCATCCGCATCGAATTCATGGAAAAAGGCTTTCTCGACGGCCGTATCGTGTATAAACCGGCCTGGCTCGCCGAGAAGACGGACGCAAGCCCCGGCGACGGCTCAATCCAGGATCCGACGGGCCAGTCCGGAAGCTTCCTCGGCCATGAGATCTATGGACGCCTCCGCTACTGGATAGTACCGAAGCACGTGCGCTTGGTACTCCGTGGCGCGGCCTTCATTAATGGTGAGTTCTTTGCTGACCCGTCCCCTGCCTCTAACGCGACTGGCAATGGCAACCCCATGTACGGCACTACGGATCTTATTTTCATATTTTAGACGGCGGGTAACTACTCACCCCCGTCATCCTGCGCGCAGCGGAGCGGAGTCGCAGGATCCAGCGACTAGATTCTGCGACTCCGCCTGACGGCTCCGCGCAGAATGACAGTACGGAGAAGTCATCCTGCGCAGAAGGGGGTGAGTAGTTACGACGGCGGTTTGCATGGGTGTGGTTTATTGACACCCGTGCTCGATGGGGGTGTGTCAAATTACTGTAGACCTCCGCCATTGCGGCCTGTCTGCGTGCGGCTACGTGCAGGCAAGCGCAGCCCGGGTGTGCTTCTCGCAGCAGTGCGGGCAGCTCACCTGTGAGGAGGCGACGATCGGCTGCCCGCTCATGGATGAGACCGCGTGCGCCACTGGGAGCGAACCCTCGACCGCCCCATTCTGCCGCGCAAGAGGGGACCGGAGCCGCAGAGCGGGTGAACGCGCGGTGTGCCGGCGTTTTGATAGTTGATAACATGTCACCCTAATTGCAGGGCCGCCTTCAAATCGGCAAGGGTGATCATCAGCGTCATGGGATCGAGCGGAGAAGGGGCGAAGCCAACTTCCACATAGAATGCCCTGGCTTCGGTGGAAATAGCCTGAACGATCAATCCTCGAATGCCGAGGGTATCGGCTGCCTGGACGACTCGACGACCCGCATCACGAACCAAAGCGCGCCCGATCCCCTTACCCTGGACGGAACGATCCACCGCAAGCCGTCCGAGCACAACGATGGGGATGGGGTCCGGCATATTGCGGCGGAATCGGCCAGGCGCTTCATTGACAGCAATCGCGCTCGATGCCAGAGCGTAATAAGCCACGATACGCTGCCCCTCGCATACGACGAAGGTACGTGAGGCACCCGTTGCCTGATTCTTCATCGCACGGTATTTGAGCCAGCTGTCCAGGCTTTCCACACCAGACGTGAACGGTCCGGTGTCGTGGTGATCAGCCAGCGGTTCGGATGGAGACAGCGCCATCCGATTCCGCTATGGCTCTTCCCAGGGCGCCGGAGTCTCCATCGTTTTGCGCAGGCGCTCGTTGGGGTTGGGCGGCATATCCAGCCTCGCCAGGAACTCGGCATAGGCCTCCGGACCGGCCTTGATGATCACCTGATCGAGAAGCGTTTCTTCTGCGGACAGCCGGGCGGCGTCCAGAATGAAACTCGTTCGGTTTGTTCCTCGCGCTCTGGCTGCGCGGTCGATAAGGTTCCGCTCCTCGGGCCTGATTCGGATATTCAGCGTCTCACGCTTATCGGGCGCTTCATTCGATGGTGGCATGACCTATGATCTCCTAACGCCTCCCCGGAACGTAGCAGAGTACAATGACATTGTCATTACGACAATCGTTGCCGCGCCGCCCGGCCCCGACGGGCGGGGCGCAAACGCCGTTGCGGTTGCTTTTTCAGAGCGGACAGGCCGTGCGCCAGGAGGCGGCCATCGGCCGCCCGCTCATGGATGAGGCCACGGTGCGCCACTGGGAGCGAACCCTCGACCGCCCCATTCTGCCGCGCAAGAGAGGACCGGAGCCGAAGGGCGCGTGAAGACGCAGTGTGCTGGTATTCTGCTAATTCGAATCATGTCACCGTCACTCCTGTTCCAGCTCCGGGTAGTACGCCGTTATTGCGCGTCACTTGAAGTGCCTGGTATTGTAAAACGCACTACAAGGAGCTAGGCTATTGGATCGTCCGAAGGAGAACGCAATGACCCGTCGCACCGCTGAAAGGAAAGAGCACCCGTTGTCGATGCGGTTTCCGGAAGCCGACATTGCGATCATCGACCGCGCCGCCCGGCTGCAGCACCGATCCCGCACCGATTTCGTGCGCGAAGCCGCCGTCCGGGCAGCGGAGGAAGCACTGATGCAGACTGCGCTCATTCGGCTGAACCCCGCCAGCTTCAATGCCTTCATGAAGGCGCTGGCGGGGCCACCTGTATCGGTGCCTGAACTCGAACAGATTCTCGAGCGCGCGGCGCCTTGGGAAAACAGCGGCGAGCCGCAAGCCCGCTAGCGTCGTTCCGCCATTGAGACTGTCCGCACCCGAGCCGCTGACAGCGGAACACGACGTTTCTGGGTTCTCATGCGGCAAGCCCGCGCTCGATCATTGGTTGAAAACCCGTGCGCTATCGAATCAGGAGAAAGGCTTCACGGCAGTTATTGTGGTTCATGATCGCCGCCGTGTCGTCGGCTATTACGGCCTTGCGCCTACGGCCATTGTCTCCTCGGCGATGCCTCGATCGATGCGTACCGCGCAGCCACCGAACCCCGTTCCTTGCCTGCTGCTTGGCCAACTTGCGACGGACGAAGCCTGGGCCGGACGGGGCATCGGCACGGGCCTGCTCAAGCACGCGCTTGGCCGTTGTGTGACCGCGGCCAAACTGATCGGCGGCCGGGCTCTGCTGGTGCACGCAGTCGACACCGATGCTGCCGCATTCTGGGCGCGACGCGGATTTCTTCCGTCCCGCCATGATCCGTTCATACTGTTCCGGCCAATGGCCGATATCGCCGCGTCACTGAGAGGTGCGCGTCGTTGAAGCAATGGTCTCAGTTCCGGCGACATGATATGCATTACCCTAATCATGACCCCGGCACCACCAATCCAACGCCCATGACCCGCATCGCCCGCATTGTCATTCCCGGCATCCCGCACCACGTCACCCAGCGCGGCAACCGCCGCCATGTCCTATTTGCCGATGAAGACGACTACGCCGTGTACCGCGCCCTGCTGCGCAACGCTGCCAAGCACTGGACGTAGCTATTTGGTCCTACTGCTTGATGCCGAACCCTATGCACATGATCGTGGTACCGTAGAACCCTGATGCCCTGGCCAAGGGCCGATTCGCGTCCATCGCCATGGACGAGCGGCATTTTGTCGCGGCCGACCGCTCATGGATGAGGCCACGGTGCGCCACTGGGAACAAGCCCTTAACCGCCCCATCCTGCCGCGCAAGAGGTGACCGAAGCCGAAGAGAGGGTGAAGGCACGGCGTGCTGGCGTTCCGCTAATAAGTATCAAGTTACCGTAACATCTATTCCCCGCGGGTAGGAAACGATGTTAGTGCGCCACGAACGGCAGCAAGCAAATCCGGAGCATTCGTCGAGACGACAGCATAAACCTTGGCGTGGTCAAGCTCGGCGTATCCGTGGGCGAGGATATTTCGAAAGCCGATAATCTCACGCGCATGAGGGATGTGGTCGGCAATCTCTGGTGCAACACCGTGGAGCTGGCGTAGGGCTTCTCCACAGATTTCCAGCGCTCGTTCAACGGCTGCGCGGGTTTTTTCGTCCGCCATGTATTGCGCCAGATCATAGCCGTCGGCAAATCGCATGGCCGCGGCGGCGTAGTGTTCGATGTCTTCCAGGTAGACGCCGGGGTCACGCAGCGGCATAAATCGGGACGCTGCTTTGCTCGATGTGGTGACGCAGCCGGCGATTTCGGATTGTGTGCGGTTCCAGCAGATCCACAGGACGAGTGAACAATGCTTCCAAGGCCTCTTTAAGGTCAAGGAAATTACTGAAACTGTCGCTCTCACCAGGTTCGAACACAACCAGAACGTCCACGTCGCTGGCTACGACGTCGAAATCTTCATGCAGGACAGAGCCGAACACGTCCATCTTGCGCACGCCATACTTACGGCACAACGCCCTGATAGAGTCACGATTGTCGTCGATCAACGAATGCATAAGCAGATTTTAGCAGGCCGCCATAGCGAGGATCGGGTCGATTTTTGAAGTGTAACATCGTCCAAAGTCAAGTAATATTACCGTGACATGATATAGATTACCCCATCATGACCCCGGCACCACCAACCCATCGGCCATGACCCGCAACGCCCGCATCGTTACTCCCGGCATCCCGCACCACGTCACCCAGCGCGGCAACCCCCGCCAAGTCCTATTTGCGGATGAAAACAACTACGCCAGTGCACTACGGAGTCATGTCTTGCTCACACCCATTGAGCGAAGTAGCCTATCAGCATGTCTCGCCACTCCGAATCGAGCTCCTCCTCCTATGAAACAAACCATAGCTTGCAGTTCTTACATGAGTGGTTGGTTCCTGCCCGACAAACGCATTGCTGCCGGCGGTGCATAGAGCCTGCGGGAGCGGCGCCCTCGCCGCGATTCCCCGTTGCGCCATTCCCGGCGACGGCGCCGCTTCCACGCGATCCTACCGAAGGTTGGTTGTTTGCTGCGCGACAGCGAACGCCTTCGGCGGGCGGAGCCCCGCGAGAAGAAGAACAACAAGATATTTCTGCGCTTAGACGACGAACAGGATGGGGCAATGGGCGGAGTGCGCCCCGGCCGGATCGAATTTCGGAGCTGGCTGGCATCATCTCGCCTTGTTTTGGCTGGATACATCCGTTGCAAGGGTGCCATGCGCGGCGATTGCCTGCATGAAAGGCGCGCCGAAGGCTTCCAGCTTCCTTTCGCCGACACCAGTGAGCGCCAGAAACTCAGCGTCGCTGGCCGGGCGGCGAGCGACCATCTCCAGCAGCGTGGTGTCGTGGAAAATGACATATCCGGGCACGCCTTGCTCGGCGGCGAGCCGCTTGCGTAGCGCGCGTAGTGTCTCCCACAGCGCGGCATCCTTGGGCGCGATGTCGGCGCGGGGCTTAGCTTGGCTACTTGGCCGCTCCGGTGTGCGGTCACGGCGCAAATGCAACGGCTGCTCGCCGCGCAACAATGGTCGTGCCCGCTCGCCAAGGCGCAGACCGCCGTAGCCGTCCAGATCGACATCCAGATAGCCGTGCGCCACCAACTGCCGGATCAGCGAGCGCCATTGTTTGGCGCTCAGTTCGGTACCGATGCCGAACGTCGACAACCGCCTATGGCCGAATTTCGCGGCCCGCTCGTCGGCCTCGCCGCGCAGATGCTCGATCAAGTATTGGGCGCCGAAGCGCTGGCCGGTCCGATACACCGCGGATAAAAGCTTGCGCGCCGCTTCGGTCGCATCCCAGGTTGCGGGCGGCGTGAGGCAGGTATCGCAGTGGCCGCAGGCGGCTTGCGGCTGTTCGCCGAAGTAGCGTAGCAGTTGGGCGCGGCGGCAGGTGGAAATTTCGCAATATGCCAGCATCGCATCCAGTTTGTGGCGCTCGACGCGCTTGCGCGCCTCGCTCGATTCAGATTGCTCGATCATCCGGCGGCGCTGGACCACATCGCCGAGGCCGTAGAGCATCCAGGCGTCGGCGGGCCGCCCATCGCGCCCGCCGCGGCCGGTTTCCTGGTAATAGCCCTCGATGCTGGCCGGCAGGTCCAGGTGCGCGACGAAGCGCACGTCTGGCTTGTCGATGCCCATGCCAAAGGCGACGGTCGCGACGATGACCAAGGCGTCCTCGCGCGCGAAGCGCTGTTGATGGGCAGCACGTGTCGCGTGATCGAGCCCGGCATGGTAGGGCAGGGCGGTGATGCCTTGCTCGCACAGCCACGCCGCGGTTTGCTCGACCTTGTTGCGTGACAGGCAATACACGATGCCCGCCTCGCTCGCATGCTCACCACCGATGAAGCGCAGTAGCTGCGTCCGGCCACCGCTGCGCTCGGCGACCCGATAGCAGATGTTGGGCCGGTCGAAGCTATGAATAAACGGCTGCGCATCGTGCAACCGCAGGCGCTCGACGATCTCGCGCCGCGTCGAAAGGTCGGCGGTCGCTGTCAGCGCGATGCGTGGAATACGCGGAAAGCACTCGGCCAGCGCCGCGAGTTGCAGATATTCCGGCCGGAAATCGTGACCCCATTGCGAGACACAATGTGCCTCATCGATTGCGAACAGTGCGATCTGGCAGCGGCCAAGCAGGTCGAGACAACGCGGTTGCATGAGTCGTTCCGGCGCGATGTAAACCAGATCCAAGGTGCCGGCGAGCATCTGTTGCTCGACGGCGCGCTGTTCGGCCGTGGCCAGGCTAGAGTTGAGATAGGCCGCGGCGACGCCGGTCTGGCGAAGTGCCGCTACTTGGTCGGCCATCAACGCGATCAGCGGTGAGACGACGACGCCGAAGCCGCGGCGCAGCAGCGCTGGAACTTGATAACATAGTGACTTGCCGCCGCCCGTCGGCATCAGCACCAGCGCATCGCCGCCATGCAGGAGCGTCTCGATAATGGCTTGTTGGCGGCCGCGAAAGGCATCGAAGCCAAACGTGGTTTTCAGGATCGACTCGGGTGTCATGCCATTTTGTGCTCGGATTGCCGATTCATCATCGCACCCGGCTAGACGGGCGTGCGCGTTGAGGTAACCGCTATAGCGAGTGTAGGGCGGGTTCGCCCATGGCGTAACCCGCCACTCTCGCGCGGTGAAAGAATGGCGGATTACGCTTCGCTAATTCGCCCTACGAGCTACGGGCTGCACTTGACGCGCGCCAGCGCATCTTCGAGTAGCGGATGACGCGAGGCGGCAAATGGGTTCGCTACTGTAACGCCGCCCCAGGTAAAGCCATCCTGCATGTCTTCGGACAAAAGCAGACGGCAGCCCGCCTCGGAGGCGGCGGACAGGATTAGCGCGTCCCATATTCCGAGGCGATAGTGTGTCGCCAGATCGGCGGCGGTCAGCGTGACTTTTGGGGAGGTCTCTATAACTGGATACGAGTCGCGCCACGTCAGAAGTGCGTCGCGGGCGTCGCCGCGTGACCAGCCAGCCTTTCGAACAAGCACATTAAACAGCTCGCCGAGTACCTGCACCGGAAGAGCAACGATCGCTTGCGGAAGTCTCCGAACGAGATCGAGAGCGATTTCACGTCGCTCGCCCGCGTTTACCCCTTCGGCATAGGCGAGAACATTGGTGTCGAGTGCCAGCCTCATCGTTAATCCTCATAGAGCTCATCACGACTCCAGCGCTTCGCTTCTACGATCGGCTGTTTCTCCAGGCGAGCAAGCAGAATCCGGCGCGCCGTGGTTGCCCCCTCATGCTCGCCCGCCGAAACAATTCGGGCGACAGGTTTGCCATGACTCGTCACGACATAGCTATCCCCTTCCCGCACTCCCCGCAGGAGCCGGGAGAATTTGCGATTGGCATCGGCGGCTGAGACGGTTCTTTCCATGGTGCACCTCATAATGTAGTGATAGTGCCTACTATGCCCGCAAGGCAAGCTGACTGCAAACCACTACGAAATTCTCGTTTTATTTGTAGCATTCAATGAATTGAGGCTTAAGTAAGCGCCATTCTGGTCTGTCCCCCTATCCACTCCTCCCAATCAAGGGAACGGATACTGCGCGGGTTTTTGCTAAAAGGACCAGACGAGCGGCGTTAGCGCCACCGCCACCGCCATTACCAGGAGGTTCAAGGGCAGCCCGAAGCGCAGATAATCGGCGAAGCGGTAGCCGCCGGGACCGTAGACCATCATGTTGGTCTGGTAGCCGAACGGCGTGGCGAAGCCGCACGAGGCGGCGATCATGATGACGATGATAAACGGCATGAAGCTCACGCCGAGCGCTGAGGCCGCCGCCAGCGCGATGGGGAAGACCAGCACCGCCGCGGCATTGTTGGTGATGAGCTCGGTGGCCAGCATGGTGACCGCGTAGACGGCGAACAGCACCAGCCAGGGCTCGGCGCCGGCGAAATCGATCAGACCGTTGGCGACCACAGCGGCTGTCCCGCTGGTCTCCAGCGCCTTGCCGATGCCGAAGGCGGCACCGATCACCAGCAGCACCGGCCAATCGACGCTGCGCCGTGCCTCGGCGCCGGTGACACAACCCGTGACCACCATTACACCGGCTGCCAGCAGCGCGGCGTTGAGCATGTTTAGCACGCCGGTGGCGGCCAGTACTACCATGCCGGCCAGCGTCGCGAGCGCGATGCCCGCCTTGTGGTGGCGGCGCGGGGTGGAGTTCTCCACCTGGCTCACCAGGAAGAAATCGCGGGCGTTGCGCTGGCGCTCGAGGAAACTGGGGTGGGTCTCCATCAGCAGGGTGTCGCCGGGTTGCAGCACGATCTCGCCGATCTTGCCCCCGAGCTGGTGTCCGCCCCGGGCGACAGCAATCACGACGGCATCGTACTTGGTGCGGAAGCGCCCCTCGCGGATGCTGGTACCGGCTACCGCGCAGTCATTGGAGACCACCGCCTCCACCAGACAGCGCTGCGAGCGTGGCTCGTCAAGTTTGAACACTTGATCGGTGGCGGGCTGGATGCCGCGTATCCGGTACAGGTCCACCACCGAGTCCACCACGCCGGCGAACACCAGCCTATCGCCGGAGTGCAGCACCTCGGTGGGTGCGACGGCGGGCAGCACTTGGCCGTCGCGCTCGATCTCGGCCAGGAACAGACCTGGCAGATGGCGCAGGCCCGCCTTCTCGATCGTGCGGCCCACCAGCGGGCCGCCGGACTCCACCGTCACTTCGGCGGTGTAGCGTCGTGGGTCGTCTTCAACGCTGATGGCGGCGCGGTTGTCCGGCAGCAGCCGTGGACTCATGACCAGGATATAGCCCAGACCGACCAACGCCACCGGCACGCCCACCCACACGGGGTCGAACAGATCGAGGCTGCCCAGATCTGTCTGGTGCTGCACTAGGCCGTTGACCACCAGGTTGGTACTGGTGCCGAGCAGTGAGCATAAGCCGCCCAAGATGGTGGCGTAGTTGAACGGCAGGAATAGCCGCGATGGCGGCAGATGACTGCGCCGCGCCAAGTCGTCCACCACCGGCAGGAACATCGCGACCATGGGTGTGTTGTTCGTAAACACGCTGAGCCCGCATGCAGGCAGGAGCAAGCGTGTTTGCGCGCTCAACAGGTGTTTGGGGCGGCCCAGGATTGGCTCGGTGATGAGCGTCATGGCGCCGGAGTGCACCAGGCCCGCGGCGACGATGAACAGCAGCCCCACGGTAATCAGCGCGGGGTTGCCGAACCCGGCCACGAGTGCCGCCGCCGATGGCAAGCGCTCGGAGCCGGTGAGCGCGGCGCCGGTCATCAGCACCGCGAGCCCACCAAAGAGCACCGCTACCGGCGAGAGATTGCGGATCAGGCCGAAGAGAACGCCGATAACGACGACGCTGGTAAACCAGGCTTCCCAGGTCACGGTTTGTCCTTATTCGTGGGGGCGGCGGCGCGAATTATACGGCGGGTGTAGCGTCTTTGGCCATGCTTGGGTCGTTTGCATCAGTACCTGACCCAGCGGCTGTTGTTTGATTACTGCGTATTCCCCAGCGCCGATGCCTCGGTGCTCAGCCGATAGCCGACCCCCGGCTCGGTGAGAATGTAGCGCGGCTCGGTGGGATCGTCACCGAGTTTCTGGCGCAGCCGCGCTACGATGATGCGCAGATAATGCGTGTCCTGCGCGTGCGTGGGTCCCCAGATCTCCCGCAGCAGATGCGTCTGGGTGACTACGCGGTCCCGATGCAGGAACAGCATTTTCAGAACCCCGAACTCCTTGCGCGTGAGCCGGATTGCGGTACCCTGCACGGCGACCCGCCGCTGCGGGAGATCGATCATCAGGTAGCCGTCATCGTGGCGGCCGCCGTCGTGCTCCTCCGGCGCCCGGCCGCGCAGCAGATTGCGCACCCGCGCGAGGAACTCCTGCAAGCCGAACGGCTTGGTCACGTAGTCGTTGGCACCGGCGTCGAGCGTGCGCACCTTCTCGTTCTCATCGGCGCGCACCGAGAGGATCATCACCGGCACCACGGACCAGCTTCGGATCTCCTCGAGCACCGCCTTGCCATCTCTGCCGGGCAGCCCGAGATCGAGCACGATCAGCTCCGGCGCGCGGGTGGCGGCCAGTTCCAGACCCTCTTCGGCGTTTGCCGCCTCCAACACCTCGTAGCCCTGGCTCGCCAGGCTGATGCGCAGGAAGCGCCGGATCTGCGCCTCGTCGTCAATGACGAGGACGCGCACCGGCGGTGTCGGCTCGCCGCTATTGTCCGTGGCCATCGGTTTGGTCTTCCTCGGGGGCTTTCGGCAGCTCGAGCACCGGCAGCCGTATGGCAATGGTGGTGCCGCGGCCAGCGGGACCGGGGAGCGCCTCGATGCTGCCGCCGTGCGCCCCGACCATACCATGACAGATCGCGAGTCCGAGCCCACTGCCCCGGCGCCCAGTATCTCCGCCCTCGCCGGTGAAAAACATATCAAAGACCCGTGGGCGATCCGCCTCCGGTATCCCCGGACCCTGGTCGGACACCGTGATCCGCAGCCGGTCGCCTTCGCGACGCCCCGCAATGCGCACCTCGCCACCCGCCCGCGAGAAGCTAGCGGCGTTCTCGATCACATTGACCAGCGCCTGCTCGATCAAAGCCGGGTGGACGTAGAGCAACGGCAGCTCGTCGGGGATGTCGCGAACGACGCGCAGGCCCACGAGGGCCTCCCGCAGCCGCCGCAGCGCGGAGGCGACGATATCGGCCAATGCCACCCAGTCGCGTGCAAGCTTGAGGGTGCCGTGCCCGAGCCGGGTCATGTCGAGCAGATTCTCGATGTAGCGGTTGAGCCGCTGACCCTCGCCTAAGATGGCTTCGAGCAGCTCGCGCTTGTCGGCCGCCGATAGCTGCTCGCCGAGGTCGCGCAAGGTGCTCGCAGAGCCCAGCATGGAGGACAACGGCGTGCGCAGGTCATGCGAGACCGAGGAGAGTAGCGCCGAGCGCAGGCGCTCGGTCTCCTCTGCGACCCGCGCGCGACTCAAGCTCGAGGTCAGCTCGGTGCGGGCCAAGGTGAGCGTGACCTGGTTTGCAAGGGCGTCCAGCAGTAAGAGCTGCTCGCTGCCCGGGCGGGCCGGCAGCTCGCCGAGCCTGACCCCGAGCACGCCGTAACGGGTCTTCTCGAGCAGCAACGGAATGAACCGCCAGCCGACGTTGGCCAGCGTCTCGCTGTGGTACCCGCTTGGGCGGCTATGCTCGTACGCCCAGTCCGCCGCCGCTCGCGCCTTGTCATCGAGCGTGACGGGCTCTGGTGCCGCGGCGGCGATGCGCAGCGTGCCCGGCTCGCCGTTCATCAGCAGGCACGCTGGCACGCGTTCGAAGGAGGCAATCGCCTCCGCGGCTACACGCCTTACGGCAGTCGGATCGGGGGCCTTGGCAAGCCGCTTGCTGAGCGCTAGCAGCGCCTGGCTCTGCGCATTCGTGGCCCGCAGCGCGGCAACCTGTGCCCGCAGACGACTGGCCAGATTCCCGCCCATGACCGCGACCACCAGAAACAGCAGTACCGTGATGATTTCTCCGGTATTGTAAATGGAAAAGCTGAACCGCGGCGCGGTGAAAAAGTAATTAAAGGCGAGCGAGCTGATGACTACCGCCGCCAGCGCCGCCGGCAGCGTGGTACGCGCCGCTACGAACAGCACGCCGGTGAGGAACACCAGCGAGAGTGTCGGCACCGGCAGCGGCAACACGCGCTCCAGCGCCGCACAGACGACGACGCACAGCGCCACCACGAGCACCGCGAAGCCGTAATGATGCCAGCGCGAGCGACGCAGTGCCGCGCGCCAGCTTTCCCAGCGCCGGCGCAGCGGCGCCGGGCGGTCCGGCTCGGCGCCGATGACGGTAATCTCAAAGTCCTTGTTGCGCCGCAGCAGGCGTTGCGTAAGCGTCTGGCGGAACAGTGCCGCCAGCGGCCGCTCGCGGGTGCGGCCGATGACGATCGTGGTGACGTTGTGATCGCGAGCGTAGGCGACGATCTCGGCGTCGATATACGGGCCGCGCAGGAGAGCCGTATCGCCGCCGAGCCGCTCGGTGAGCTGGAATGCCCGCTCCAGGCTTTCCCGCTCGGCGGTGCCGCGAGCCCGCCCGGTATCGACGTAGACCACGGTCCACGGCGCGCGCCACTGATCGGCGAGCCGCTTGCCGGCGCGTACCACCCGGTCCGAGTTGCGCCGGCCGTCGATGGCGATCACCAACCGTTCCCGCGCCGGCCACGGGCCGCCCTTGCCGTGGCGGCGCATCGCCTCCCGCAGATCGGCGTCCACCCGATTGGTTGCGGCGACGAAGGCCATCTCGCGCAGCGCCGTCAGGTTGGACGGGTTGAAGAAGCCGTCCAGCGCTGCCCGCGCCTGTTCGGGCACGTAGACCTTGCCCTGCTTGAGGCGCTCGATGAGCTCCCGCGGCGTGAGATCGATCAGCACCACGTCGCGGGCCTTCTCCAGCAGATTATCCGGCACCGTCTCGCGCATACGCGCGCCGCTGATGCGCGCCACGCTGTCGTTGAGGCTCTCCAAGTGCTGGACGTTGAGGGTGGTCCATACCTCTATGCCGTGCTCGAGCAGCTCGTCGATGTCGTGGTAGCGACGGGGATGGCGGGTGCCTGGGATATTCCGGTGCGCCAGCTCGTCGACCAGCACGATCGCCGGACGGCGCTCGATCACGGCATCCAGGTCGAGCTCCGGAAAAGTACGCCCGCGATAGGGCACGCTTTGCAGCGGAATCCGATCGAGACCCTCGCAAAGCACCTCGGTCTCCTGCCGGCCATGGCTTTCGATGACGCCGACGACCACGTCGCGGCCTTCCTTGTGGGCCTCCCGGGCCGCGAGCAGCATGGCGTAGGTCTTACCCACACCGGGCGCGGCGCCGAGAAAGATTTTGAGCCCGCCGCGCTGCTCGCGATCCATTTCCGCCAGCAGCGCGTCTGGGTTGGGGCGATTTTCTTTCTGCGCGGGCATTCTATTGGTCCTGTGGCTACAGATCGTGCGAGGACGTCCCTTGCTTGGCATTGCGCCCGCGCTTTGGACTGGCGATCTCGCGCTTAAAGCTCATCCTTCTGAGAACGATCGCGGTAGCAAATCCGACCAACCCGATTGCGAGGCAGAACAGCGGGTAGGAAACCCACCAGGGGACGCCGTGCGTCATCATGGTGAGCTCCGACATGCCGCCGATGCTGGCGATCAGATTGAGCGGCAGGAAAACGACGTTGATCAAATAGAGCTGCCTTGCGCCTCGGCGGGTACCAGTGCGCCGTCTTTGAGCTCGAATCCTTTGATCATGTTCGATCTCTAGAGAAGCTGTACTCGCCGTTAATGATACTCGCAGGTTCAAGCGCCGTCAGGAGATTTGGGAGGACTCCTACTACAAACAAGATCTGCATGCCAGATCCGTGATCCAGCTTGACTTCTCGTTGGCGCAAACGAATGCCGCCTTGATTCTGAGGTCATGCGTAATCGCCGCAATCACGGGCTTGAACTGATCGTCGTTACAGATCACTTGCAGCCAGGCGTGGTTTTCAGGGACGGCGCCGCTTTCGCAGGCGCGCTCACGCACGGCGACGCTTTGTACGCCGCATTTGCAGACGCTCTCACGCACGGCTTCGCAATCGCAGGACCGCTCGACGGCAACGATGATTTTCATGGTTGCTCTCCTGTTGGTGACAAACAACCTCATGATGTGTAGATGCCTTCCATGGCGAGACGGTACTGGCAGTCATTATGGTGTTTAGATCATCGCGTAAGACAAACACACCGTCGACAAACCCGAAACCGTCGCGGCAATTACGCCGATAACACCCATCTTTGTCCCTTGCACTGAGATCGATGACGCCGACCATAGGATGAATGGATGAGCCGTAAAAGAGCTATGCGAAAATCGCTCCGATCCGTAAAAGGTTAGTAAAAAAGCTACTGGGCGTGACAATTTGTCAATTTGCTTCTCCGCTCCCATTAGCATATTGATATTAGTCGTTGCGACAGAAGCAGCGACCTGCCCGCATGGAACAATTGGATGAATGGCTTGCCGAGATCGCCAATGACAAACACTGATCAGGAGCGGTATCCATTGGCCGGCGGCGCAGTCGTGAGAACGCCGCTACCGGCAAAATCGGATTTATCGGACTGGCTGGAGCTCATGGAGGTCGTGGAAGCCTTGTGTCCTAAGTGGTCCGCGCGACCCGCCGAGAGATACACTGAATTTCGGCTGTGATCGGCGTAGGCCGTCCCAGATTTTTTGTCGGAAATCGGTTACTCAACGCGTGCGGACGGCGCGACCCTACCCCTTGCACAGAGGGGATTTCCATGTCAGATCCGTGATCCAGCGTGGCGTTTCATCAATCGCCGTCATGCTCGCTCGATCCGAATTGATTTTTCGCCTTCCCTGTTAGCCCGGGCAACGGAACAGGGACGACTTCAAGGCCTTGGATGTCAGCAAAATCATCCGGATTGCAGGTATAAACCGGCAGGCCGTGCGCTATCGCGGTGGCTGCGATCATTGCATCGTAAGCACGGGCACGGGTCTTGCGGCCTGCTCGCCGCAAGGAGGCCGCTACGCCGCCGAAGGCCCGCGCCGCGGGCGCATCAAACGGCAGGGGATCAAAGTCCGCTTCGGCCTGCTGAACATGCGCTTGGCGCACCGCGCGCTCCACCTCGCTCGTTGCGACCAATGGCCCAACGGAAAGCTCGGCAAGCGTGACGGCCGTGATGAGCGGCTCGTTGGGCAGGCACTCGGGATCATCCAGCTTCGGCAACAGGATTAACGTGCTGGTATCCAGCACGCCCCTTGCGTGGCGCACTTCGAGATTAGCCATGGCGCTGGATTACATTGCCTACGAGAGAGCGAGATCAGATGACGCTGTCGAGTGTGGCGTCGATATCCGCCTGCCATTGAACTGGATCACAGGTCGGCAACGATTGCCAACGGCTTAGAAGAACCTCGGCACGCAGGGGTTGGCGCGCGAGCGGACGCAACTCGGCGGCGGGTTTACCGCCACGCGTTACGACGAGCGTCTCACCAAGGGTTACCCGTTCCAGAACGGCCCCACCGTGGTTACGCAAATCTCGGATCGTTACCTTGCCCATGGCTCGGAAAGTATCACACGTGATACATACGGTCAACACTCGCCGTAAAGTCAGGAAGATAAACACCTGCCTCCGCCGGTGTGACGAAAAAAACAGGGGCTCCCTACAAAGATGATCGGCATGCCAGATCCATGATCCAGCTTGACTTTTCATCGGCGCAAACGAAGGCCGCCTTGACTCTGCGGTCATGCGTAATCGCCGCGATCACGGGCTTGAATTGATCGTCGTCACAGATGACTTGCAGCCACACGTGGTTTTCAGCGACGGCGGCGCTTTGCCCACCGCTTTCGCAGGCGCGCTCACGCACGGCGACGCTTTGTACGCCGCATTTGCACATGCTCTCACGCACGGCGTCGCAATCGCAGGGCCGCTCAACGGCAATGATGATTCTCATGGTTGTTGTCCTCTTGGTGATAGATAACCTACAAAACGTGCAGGTGTCTTCCATAAAACAAATCGTAACTTTCTGGAGTGTCAGGTTATTTCTGTCTCCTGGGCGACAACGCAGTGCGGTCGCCGATACATGGGGCTCCCACGCGATTCTACCTAGGCTCGGTTGTTTCCTGCGCGACAGCGCACGCGCGGAAGCTCTCGAGGCGAGAATTGGCTGTCGTCATACTGTTTAGACCATCACGCTCACCACAATGTCGATCAGCTTGATGCCCACGAATGGCACGAATAAGCCGCCGACGCCGTAGATCCACAAGTTGCGGCGCAACAGCAGCGCCGCGCCGAGCGCGCGATATTTCACGCCTTTCAACGCCAGCGGAATCAGCGCGATGATAATGAGCGCATTGAAGATCACCGCCGACAGGATCGCGGACGACGGACTGCTCAGACCCATAATGTTGAGCGCGCCCAATTGCGGGTAGGTGGCGACGAATAGCGCCGGCAGGATGGCGAAATACTTGGCCACGTCATTGGCGACCGAGAAGGTTGTTAACGCGCCGCGTGTCATCAGCAACTGCTTGCCGGTCTCGACCACCTCCACCAGCTTGGTCGGGTTGGAATCGAGGTCGACCATGTTGCCGGCCTCCTTGGCGGCCTGGGTGCCGGCGTTCATTGCCAGCGCAACGTCGGCCTGGGCTAACGCCGGGGCGTCGTTGGTGCCATCTCCGGTCATCGCCACCAGCCGGCCTTGCGTCTGATAATCGCGGATCAGCTTGAGCTTGGTTTCTGGTGTCACCTCGGCCTTGTAGTCATCGACCCCGGCCTCGGCGGCGATGGTCGCGGCCGTGAGCGGGTTATCGCCGGTGATCATCACAGTCTTGATGCCCATACGCCGCAGCTCGGCGAAGCGCTCCTTGATGCCGTCTTTGACGATATCCTTGAGCTCGACCACGCCCAGCACGCGGGCACCGTCGGCAACCACCAGCGGTGTGCTGCCGCGGCGGGCCACCGTGCCGACCACGGTCGCGATCTCGCCCGGGAAGCTACCGCCCAGGCCCTCCACGTGGGCGCGGATGGCGCTGGCGGCGCCTTTGCGAAGCTGCCGGAGCGCGGGCTCGCCCGCTTTGGAATCGCTGTTGGCGGTGGCGGCGAGGTCGACCCCGCTCATGCGGGTCTCGGCGGTGAAGGGCACGGCATTGGCGCCGAGCGTTTCGAGATCCACCCCTTGCAGGGCGAACTTTTCCTTGGCGAAGGCCACGACGCTGCGCCCCTCGGGGGTATCATCGGCGAGAGACGCCAACTGCGCGGCTTCGGCAAGCGTGTGCTCGTCGACGCCGGTGGCGGGAATGAAAGCCGTGGCCTCGCGGCTACCCAGGGTGATGGTGCCGGTCTTGTCCAGCAGCAGCACGTCGACATCACCGGCGGCCTCGACCGCGCGGCCCGAGGTGGCGATGATGTTGGCCTGCATCATGCGGCTCATGCCGGCCACGCCGACGGCGGACAGCAGGGCCGCGATAGTGGTCGGCATCAGGCAGACCAGCAACGCCACCAGCACCGTGATACCGATCGCCCCGCCGACGACGCCGCTCGCGGTCGCCGCGTATTGCGAAAACCCCCACAGGGTGACCACGACCAGCAGGAACACGATGGTCAGCCCCACCAGCAGGATGGTCAAGGCGATCTCGTTCGGCGTCTTTTGCCGCGTCGCGCCCTCGACCATGGAAATCATGCGGTCCAGAAACGACTCGCCGGGCTCGGCCGTGACGCGCACCAGCAGCCAGTCCGAGAGCAGCCGTGTGCCGCCGGTGACCGATGAGGTATCGCCGCCGGATTCGCGGATGACCGGAGCGGATTCGCCCGTGATGGCGCTTTCATCCACCGAAGCGGCGCCTTCGATGATTTCGCCGTCGGACGGAATGGTGTCGCCGGCTTCTATCAGCACGACGTTGCCGCTGCTCAATTCGTCACTGGGCACCGTGTACCAGGGGGCGTCGCGGTGTGGTTCCTGTAGCACCTTGGCATAGGTGCGCTTACGCGTCCCTCGCAACGCCGAGGCCTGGGCCTTGCCGCGGCCTTCGGCCAGGGCCTCGGCAAAATTGGCGAACAGCACGGTGAACCACAGCCAGAGCGCAACGGCGAATATGAACCCGGCCGGCGCGTCGCCGTTGCCGGTCTCGGCCTGCACCCACAGCGTGGTGAGGAGAATGCTGCCGATGTAGACCACGAACATGACCGGATTCTTCCACTGTATCTCCGGTGCCAGCTTGCGAAACGCATCGATGAGCGCGGGTTTCAGTAAGGCCCGGTCGAACATGGGCAAGGTTTTCTTCATGGGCGAGGCATTCTCCAGAGGCAAGGCATTGTTTGTAGTGGACATGATCGTTCCTCTATAGATATCCGCTAACGGCTACTGGCGCTGCAGAGCGTCCAGCGCCAGGTTGATCTTGAGCACGTTGACGCGCGGCTGTCCGAGCAGGAGCAGTTGTCGCGGCGTGCTGTGCTCGGCAATCAGGCCGAGCACCCGCTCCTGCGGCAAATCCCGGGCCTTCGCCACCCGCGCCGCCTGCAGGCGGGCGTTGGCTATGGAGATGTGGGGGTCGAGCCCGGAGGCCGAGGCCGTCACCGCATCCACGGGCACCCGGGCGTCCTCGGGCAGGCCGTTGGTCGCGCGGTAGGCTTGTACGCGTTCGGCGACCTTCTCGATCAGCTTTGGGTTGGTCGGCCCGAGATTGCTGCCATAGCCGGCCATCGCGTCGTAAGCCACCGCGCTCGGGCGCGGATGGAAATAACCAGGCGTGGTGAACGGCTGGCCGATCAGCTCGGCGCCGATGATCTCTCCGTCCACCCGGATCAGGCTGCCTTGCGCCTGATCCGGGAACAGCACATTGGCTACGGCCGTGGTGAACAGCGGATAGGCGAGGCCCGTCAGCAGCATGAAGAACAGCGCGGAAACCAGAACGGGACGGAGCTCACCTTTGATGATGGAAATTTGTTCGCTCATGTCATTGCCTCACTGGATATTGCCGGGCAGCAGTTGGCCGTCCAGCATCTGGAAATGCTCGACGATCGGGCCCAGGGCCAACGCCGGGAAGAAGGTCAGGCCACCGACGATCAGCACCACGGAGACCAGCACCACGGCGAAGGTCGGGGTGGCGGTATCCAAGGTGCCGGCACTGGCCGGAACCGTACGCTTGGCCGCGAGCGAGCCGGCGACCGCCAGCATCGGCAGCAGGGTCAGGAAGCGGCCGAACAACATGGCGAGGCCAATCGTGGTGTTGAAGAACGGGTTGTTTGCACCCAGGCCGCAGAAGCAAGAGCCGTTGTTGGCCGTGCCCGAGGCGTAGGCATAAAGGTACTCGCTGAAGCCGTGGGCGCCGAAATTGTTGAGGTTGTCGGCGGTGCCGGGCCAGAGCACCGCGATGGCGGTGAAGCCGAGCAGGGTAATCGGATGCGCCAGCACCGCCAGCATGGTGAGCTTGACCTCGCGCGCCTCGATCTTCTTGCCCAAAAACTCGGGGCTGCGGCCGATCATCATGCCGATCAGGAACACGGCCAGAATCGCGTACTGGATCAGGTTGATGAAGCCGACGCCATCGCCGCCCCACACC
>JAKDMQ010000043.1 GCA_030452265.1 Nitrococcus sp.
GAGCCGCCGCGATAGCCGCTCGAGCGCATCGATCACCTCGGTGAGCGTCTGCGGCGCTGTCTGCGCCGCGAGCTCGACCGCCGAATCGATGCGCTCGAGCGGCTATCGCGGCGGCTCGCCAATCAACACCCTGGACGCCGGCTGCAGGAACGGGCTCAGCGCCTCGATGAGCTGGAGCAACGGATAACGCGCGCCGAGCGCGCGCGTTTGCGCGAGCTGGCGTTACGCAACCGGCACTTGGGCGACCGACTTCAGCGCCAGGATCCGCGCGAGCGCATGCGCGCGCGGCTCGAGCAGGTCTTAGCGCTGCAACGCCGGTTGCAAGCCGCGTTTAGCCAAAGTCTGCACAGTCGCCGGCAGCTGCTCGCGGGAACGCTACGAGCGCTGGAGGCCATTAGCCCGCTTAAGACGCTCGAGCGAGGTTATGCCATCGTGCGGCGGCAGCAGGATGATCACATCATACGCCGACACAGCGAGGTAGCCCCAGGGGAGCGCATCAGCGCCCGCCTCTATAGCGGCGAGCTAATCTGCCGTGTCGAGGCGTTGCGCGAGGGCGGCGATGCGCCCACGTTATGCACTCCGCAAAGCGAGAACGAAGAATGATCGCAATCGCAACCGGATGAGAGCGTCATAGAGCAGGCTGCCACGGGGTCCGTACTGATCCGCCGAGCCGCGGATCCTGAGGTCTGGAATGCACTTCGAAGCACCCAGCGTCTTCTCCCACTCGCTCTATCGAAAGGTCAACGAAGCCTATCGCCGTGACGAGGCGGAGCACGTGAGCCTGCTGCTGCGGGAGGCGAAACTCCCCGCCGCGGCAAACGAGCGGATCGCCGATCATGCCCGGACCCTCGTGCGCGAGGTGCGCCACAGTCGCATCCGCAAAAGCGCCATTGACGCCTTCATGCACCAATACGAGCTCTCGAGTCACGAGGGAGTGGTGCTGATGTGTCTGGCCGAAGCACTGCTGCGCATTCCGGACAGCGATACCGTCGACAAGCTGATCGAGGACAAGATCGGCACTTCCCATTGGGAGCGGCACCTCGGCGATAGTGATTCGCTCTTCGTCAACGCCTCCACCTGGGCGCTGATGCTCACGGGCCGCATCCTGAGCTACCGCGATCACCCGCAGCAACATTTGCGCGGTGTGCTGGCGCGGCTGCTGCGCCACGGCGGCGAGCCGGTGATCCGCCAGGCGCTGCGCCAGGCCATGCGCATCCTCGCACGGCAGTTCGTGATGGGGCGCGATATCGAGGAGGCGCTGCGGCGTGCGCATGGCCCCGAGCGGCGCGGCTATCGCTATTCCTACGACATGCTTGGCGAGGCGGCGCGCACCGATGCCGATGCGCGCCGCTACTTCGAGCGCTACCTGCAGGCGATCAACGCCATCGGCGAGATCGCCGTCGGACGCGGGCCAGTTGACTCGCCGGGCGTGTCTATCAAGCTCTCCGCGTTGCACGCGCGCTATGATCTCGCCAACCGCGACCGCGCCTTGGGCGAGCTGCTACCGCGGCTGCGGGCATTGGCGCTACAGGCGGCGCAATACGACATCAGCTTGACGGTCGACGCCGAAGAGGCCGCGCGCCTGGATCTTTCCCTGGAGCTCCTCGATACACTTTGCAGCGACCCAAAGCTTCGTTATTGGCAGGGCCTGGGACTCGCGGTACAAGCCTATCAGAAGCGCGCATTCCCGCTGCTCGACTGGCTTGCCGAGCGCTGCGAGCATCACGGTCGGCGACTGATGGTGCGCCTGGTCAAGGGTGCTTACTGGGATACGGAGATCAAGCGCGCTCAGGAGCTCGGCCTGAGCGGTTATCCAGTGTTCACCCGCAAGTCCAACACCGATGTCTCCTATCTTGCCTGCGCCCGCAAGCTGTTGGCGGATAGCCGGCATTTTTATCCCCAATTCGCCACCCATAACGCCCATACCCTCGCCTATATCCTGGAGGCGGCCGGCAAAGAACGCCGCTTCGAGTGTCAACGTCTGCACGGCATGGGAGAGGCGCTCTACGATCAGATCGTGGGCAAGGAGAAGCTCGGCATCGCCTGCCGAATCTACGCTCCCGTCGGCAGCCACGAAGACTTGCTTGCCTACCTGGTGCGCCGCCTGCTGGAGAACGGCGCCAATTCCTCGTTTGTCAATCGCATCGTCGACGAGAAAGTGCCAATCGATGAGATCGTTGCCGATCCGATAGCCAAAACGGCCGCCCGCTCGCATGTGCCGCATCCACGCATTCCTCTGCCAGTCGATATTTATGGCTCATGCCGGCGCAACGCCAAGGGTGTGGATCTCTCTGACGTGGCGCAGCTCGAGTGGTTATATCAGGGCATGGCAGAGGCGGATGGCCAATATTGGCGAGCCGTCCCGCTCATCGGCGGGCGCACGCAGGTGGCCGAAGGGGTAGAGGTGTGCTCGCCCGCGGACCGCTCGCATCGGGTCGGCACGGTGGTCTTCGCCGATCGCGGCGACGTTGACCGGGCGCTCGCCCGTGCGCGGCAGGCCGCCGTGAACTGGGATGCATGCCCCGCGACCCAGCGCGCCGACTGCCTCGATCGACTGGCCGATCTCTATGAGCAGCACACGCCGGCACTGGTAGCGCTGTGTGCCCGGGAGGCAGGAAAGAACATTCCCGATGGCATCGCCGAGGTGCGCGAGGCGGTGGATTTTTGTCGCTATTACGCCGCTCGCGCCCGCTTGGAGCTGGCGCAGCCGCTGCGCCTGCCTGGCCCCACCGGTGAGAGCAATCAGCTCGCGCTGCATGGGCGCGGCGTATTCGTCTGCATTAGCCCATGGAATTTCCCGCTTGCGATCTTCACCGGCCAGATAACCGCCGCGCTGGTCGCCGGCAATGCCGTGATTGCCAAGCCCGCCGAGCAGACCTCTCTGATCGGCGCCTATGCCGCTGCGCTCATGCATCGCGCCGGCATTCCGGCGGATGTCCTGCAGCTCCTGCCCGGTGATGGGCCCAGTGTGGGCCTGCCCCTGGTCACAGACCGCAGGATCGACGGCGTGGCCTTTACCGGCTCGGTAGCCACCGCCAAGCTCATCAATCGCGCGCTTGCCGAGCGCGAGGGCCCGATCGCGGCGTTGATCGCCGAGACGGGAGGCCAGAACGCCATGATCGTCGACTCCTCCGCCTTGCCCGAGCAAGTGGTGAGCGACGTGGTGAAATCGAGTTTCCAGAGCGCGGGGCAGCGCTGCTCGGCGCTTAGGGTACTCTACCTGCAGGCGGACATTGCCGATGAAGTGATCGCAATGCTGACAGGGGCCATGGCCGAGCTGCGCATCGGTGATCCTTGGTGCCTCGCAACGGATGTTACACCGGTGATCGATGAGGATGCCCGAAGCATGCTCGAGGCGCACGCCGAGCACATGAGCGCGACGGCGAAACTGCTCTATCGCTGCGTGCTGCCGACAGGCACCGAGAACGGTACTTTCTTCCCGCCCTGTGCCTTCGAGCTGCAAAGCCTTGGGCAATTAACCGCGGAGAAATTCGGCCCCATCCTGCACGTGATTCGCTATCCGGCGCACGACCTGGACCGGGTGATCGACGAGATCAATGCGACCGGCTACGGCTTGACCTTTGGCATCCACAGCCGCATCGATGCTACGGTGCAGCACGTGGTGAGCCGCATGCGCGTGGGCAATGCCTACGCAAACCGCAACATGATCGGCGCGGTGGTCGGCGTGCAGCCCTTCGGCGGCGAGGGCTACTCCGGCACCGGACCCAAGGCCGGCGGTCCGCACTACTTGCCGCGATTCACGAGCGAGCGCGCGCTCAGCATCGATACTACGGCGGCCGGTGGCAATACCACATTGATGTCCCTTAGCGAGGACGATCCCCCAACAAGCGGCTAGTGGCCGCAGCGCAGCGCTTGGCCCAATAGCGCTTAGGCGCTCAGCTCGTGTCCTGTGCGAGCGGCGCCAGCTCTTCCTGGAACGTGATCGTTTGATAGCGGTAAAAAGTCAATCCCCGTGCCCAAAACTTGGGCTCCAGATCGGCTTTGAGCCGCAGCTGCTCCAGAAAGTCGCTCGGCTGCGGAATCTGGCGCCACACGGCGGGCAAGAAGGTCGAGGTGCGCCCCTGCCACTCCAGGATTAGACCATCCACGCCAGGCTGGATCCGCGAGAGCAGCTCGCGCTCGCTCGCCGCGCTGAGCACCTGTGGCGGCGTGAGCACCGAGATCTCCAGGCGGACTTCGGCAAGCTCGGCGGGTCGTAAAGGAGCGAAGCGCGGATCGCGCGTGCCGGCCGCGTAGGCGTTCTCGGCGATATCGCGCACCAGTGGACGGCAAGCCTCCAAGCTGCCGATACAACCCAGCAGCCGATTGCTCCTGCGCAGAGTCACAAAGCTCGCGGCCGGCTCGCAGAGATGCGCGGGCCAATCCTGTAACGCGACCGGTAGCGGCACACCGCTCAGCAAGCCATGGCGCAAGCTGGCGCGGGCGAGCTTTAGGAGTTGCTGACGCTCTTCAGGGTCAATCCTCATAGACCGCAAAGGCTCCGTAGCCCACGACCCGGCTGTGATCCCCGGCAGCGCTGTCGCCCGAGCTACAGAGCCTGAGCAGCTCGATGCGCAGATCCCGGCGGCGCGCGAGCTCGATCAAGCCGATGAGCGGATTGCGCCCGCAGGCATCCTGATAACCGATCGCCTCATGACGCCGGTGCAGGATATTGTCGGCGGTGCGGCCATCCAGGCGCCGCGCGGTCTCATAATCATGATAATGGCTGAGATCGGTGCTGATGACGACCAGGGTCTCGGCGCCTCCCCAGAGGCGCTCCAGTACCGCGGCGACTGCCGCGGCCGTCGTATCGCCCACCGCCAGAGGAACAAGCTCAAAGTCATCGAGGAGGTGTTGCAGAAACGGCAGCTGGACCTCCAAGCTGTGTTCCTGCGTATGCGCCTCGTCTAGCAGACCCACATGGGAGAGATCCAGGAGCCGCCCCAGCGCGGCGCCATCCAGCGGCACCTCCCCCAGGGGCGTCACAAAGGCATCACCACTATGCCCGGCAATGCCTTGAAACTGTACGCGGTGGGCGGGGCCCAGCAGCACCACGCGTTTGATGCGCTCGCGTGCCGGGGCAAGGCGCGCATAAGCGGCGGCGGCCGTGGACCCGGAAAAGACATAGCCGGCATGCGGAACAATTATTGCCTTGGGCGCCTGGGATCCGGAATCCGGGCCGCGCATTAGCTGGTCCAACAAAGACCGCAACGGCTCGGTCTCGCCGGGATAGAACAGCTCGGCGACCGCGGGTTGACGCAGCTTTCTCGACATGGCCTGTCCTAACGTCCCGCGCAAGGCGCCGGGATTGCCCCTCGAGATAAACGTTACTATTGACCTTATAACCGCATCGACGACACTTGCAAATAAGGTGAACGCGATGAGACAACCACCTTCGGTAACCAAGCACGCGCTTCTCGCGCCCGATACCATCGCTACCCGGTATTGGCACCGGCTCGACGACGGGCGCCTCCAGTGCGATGTTTGCCCGCGCGCCTGCAAGCTCAAGGAAGGCCAGCGCGGGCTGTGCTTTGTTCGCGCCTGTCAGGACGAGCAGATCGTCCTGACGAGCTACGGACGATCCAGCGGGTTTTGCATCGACCCGATCGAGAAGAAGCCGCTCAATCATTTTCTGCCGGGGACCCCGGTGCTCTCCTTCGGCACCGCCGGCTGCAATCTGGCCTGCAAATTCTGTCAGAACTGGGATATCAGCAAGTCCAGAGAAATCGATACCTTGGCCGACCAAGCCGCCCCGCGGGAGCTCGCCGCGGCGGCGCTGCGAAGCGGTTGCCGCAGCGTGGCGTTTACCTATAACGACCCGGCCATTTTTCTGGAATACGCCATCGACGTCGCCCAGGCCTGTCATGAACACGACATCAAGGCCGTAGCGGTAAGCGCCGGGTACATGTGCGCGGAGCCGCGCGCGGAGCTCTATCGGCACATGGATGCCGCCAACATCGACCTCAAGGGATTCACGGAGCGGTTTTACCGCAAGCTGACCGGATCAGCACTCGCTCCGGTGCTCGATACGCTTAAGTACCTCAAGCACGAGACCCGTGTTTGGATCGAGATCACGACGCTGCTGATTCCTGGGCACAACGACGAGACCGGCGAGCTCGATGCGCTCAGCCGTTGGGTGTGCGATGAGCTGGGGCCCGATGTACCGTTGCACTTCACGGCCTTTCACCCGGATTTCAAGCTGCGCGATGTGCCCTCTACACCAGCCGAAACCCTGACTCGAGCGCGGCATATCGCCATGGCCAACGGCCTTCGCTATGTCTACACCGGCAATGTGCACGACCTGGGAGGCGGCAGCACGTATTGCCACGGCTGTGGGCAATCCCTGATCGGCCGCGACTGGTATGCGCTCTCCACTTGGAATCTGGATGCGCACGGCGGCTGCCGTTTTTGCGCAACCCGCCTGCCGGGTGTCTTCGAGCCCGCCCCCGGCGATTGGGGACGCAAGCGGGTCCCAGTCGCTCTGCATCGCCGCCGCGCGGTGTAACCACCATCAACAGAGAACCGCGTTCACCAGGGAGCAAAGAGTTTGCCAACGCATTCGGCCCACCCGCCCGAGGCGCACCATCGTCTCCACGCCTTTCTCAGCCGTATGCCGGGTCTGCGGCGCTCGTTCACGGCCAAGGTTTTGGCGATCGCCTTTCTCGGGATCCATGTGCCGCTGCTGGTGTTGGTATGTTATTTCCTGGGCGGCGCAGAATTCTTCGACCCGCTCGTCGTTCGGATCACATTGCTCGCACTTGCGGCGACGCTCGTAGGTACGGCCCTGACAATTCTGGCGCTGAGGGCATTGTTGCAGCCCATCCACAGTGTCAGCGACATGTTGCTGGGCTATCAGCGCGAGCGGCGACTGCCCACAACAGTTCCGAAGCTCGGAGACGAGCTCGGCGAGTTGGCCCGCGGCACTGCGCGCGCCCTTGCCGAGCTCGACGAGCAGCTTAACCGACTGGCGTGCCTTGATTCGGTAACCGGTGCGCTCAATGCCCATGGCCTGGAGGCCGCCCTGACCCGACATGCCGAGAGTGGCACGGCCCGGGCGGCGCTGGCAGTGCTGGAGCTACGCGACTTCGACAACATCGAGGTGGCGCTAGGCCGAGAGGCAGGGGAGTTCGTCGCGCGCTCAATCATCGATCGGCTGCGACTCGCGTTCGGCGATGCCGTGGCGTTGGTGTCCATGGGCCGTGGCCGATTCGGTGTGCTGGCCACCGGAGCTTCCAGCGAGAATTTGGAGACCGGTTTGGAGTACGCGACCGCGGCGATGAAGCGCCCGCTCGAGGTTAATGGGCGTGAGCTGCGGTTGCACTGCGTGGTGGGTGTGAGCCGTAGCGAAGGCGGTGCGGTCTCTCGGGACAAGCTGCTCGTCGCGGCCGAAGGCGCGCTGCTCGCGGCGCGGGAACAACACGCCTCGGCCTGGGTCGACGCCAGCGAGAGCGGCGAACGGATCCGCACTCGTGTCGAGCTCGCTATCCAACTCTATCACGCCACCACTCATGAGCTCTTTGCCGTCTACCAGCCGCGTGTGACGGCCAAAAGCAAGCAAATCGTCAGCCTTGAGGCACTGGTGCGGTGGAATCACCCAACTCGCGGCGTTTTGTCCGCTGGTGCATTCGTTCCCATCGCGGAGAGCAGCGGACAGATTATCCAGATCGGGGAATACATGCTCGATTGTGCCGTCGCGCAGGCCGCGGCTTGGGCGGAGCGCGGCGTCGGCGTGTCGGTAAACGTCGCTGCCCATCAGTTGGCCGAGCGACGACTTGACGCCGTCGTCGCCACGTCGCTTGCCCGTTACGGGGTTGCACCGGGCGCCCTCGAGCTCGAGATTACGGAAAGCGCACTGTTGATCGATCTCGACGGGGTGCTGCCGCAGCTGCGGGCGCTATGTGATCTAGGGGTGCATCTGGCGCTCGATGACTTTGGCATCGGCTATTCGTCTTTGAGCTACCTCAACCGCCTGCCAGTGCACCGACTCAAGATCGATGGCAGCTTCGTAAGCCAACTGCACGTCGAGCGCACACGGCAGTTGGTGCGTGGCATCGTGGAGATCGCGCACGGCTTGGGGCTGGCGGTCACCGCGGAGGGTGTGGAAGCCCATGATCAGGAAGAGATACTGTGTGCCATGGGCTGCGACGAGCTGCAAGGGTTTTTGTACGCGCGACCGGTTCCGGCTGGGGAGGTGCCATGGGCCCGGTTCGGCGGGGGTGTGGAGCATTCAAGTTGACGATCTTGTGATTAGACACGTTCGTAATCAGCCACCCGTACAGGAGCGGCTGCGCACAAGCCGCGTGCATCATCCTCGCCGTCTATTGGCCGGGAATACGAAGAAATTTGAACCCCTTCCCATTGTCATCGGGTTCAACATGGTAACAAGGGGAGGCGTTCGCCTGCTGCAGTAGATCGGCAGGAGACACTAGCCAGGAGCCGGTACCAGGCTTTGATTTCGACTTGGACTACTCGGGCGATTGCGACCGTGGTTCACGGGCGAAGCTCGGCTTTGAACAGTGCCTCATGCGACGTTACCATGCCCGCGCTACTCATGGCCTGGGACGAGCGGCGGATCACCGTATCCAAGCTACTGAGGCTGGATTGCGGTTCACTTATGCGCGGTAGCCGTCGGCTTCCTCAAAGGCTGCCAAAAGACGCAAACAAGAAGCCACTGCATCGCCAAGGAGATTTGCATGAAAGGAGTCAAGAAAGCATCTATCGTGGTCGGCGCCGTAGCCGCATTCGCAGGGAGTGCGCAAGCGGCTTCAATTCCGGCCGGGCCGTATGTGGGCATAGTCGGCGGATACGAGATTACGACCCTCAAATACTCGGCAAGCTCGGGTGCTAGCTCTACGGAAGTCGATTCTCTCGCGCTCAAGGGCCTGCGCGCGGGCGCTATCCTAGGCTGGGGCGCCTGGGGCAACGATATCTACGGGGCATTGGAGGTGAATGGCGCAATGAGCTTCGCCGATGGCGATGTTAGCACGAACGGCGATAAACTGAACTTGGAGAGCAAGGAGACATATGGTGCCTCCTTACTTTTCGGCCATCGTGTGGTCCCTGGCGCTTTGCTCTATGGCCGCGTTGGCTTGCAACGGATGAAGGCGACGGCAAGTAGCGGCGGAGCGTCTGATAACGAGTGGTTTAACGGTATACGGGCTGGGGTGGGCGGAATGTGGGCGCTCTCGGATGTGGTCACTTTCCGCCTCGAGTACACGCACGGTTTCTATGAGTCTGAAAAATCGAATGTCGGAGGGTCGACCGTGAAGCTCGATCCACGTGAGAATATATTCCAGGCTGGATTTACCGTGGGCTTTTAGTCCAAATGAGTGTTCGCCTCCGGCAAAACCGGGGGCTTGCGGAAGATTGTGAGGCGCTCGAAGCGGCGTGACGGGCCGCAACGCGGCCCTCGCGCCCCCAAAGGGGGCAGCCCTAATGTACCGCCCGTCCCGCAAAATCGTTCACATCGACATGGATGCGTATTACGCATCAGTCGAGCAGCGCGACGACCCGAGACTGAAGGGCAAGCCCGTTATCGTTGCCTGGCGCGGTGCGCGCTCGGTTGTATGCGCGGCGAGCTACGAGGCGCGCAAGTTTGGGGTGCGGTCCGCGATGCCCGCCCTTCGAGCAGCGAGACTGTGCCCAACGGCAATTTTCATCGCGCCGGATTTTATCCGTTACAAGGCAGTATCAGAGCAAATTCGAGCGATCTGCGCTCGCCATACCGACTTCATAGAGCCGCTTTCGCTTGACGAGGCGTATCTGGATGTCACTTTCAACAAGCAGGGAATCGCAAGTGCTACCGAAGTAGCCGAGTCGATTCGAGCGGCCATCGGCGCGGAGCTCTCGCTTACCGCCTCCGCCGGGATCGCCCCCAACAAATTTCTGGCCAAAATCGCTTCCGACTGGCGCAAGCCAGATGGGCTGTTCGTCGTTCGACCCCAGCGGGTGGACGCCTTTCTTGCTCCCCTCGCGGTTTCCCGCCTTCCCGGCGTCGGGAAGGTCATGGCCAAAAGATTGGCGGCCATTGGGATCGCCACGGTAACCGACTTGCGCGCCCTGCCGCCGGCCGCCCTGGAGTGCCGCTTTGGCCAGTGGGGCCGCCGGCTCCATGAGCTCGCCTTTGGAATCGATGAGCGCCCGGTAGTCACAGGCCGCCCGGCGCTGCAGGTATCGGCTGAAGATACATTGGAGCGTGACCTTAGGCTGCACGAGATCGAGCCACATATTCGCAGGCTCTCCGAGAAGGCATGGCGCTCCTATCAGAAGCAGCCGGCGCGTCTCGCGCGAACCGTTGTGCTCAAGCTCAAGACCTCGTGGTTCAAAACGCTCACTCGAAGCCTTACCCTGCACGCCCCGCCGGCCACGGCGGCTGATGTTGCGGAGATCGCCTGTGTACTGCGCGAGCGCGTCGCTCTCCCGCCAGAAACTCTCTACCGGTTGGTCGGTGTTGGCTTGTCCGGGCTGGTCGATGCTGAGCGGCTTGGCGCACAAGGCGATCTTTTCAGCGGAGATTAAGTCTATCCTCGAACCTCGAGCACGATTTTGCCGATATGCCCGCCAGCCTCCATCAAGCGATGCGCATCCGCGGCGCGCGCAAGTGGGAAAACCGCGTGAATGATGGGTAGGCAGCGTCCGGCCGTAAACGCCGGCCAGACCTTGGAGCGAAGATCAGCGGCGATCGCCGCCTTCTCCTCGGCGCGGCGCGCGCGCATCGTGGATCCGGTTACAACCGCGCGCTTGAGCACGAGCGCCTGAAGATCCACCCGCTCGGCCGCGGTGCCGCCGAGGAACCCGATCACCACCAACCTTCCATCTCGGGCCAGGGCGGCAATATTGCGCTCGAAATAAGAGCCGCCGACGATATCGAGGATGATATCGACGCCGCGACCATCGGTTCGCTGGAGCACGGCTTGGGCAAATTCCTCCACGCGGTAATTTATGGCCTCCGCACCCAGCTCTCGGATCGCCGCGCATTTGTGCTCGCTACCTGCCGTGGCAAACGCGCGCAGGCCAAATTCCCGGCACAGCATCAGTGCGGTGGTGCCAATCCCGCTGGCACCGCCATGTATTAGCACGCTCTCATCCTCGCTGCCCCGCCCGAGCCGGAACAGGTTCGCCCAGACGGTGAAAAAGGTTTCGGGAACCGCGGCAGCTTCGATCGGTCCAAGGTTTTGTGGGCGCGGCAACGTCTGACCAAAGGGCAGCAGGCAGTACTCGGCGTAGCCGCCGCCGTTGGTCAGTCCGCAAACCTCGTCGCCAAGCGCAAATCCGAAGGCACCATAGCCGAGTGCAACCACTTCGCCCGCGATTTCTAGGCCCGGCGTCGGATTCGCACCGGGTGGCATCGGATAGCGCCCCAGGCGCTGGATCACATCGGGCCGGTTGACGCCAGCCGCTTGGACCCGAACGAGCAGCTCACCCGGGCCAGGTGAAGGCACCGGCACAGTGCGCGGCTGCAAGACCTCGGGGCCGCCAGGCGATGTGATCGCAATTTCTGTCATACTCCCCGGTAGAGAGGTTTTGTTCATTTCATCTCCGTTTCCAGCCCGCCTCGCAGGGGCACTATTTGGCCGGTTCGCGGCCAATGGCAGCCGCTCGTGTGCGCTTCGTCACTTTGCCGGAGAACAGGCGCCGTCGTGTTGTGCACGTCGGACTGCGTAATGGGTCCGCAAAACTCGAGTTGCCGCACATGGCAAAATACATGAGTCTGATGGTGCTTGCGTTGATTCTGGTGTTTGGCGGCATTTTCGGCTGGAAGGCCTTCGTGAGCACCAAGGTCGCCGAAGCGCTCGCCAACAGCGAGCCACCGCCCGTTACCGTGAGCGCCACCGAGGCCGAAGTGGCGAGCTGGCAGCCGACACTGCCCGCTATCGGCACGCTGCGCGCCGTGCAGGGAGTAGATATGACCTCCGAGGTCGCGGGCCGGGTCGAGACCATCGAATTCGAATCCGGCACGCGCGTGCAGCAGGGCGACGTGTTGATCACGCTCGATGCCTCCATCGATCGAGCCGAGTTGCGCCGCCTGCACGCGGAAGAAGAGCTCGCGCGCGCGGCGCTCGCTCGCCAGCGCCACCTGGCCGAGACCAACGTCGCCTCCGAGGCGGCACTGGATGAGGCGCTCGCGCAGTTCAAGAGTATCCAGGCACAGATCGCGAGCCAGCAGGCGCAGATCGACAAAAAGATCGTCAACGCGCCGTTCACCGGCACGCTCGGTCTGCGGCTGGTCGATATCGGCGAGTATCTCTCGCCGGGAGACGACATCGTCACGCTGCAAAAGCTGGAGCCGATTTACGTGGATTTCGCTTTGCCCCAGCAGTTCCTGCCGTTGGTAGAAGAGGATCAGCGAGTGCGTTTCATCGTCGAGAACTACCCCGAGAATGATTTTACCGGCAGCATTGTCGCGATCAATCCGAAGGTAGACTCCACGACACGCAATTTCCATCTGCGCGCCATCCTGCAGAACGGCGAGCGGCTACTGCGCCCGGGTATGTTCGGCGACGTGGCCGTGCTGCTACCCGAGCGCGAGCAGGTCCTGACCTTGCCGCAGACCGCGATTACCTACAATCCCTATGGTGATTCCGTATTCCTGGTACGCCCGCCACCCGACGATCGCGCGGATGCGCTGCCGGTCGTCACCCGTGTGTTCGTCAAGACCGGTGAGACACGCGGCGATCAAGTGGAGATTATTGCCGGTGTCGAAGCGGGCGATGCCGTCGTCACCGCCGGCCAGCTTAAACTGCGCGAGGGCACGCGAGTGATCATCGACAATACGATAACGCCGACCAGCGATCCGTCACCCGAGGTCGTGAACCGATAATGGCGAAACCGGCTGGAAGATCAGCCACGGAAAACAGGGGAATAGCCACGGAATGCACGGAATACACTGAAATATAGAATTTTTTCCGTGCGTTCCGTGTTTTCCGTGGCTAATCTTAACTTAACGTAATGAAATTTACCGACATCTTCATTCAGCGCCCCGTGCTGGCGATGGTCATCAGCCTGTTGATCCTGCTTGCCGGCCTGCGCGCGCTCGGTTTGCTGCCGGTGCGCCAGTATCCGCGCTCGGACGTGGCGGTGATCACCGTCAGCACGGTTTACGTCGGTGCCGACGCGGAGCTGGTGAAGGGATTTATCACCACGCCGCTCGAGAGCGAGATTGCCAGCGCCAACGGCATCGACTATCTGGAATCGACCAGCGTGCAGGGGCTTTCCAGCATCAGCGCGCACCTTGAGCTGAACTACGATCCCAATGTCGCGCTGACCGAGATTACCTCCAAGGTGAACAAGGTGCGCTCGGAGCTGCCGCAGGCTGCCGAGGACCCGACCATCGATGTGCGGGTCGGCCAATCCACCGCCTCGATGTACCTGTCCTTCGCGAGCGAGACGCTGGACAGCAACCAGATCACGGATTACCTCTTGCGCGTGGTGCAGCCGCAGCTCGCCACCGTCGCCGGCGTGCAACAAGCCGAGATCCTCGGTGGGCGGCGCTTTTCCATGCGCATCTGGCTCGATCCCGAACGCATGGCTGCGCTGCACGTCACGCCGCTCGAGGTGCGAGAGGCACTCATGGCGAACAACGCGCTGGCCGCCGTGGGCAAGACCAAAGGTCAGATGATCTCGATCACGCTCACCGCCTCCACCGATCTGCACACTGTAGATCAGTTCGAGGATCTGGTCGTGCGCGAGGATGACGCAACGATCATCCGGCTCGGCGATATTTCCAATATTTTCCTCGGCGCGGAGAACTACGACACGTCAGTAGTGTTCAGCGACACGCCGGCCACCTTCATCGGCATCACGGTGCTGCCCACTGCCAATCCGCTCACAGTCATCCAGGACGTGCGCGAGATTCTCCCGCGCATCGAATCGCAGTTGCCCTCGGGGCTCGAGCTCGCCGTTCCCTACGACGCTACGCGCTATATCGAGGATGCCATCAGCGAGGTACGGGCGACCCTGGTCGAAGCCCTCGCCATCGTGACGGTCGTGATTTTTCTGTTTCTGGGCTCGATCCGTTCGGTCATCATCCCGGTGGTCGCCATGCCGCTGTCCTTGATCGGCGCGGCGCTGATCATGCTGATACTCGGCTATTCGATCAACCTGCTGACCCTGCTCGCCCTGGTGCTCGCCATCGGCTTGGTGGTGGATGACGCCATCATTGTCGTCGAGAACATTCACCGCCACATCGAAGGCGGCATGCGCCCGCACGCCGCCGCCATCCGTGGCGCGCGCGAGCTCGCGGTGCCGGTGATCGCCATGACCATTACGTTGGTGGCGGTGTACGCGCCGATTGGCTTCACGGGCGGGCTCACCGGTAGCCTGTTCAGCGAGTTCGCCTTCACCCTGGCCGGTGCGGTGGTCATCTCGGGCGTTGTCGCGCTGACGCTCTCGCCCATGATGTGCTCGCGCCTGCTGAGCCAAGAGGCGGGTAACAACCGCTTTGCGCGCTGGCTCGACCGCCGTTTCGAGGCGTTGAAAGGCGGCTACCAACGCCGCCTGCACAGTTCACTGAATTACCGGCCGGTAACCTATCTGTTCGCGCTGGCCGTGCTGGCGAGCTGCTACTTCCTCTACACCGGCGCGCAGGCCGAGCTGGCGCCGACTGAGGACCAAGGCATCATTATCGTCAGCTCCAAGGCGGCGCCCACGGCCTCGCTGAACCAGCTCGAGCTGTGGACGCGGGAGCTGACGAATCATTACCAGACATTCGAGGCAATGGCGCACTACTTCCTGCTAAACGGCGTTGGCCCCGGCGGCACGGCCGTGACCAGCAATACTGCCATCTCCGGCATGGTGCTCAAGCCGTGGGGTGAGCGCGAGCAAACGGCCATGGAGCTGCAGCCACGGGTACAGCAGGCGATCAGCAAGGTTGCCGGGCTGGATTCGGTTGCCTTTGTGCCGCCGCCCCTGCCGGGCGCCGGCGGTGGGCTGCCGGTGCAGTTCGTGATCGGCGCCACCGACGAGCCGCGGCGCATCTACGAGATCGCACGGGAGCTACAATTGCGCGCCGATCGCAGCGGTCGGTTTCTATTCACCGATCTTGATCTCGAATACAACCGCCCGCAGGTGGAGATTCATATCGACCGCAATATGGCCGCCGCGCTGGGTTTAAACATGCGCGAGCTCGCCGCCGACCTCGGCACGATGCTGGGCGGCGGTTACGTAAACCGTTTCAGCATTGCAGGCCGCGCCTACAAGGTCATTCCGCAGGTCGCGCGCGCATTCCGCCTGAATCCCGACCAGCTCGAGCACTACCAAGTGCGCACCGAAAGCGGCGCGATGGTGCCTTTGTCCACCCTGGTCACGCTCGAGACCACGGTCGTGCCACAGCAGCTCAAGCGCTTCCAGCAGCTGAACGCCGCGACTCTGAGCGCCGTGCCCGCGCCCGGCGTTACCTTGGGCGAGGCCCTAGCCTTTCTCGAGCGCGAGGCCGCGGAGATCTTTCCGCTCGGCTACAGCATGGATTACGCGGGTCAGTCGAGGCAGTTCGTGCAAGAGGGCAGCACCTTGGTGTTGACGTTCTTCCTCGCCATCCTCGTCATTTATCTGGTGCTTGCCGCGCAATTCGAGTCGTTTCGCGATCCGCTCATCATGCTGATCTCGGTGCCGATGTCCATTTCCGGCGCTCTGATTTTTCTTACCCTCGGCTTTAGCACCATCAACATTTACACCCAGGTCGGGCTGATCACCTTGATCGGCGTCATCAGTAAGCACGGCATTCTGATGGTGGAGTTCGCAAACCAGCTTCAGATACGTGAAGGTCTGGACAAGCGCGAGGCCATCGAGCAGGCGAGCGCGATTCGGCTGCGCCCGATCCTGATGACGACCGCCGCGCTGGTGCTGGCCGTGGTGCCACTGATCATCGCCACCGGCCCCGGCTCGCAGGCGCGCTTTTCCATTGGCTTGGTGGTCGCTACCGGTATGACGATCGGCACGCTGTTTACCTTGTTCGTGGTGCCGGCGATATACATGCTGCTCGCCAAGGATCACGCGCGCGAGCAGAAAGCAGGCGCCGCGCAGCCGGCCAAGCCCTGAGCTTGGCGGATCTCGCAACGCCTGCGAGCGCTATAAAAAGTTAACTCGGATGGTTAGGCTGCTTCTTGCGGGAAATAGAATAGATCGGCCGGCTAGGCGCGGCGGAGCACAAGAATTCGAACGTATGCGTGCATCAGGGCTGGGCGGCCGTGAGGTTTACGACCGCCCTCCCGTTTCTCGTCGCGCCTGCTTGACCCCTCATATGAGGCCCGCGGTTCGCGCCACTTATCCTCTTCTTGCCCCCTGCTCGGCGCGCAACTCGCCCTCGGCTTGGCGGGCGTCCGCACCGCGCGTATCCTCGTGGCTTCCGTAATACTCAGCCGTCTCCAGAATGATCTCATCGAGTCCCTGCCGCGGTTCCCAGCCCACTTCGCGCGCGTTCTTGAGGTGGGGCAATTTCTCGATGCTCTCTGCCTCGAAGTAGCGAGGGCCATAGATCTCACGCGCGTCTACGTAGGCGATCGGCGAAGAGCTGCCGAGCAACTTCTTTACGCGGTGGGCCAACTCCTCGACCGATATCTCATTCATCGGATTGCCAACGTTGAACACACGCGGCGCGTTCAGCACCTCGTCCGTCACGTGTTCCGTCAAAAAGCGCGCGAAGTCGCGGGCTCCGAGGAACGCTCGCTTCTGCTTTCCGCCAGCGAATATCGTAATCGGTTGGCCGCCAAGTGCCTGCTGAACGAATGTGGGCATGACGAATCCACCGGCGCGGCTCTGCATAGGCCCGACGACGTTGAACGGTCGGATAATTACCGATCGCAGGCCTCGCGTTTGGCTGTTCATCACGATTGCTTCGCTGGTCAGCTTCGCCAGAGCGTACTCGATTCGAGCGTTGTAGTAAGGAGGAACACGAATGTCCTCCGCCTCGACGAGAAGACCGCTCTTGCCATAGACCTCCGCGGAGGAAAAATAGATGAGGGGAACGCCGGCCTTGCAGCACTCCTCCACCACGAGCGCTACGTCGCGGACGATGTCTTTGGCAATGGTCCCCTCGTTGTCGAGGATCGATGCCGGCCCGACGTGGCTCGCCGCGTGTACGATTAGATCGTATTGCGCTAGCCCGCGACCACGCGCAAGAAAGTCCGACACGGACATCTCCGTGATGTCCAGGTCATCGTAGCGGGAGGTCAACTCACTTCCATCCGTGACGTTGGACACCATTGAGTCAACGATATGGACCCGGCAACCCGCGCGAAGAAAGTCCTCAGTGAGGACCGCGCCGATGAAGCCCAGCCCTCCCGTAATCAACACTCGGTCGCCTGAGCGTTGCACCCCGTTGCTGGCAATGTTTCTTTTCATGTCATTGATCCCTTTTACATCAAGGCTTCTTTCGAGTTGTAGTCAACCTTCACCGACGGATGGTGCCTACGGATTCGGCCGTGAGCACGTTGATGGCCATCCGCGCAGGTCGGAGGAAGTTGCTTGTGAATATGACAGCTTCTTTCATGCATTGTTCCGAAACTCGTGCGGTGGGTCGGTATCCCCCCCTCCGATAGCTACTCACGGCGCACATAATCCGAATCACACGATACAGCGCAGAACCTGGAACCCTTCGGCATACGCAGTCCCGATGGCGGAACCTCGAAGTGTAGCAAGATTCCGAACAACCTCGGGGCTGCGGACATCCGGCGGTGAGCGCAGTACCGATCGGTAGAGTCGAATCGATTCCAGCTTACGATCAATGCCGCTAGCGATGTCAACATACAATGACGGCCGGAACTGCGTCAATGTCCACGAGAGTTTCGGGAATTCGTACGTGACAACCAGCTTTGCGAGATGCTTGCCGAGCTCCACGGGGATGGGCCGCGTGGCGGCGAGGCCTGCCTGGAAGCAGGCTCGATGGTCCTGATCGTAATCTTCTCCGTGTGGCAAAAGAACCAGCTCGGGCCGGAGCTCGTCGATCTCTCGTTCGAAGCAGTCGACGAGATCGCGCTGCGGGAGCGTGTCCAGCTTCTCGATTAGATCTTCACCTCCATAGACCACCTTCGACTCAAAGCCGAGCAATTCGCTTACGGCTTCAATCTCATCCAACCGCTGTTGCAGGGACGTTTCGGTGTCGCGGCCGTAGTGATGGAAGCCATCGACCGCCATGAACAGCACTCGGCTTTTGCACCCCGCATCGGCAAGACGGGCAAGAAGTCCACCGGCGCCGAGCGCCTCGTCGTCCGCATGGGGGGCGATGAGAAGAGCAGATCGAATGGTGGACAGATCGAACATTGGCGTTACTCCCTGGTGCGCTGGCAGTTCTCACAATCGGTTTATGATCTTCATGAGCAGCCGCGCAAGAAAGGCCGGTTAGGCTTTTGCTCGCAGTTCTTCCATAGCCGGCGGCACTTCATCCAGCCAAGTAAAAGACCGCTTGCCCCCACAACGGTTGCGTATCACGTTGAAGGTATCCGTCCGCCCTGCTCGGGCTGGGGCCATGCTGACCAGCGAGACTATTGACTAGGCGCCGTTCTTTAGCGGTTAGGTCGCATGGGTATATGAGACCTGAGGCTTGGCGGGCAGTACGTTGCTTAGGTAACACGTTAGACTTTTCAACACCTTCGCACGTTAGCATCCAGTATAATGCAATTTTCAGGCTTGTCCAATGTAACGTGTACTAGTGCTCATCGCGCGGCGGGCCAAGGCGCACGCCGGAATCGAGCTCTTCCGCTGGCTCGATACCCTGCTCGGTAACATCGAGACGGCGATCAGCGGCCGCTATCATTCCTTCGACCAGCGCACGTGCGCCTTTCGCTGCCTCGCCGAGATCGCCTATCGCTTCAAGTGCCGCTTCGAGCTGATTGGCCCTCGTGTTAGAGCGGCCGTGGCATTTATGCGGGCCAGTCCCGGCACTCAGGGTGTCATTGAGATGTAGGCTAAGGTATGTACCTAATCTCAGCAATTCTAATTATGGCGTGGAAGCCAAGGCTTGTTGGGCGTGAGCGCGCA
>JAKDMQ010000004.1 GCA_030452265.1 Nitrococcus sp.
AGGAAGACGTCGAGGCGCAGTTCGCGATTACCGCCCATTCGCGTCTGTCGCGGCGCGACATCGCCGGAATACTGCGCAGTCTGCGGCGCTATTCGGCGCGCACGAAGAGCACGGAAATCGTGGTGACGCCAGGCGAGATCCTCGCCAACGACGAAGTGGAAGTCGCGATTGAGGCGGCGAGCCCCGATGCCGACACCAAGGTACGCACCGCGATCGCCTGGCTCGAGCGGGCGCGGTTCCTGCAACGCGACGAGAACCATGTGCGCGTCTTTCCGGGAAGCTTGCGCGTCGATACCCTCGAGGCCGCCAAGGCGCGGTTAGCGCGGGCGCATCTATCCGCGGAGCAGCATCGCAAATACGTCGACTTGCTCCACGCGCTCATTAACGCGGCGGACGACAAGGGCATCAGCACCGATGAGCTGATGCTGCAGGTTGGCGTTTCGCCGGAACAATGCGTGCGCATGCTGCAGCAGTTGGAGGCGCTTGGCATTCTCTCCAACGATATCGCCTTGACCGTCTTGCTGCGAAAGGGCGTCAAGGATGCGTCCAGCGACCGATTGGCGCGGCTGATCCGGTTGGAAACCGCATTGCTCCATGCGCTGCCAGAGCTTGCCCCGGATGCGGCCGCGGAGGGCTGGCAGGTAATGGACCTGCGCGCGCTGTGCCAGCAAGCCAAGGAGGCAACGGGTATCGATTGCCTGCCCGACCAGGTCTCGAGGCTGATGCGTTCGTTGGCCCGCCCCTTTGGCGACGGCCATTCCGTGCAGCGAGCGCTGTTCGATGTCCGGGTGGTACGCCGGGAGGTATTGCGCGTCAGGCTCTTGCGGACTTGGTCGAACATTTGCGAGATCGCCGCGCGGCGTCGTTCGGTCGCGACGGTCCTGTTACAGACATTGCTCGCCCGTCTCGATGCGCAACTGCAAGGCGTGGATCTTCGGGTGGCCTGCATGCTGGGAGAGCTCGGCAACGAGCTGCGCAACGACACTGAGGTCGGACCGGGGCTGAAAGACGAGCTGCGCGCGATCGAGGCGGGCCTGCTGTACCTGCACGACAACGGCGTGCTTATCATAGACCGCGGCAAGAGCGTGTTCCGGGCTGCCATGACCTTGCGCCTCGATCCGGCCGAGAAACAGCGCCGCTTCAGCGCCAGCGACTTTGCGCCGCTCGAGGATCATTACGAGCAGAAGAACTTCCAGGTTCATGTCATCCAAGAGTACGCACGCCTCGCCCTGGCGAAATTATCCGATGCGCTGGCGTTCGTGATCGCCTATTTCGGCCTGTCGCGGATGGCGTTCATCCGCCGCTATTTCGCAGGCCGGCGCGAGGTCCTCGAGCGCGCGACAACCGCCGAATCCTGGCGGCGCATTGTCGAGGATCTACGCCATCCGCTGCAGGAGGCGATCGTAACGGCCAGTGTCGATGGCAACCGCCTCATCCTAGCGGGACCGGGGTCCGGCAAGACGCGCGTGATCGTGCACCGGGTCGCGTATCTGGTGCGTGTTCTGCGCGAGCCTGCACGCAGCATTATCGTGCTGGCATTCAACCGGATGGCTGCCCTGGAGATCCGCCAGCGTTTGCGGGCGCTGATCGGTAAAGACGCCGCCGGCGTCGCCGTATTGACCTACCATGCGCTGGCATTGCGCCTAACCGGCAGCAGCGTCGCTGGCCTGGCGAGGCAGGATAACGAGATCGACTTCGGGGCGATCCTCGATTCGGCGTTGGCCCTGCTGGAAGGCGCTGACTCGGGAGAGAGTCCCGGAGACAGGGATGAGCTGCGTGAACGGCTGCTCACCGGCTATCGGCATATCCTCGTCGATGAGTATCAGGATATCGATGAGCGCCAATATCGACTGATCAGTGCCCTAGCCGGTCGGCGGCTGCGGGACCGGGATACAAAACTCACCTTGTTGGCCGTGGGTGATGATGATCAAAACATCTATGCGTTCCGCGCCACGAGTAATGAGTTCATCACCCGATTCCAGAGCGACTATGAAGCGGCGACGGATTACCTGGTCGAGAACTACCGCTCCAGCGCGAACATCGTCGCCGCCGCCAACCAGATCATTGCCGGCAATCGCGGCCGCCTCAAAGCGGAGCATCCCATACGAATCAACCATACGCGCCGCGAGGCTCCTGCGGGCGGGCGCTGGCAACGCCTGGACACTATCGCGCACGGGCGTGTGTGCGTGCTTGGCGTTCCAGGAAACTTTATAGGTCAGGCCGAGGCGGTCATGGCGGAGCTTGCGCGCATCAAAGCGCTGGATACCGGAGCGGCTTGGTCGGATTTCGCCGTGCTGGCGCGCAACCGGGCAAGCCTCGAGCCAATCCGCGCTTGGTGCGAGTTGGAAGGCATCGACTGGTGCTCACCCGATGGCGAGCAGGGCCAGCCTCGGCTGACCCAGACACGGGAGGGCTGCGCCTTGCTGGATATGCTTGCGGCGAAGCCGCGCCGCACCTTGCCGGCGACGGCACTTGCACGCTGGTTTGTCCTACGATTTCGCGGCGGGCGCGAGGATAACCCCTGGCAGGGTCTGCTCAGGCAGTTCATTGACGAGCTTCAGGAGATTTGGCCCGAGGGCAAGATACCGACCACGATCATCGTCGATGCATTGTATGAGTTCGGTTATGAGGCACGTCGCTCGGAGCGAGGGCGAGTGCTTGTCTCGACTGTGCACGCCGCCAAAGGGCGTGAGCTCCGCCACGTGGCAATCCTTGATAGTGGAGAATGGAAGCGCGCGGCCGATGATGAACGGCGTCTGTATTACGTTGGCATGACGCGGGCGCGCGAGAACCTGATTTTGTGCGAGCGCAGTACGCACCCCAATCCCTATTCGCGCGGTCTCAAAGGAGACGAGATAATGCGCATGCCGGTGCCGGCCAGGCCGCTGCGCCGTGCCGAGCTTGCCCGCCGTCACTTAGTGCTGGGTCAGGCCGATGTGGTGCTCGGCTATGGCGGAGGCTTCGCCGCTAACCACCCGGTGCAGCGCGCGCTTTCGCGGCTGGCATACGGCGATGCGCTTGACTTGATCGTCAATGGGGATCGGCGCGAGCTGCGCACATTGCAGGGGATCGTTGTTGGCAGACTGGCACGCAGGAGCAAGCTGCCGACCGGACGAGTCGTCAGGGTTAGCGTCGAGAGCATCGTACGCAGGACTCGCATGCGCACTGAGCCTGAGCACCGAGATCGGTTACGGGTGGAGGAATGGTGGGTGATACTGCCAAGGATCGTTATTGAGCCGGAAAGTGATTCTGCGGTTCACGCGGAAATAACCACCTGAGAGCGCTCAGATGGTGATTTGACCTGGCGCGTAAAGCGCAGACGCGCTTGCTATGATCAGGGATGCGTTAGACTTGCAGGCTCTCGATGTCCGCGGCGAGCTCGGCACGGAGATCATCAGCCGTGTGGGTAGCTATAAGCGGCTCGCTGAGAACCTGAGTGTTGGCAGTTATAATCCATTGTTACTATAATTGCCGGGTTTGACTTTGCTTATCGGCGGCGTCTCCGGCAAGGGGACGTCGAGTTATTCGCATCCTGGTTTGCGCCGGTTCGACCTTGAGGTTTTCAGAAGAGTTGTAGGAGGAATCGATGAGTCAAGAAGCAGACAGAGAGTTTATCCGTAATTTCATCCTCGTGCTCGCTGCCCTGGCGGTGTCGGGGCTGATATTCGCCATTCTTGGCGTTAGATTGGCAGATGCTCAGAAAGGTCCTCAAGCGGATGAGCAGCTGCGCTCCCAGCTGAGCGCCGACCTCTCGCAGCCGCTAAGCCATGTCAGCACCGCCAGCGAGCTCGGGTTGGTTGCCACCGCCCCGGCCGGGAATGCGAGCAATCTGGCCAGCAGCGGCCAACGACTGGTCGCGCACGTGTGCTCAGCCCGTCGTGCGAACGAATCCGTGCCTGCGCCGCAGGTCAACAACAAGGCATAGCGGGTTGCAACTGCCTCGTAGAAGGAGGAAAAGATGAGTCAGGAGGCTGATAGAGAGTTTGTCCGTAATTTCATCATCGTGCTCGCTGCTCTGGCGGTGTCGGGGATTGTATTCGCCATTCTTGGCGTTAGATTGGCAGATGCCCAAAAAGGTCCGCAGGCGGATGCGCAGCTGCGTTCCCAGCTGGAGGCCGACCTGCAGGCAGTAGGCGATGTCAGCACGTCCAGCGAGCCCGCGGCGGCTAGCACGGCGGCGGCCACCACGAGCGAAGGCGCGAGTGGCGGACCCAGCGGCGAGGAAGTGGTCGGACGTGTGTGCGGAGCCTGTCATAAGACGGGACTCATGGGTGCGCCACAGATCGGCAACAAGGCGCAGTGGGCCCCGCGCGCCAAGCAAGGATTGGATACGCTGGTGACGCACGCTTTGAATGGTTTCGGCGCAATGCCGCCCCAGGGCGGCACCGTTAGCAAGGAAGAAGCGCAGGCTGCCATCAAATACATGGTAGTGGAGAAAACTGGCCTCGAGCTGAAATAGGCTCGTGATTCATGTCCTACCACGCCCCGGCCCTGCGGCCGGGGCGTTTTTGTGTGCCTGAGCGGTAATGCTCATACTTGCTTGTCACGCAAACCCTGCCGGCCTGCCCAATCACGCGCAAACTGCCAAGCGATGCGGCCGCTGCGCGATCCACGAGCGAGCGCAAAGCGCAGTGCGGCTTGGCGAACCGCATCCGCCTCCGCGACGGGCACGTCCAGCTCCGCCAGCCAGCTAAAACAGATATCTATATAATCATCCTGATTGAAGGGATAGAACGCGAGCCAAAGGCCAAAACGCTCGGACAGCGAGATTTTCTCCTCTACCGCCTCGCCATGATGAATTTCACCGTCGATGTTGCGCGTCGCCTCGTTTTCACTCATGTATTCGGGCAGTAAATGGCGGCGGTTGGAGGTGGCGTAGATCAGCAAGTTATCCGGGGTTGCCGCCAGCGACCCTTCCAGTGCCGCCTTGAGCGCCTTATAGCTGGGATCATCGGCTTCGAAGGAGAGATCATCACAGAACAGGATGAACTTCTCGGCCCGGCCATGAACCGGCTCCACAATTTGCGGGAGATCGATCAAATCATGGCCTTCGACCTGGATCGCCCGCAATCCCTGGTCGGCATACTCGTTGAGCAGAGCCTTGATCAGCGAGGATTTGCCGGTGCCACGCGAGCCCCACAACAGGACATTGTTGGCGGGTAGCCCGGCGAGGAACTGCCGGGTATTGCGATCAATCTCCGCCATTTGTGGCTTGATGTGGCGCAGAGTTTGGAGCCGGATGCGATGCGGATGGCGCACCGGCTCCAGGTAACCGGCTCCGGCGCTGCGCCGCCAGCGAAAGGCAATTGCAACATCCCAGCACAACTCCGGGCGAGCCGGTGGCACAAGCGCCTCGAGCCGTTGCAATAGGCGCTCGGCGCGGCTGAGCACTTCTTCGAGCTTGTCCATTGATTCAACCCCTCTAATCCATTTTGCCGCCAGGCCGGCTTCGCGAGTGGGCGGACAGGCGTAATTCGTCGGCGCTTGACAAACGCGAATCGATATTATTACGATTCCACTGGATCAATGAGCTATTGGAGAAATTCGATGCACTACCGAATTGACGCGTATTTGGTGCATGGTAATCCACGGCTGCAGATCAAGGAGGCCAAGTCAGGCACTGTCCGGCTGGTGTGGGACTATCCGAAGTCTCCATCTGCCGGGCCAGGAGGCTCAGAGCGCGAGCTTGCACAGTCGCTTGCTACAGAGGAAGCGCTCCACAAGCTATTTCGCAAGTTGTTCCTATTGACCACCACCGAGCACCTCAACGGCCAGCTAAAGCGCGATTGAGCTGCGTCACGAGGCTACCTTAGCTGACCGGCTCCGAAATTCGCTGATATGATGGCGCCAAGAGGGGCTTGGCCAGTCTACCCGTTCTGGGCAAGCTTGCACCGGCGGCGCGCAAACTGCCGGCCGTCGACTTTTGTAAGACTATGGCGAAGGTGTCGGCAATCGGCACGCCTGGAAAATAGGCAAGCTCCGTGCGGCTGTGAAGCGCGTCTACACTTCATCGGATCTTCTGATCGTCGGGCATTTGGCCGAGGTGCTGAAACGCCGCAATATTAACCGACTCGTGCGTAACCTCTATCTCACCGGCGGCGCCGGCGAGCTGCCACCGACGGCCATCTGGCCCGAGCTCTGGGTAGATGACGAGGACTATGAGCTCGCCCGGCGACTCATCGACGAGGTGCTTGGCAACAACGCCGCCACGCCGCCCGCCTGGGTCTGCTCCGGCTGCGGCGAGCGGATTGAAGGCCAATTCGCCGCCTGCTGGAAGTGTGCTGCCCCGGCACCGCCCGAGCAATGAATTCGCGCTTGCGGCTTCGGGGATCAAGACACACTTGCCTTGTAAAGCCTGCCATCGACCCACATGCACTGTATACATAAGCCATGCCCTGGCAACGGGAGGGAGCGCTCATGAGCTATAATGCTACCCAAAAGCTCATCGCCGACCATCGGCTGGAGGGTGAGATGTGGCTTGGCGCGGAGATCGGCCTGCGCATCGATCAGACCCTCACCCAGGACGCCACTGGCACGCTCGCGATGCAGGAATTCGAGGCCATGGAGCTACCGCGGGTGCGCACCGAGCTCTCCGCCCAGTACGTGGATCACAACCTACTCCAGGTGGATTACAAGAACGCCGATGACCACCTCTTCCTGCAGAGTGCTGCACGCAAGTTTGGCCTGTGGTTCAGTCCGCCCGGAAACGGCGTAAGCCATCCCGTGCACATGCAGCGTTTCGGCGTTCCCGGCAAAACTTTGTTGGGCTCCGACAGCCATACTTGCGCCGCCGGGTCTCTCGGAATGCTGGCGATTGGCGCCGGTGGACTGGAGGTCGCCATGGCGATGGCGGGCGAGCCTTTCCATTTGAAAATGCCCAAGGTCATGGGCGTGCGCCTGACGGGCGAGCTGCCCGATTGGGTCAGCGCCAAGGACGTGATTTTGGAGGTCCTGCGCCGCCACGGCGTGGCTGGCGGCGTCGGCAGGATCATTGAGTATTACGGCCCGGGGCTCGCCGCGCTCAGCGCCATGGACCGCCACGTGATCGCCAATATGGGCGCGGAGCTGGGCGCGACAACGACGGTCTTTCCATCGGACGAGCAGACCCGGCGCTTTCTGCGCCAGCAAGGCCGTGAAGGCGATTGGCGCCCCCTGCAAGCAGACGAGGGCGCGGAGTACGACGAGCACGACTCGATCGATCTCGCCGTGATCGAGCCGCTGATCGCGCTGCCGAGTAGCCCGGGCAACGTGGTCCCGGTGCGCGAAGTAGCCGGCCGCCCGATCTATCAGAGCTACATCGGCTCTTCGGCCAACCCGGGCCTGCGTGACTTCGGCATCGCCGCGCACATCGTCTCCGGCCGGCGGGTCGCCCCCGGCGTGTCGTTCGATATCAACCCCACCTCGCGCCAGATGCTCGATTCGATGGTCACACTTGGCCTGTTGCGTGCCCTGCTCGCAGCCGGGGCGCGGCTCCATCAGACCGGCTGCAATGGCTGCATCGGCATGGGGCAGGCGCCGGCAACCGGTCGCATTAGCCTGCGTACGGTGCCGCGCAATTTTCCGGGACGCTCCGGCACCGAGGAGGACGCGGTCTACCTGTGCAGCCCGGAGACGGCGACAGCGGCTGCACTGACCGGTGTAATTACGGATCCACGCACGCTCGAGGCGGACTATCCGCGCTTCGTGGAGCCGGGCGTCGTGGATACCAGGGCGGATTGGGTGCAGCCGCCGGAGGCGGACGGCACTGCGGTCGAGCTGCAGAAGGGCCCCAACATACGCGGATTGCCGACGCTCGAGCCGCTTCAGGACGAGATCGAGGGACCCGTGCTACTCAAGCTCGGCGACGATGTCTCGACCGATGAGATCTTGCCGGCCGGCGTGCAGGTGCTGGCATTGCGCAGCAATATCGAGGCGATTAGCCAGTTCGCCTTCAGCCGTGTAGACGGCAGCTATTATGAGCGGGCTATGGCGCATCAAAGGCGCGCTTCGCTCATCGTTGCCGGAGACAATTATGGCCAGGGCTCCAGCCGTGAGCACGCCGCCGTCTGCCCAGCCTATCTTGGCGTGCGGGTTGTGATCGCCAAATCGTTTGCCCGGATCCACTGGCAGAACCTAATCAACTTCGGCGTCTTGCCACTGCAGTTTCGGGATCCGGAGGACTGGCGGCAGATCAGCCAGGGCGATGTGGTGCAAATCGAGGGGATTCACGAAGCCCTGCGCCAGAGCAATGAGCTGCACGCGCTCAACCGGACCCGCGAGGAGACCTATCAACTCGAGCATACTCTGAGCGAGCGCCAGGTCGAGGTGCTGATGCAGGGCAGCCTGATCAACTACGTTCGCCATAAGCACGCGGCCTGAGCCTGCTAGGGCTGCCAACCATGGCTCCGGGAACGCGAAGGGGGCTTTTTTGTATGCGGGCTGCGCAGCCGTGTAACTGAGGTACAGGGTCATGCGATGGCACAAAGGGTGCCTCTTGGCGGGTATTATGGCTGTGCTGAGCGGCTGCGCCACAGCGCCGGTGCCCATCCCCGCTCCACCCGTGGGCAATCCGCCGCTTGCGCAGGTGCACGCCAACCCTAGTGATTACCGGGGGCTCACGGTGCGCTGGGGCGGAACGATCATCAAAGTCGAGAACCAGGAGCAGGAGACCGTGTTGCTCATCATGGGCCGGCCTCTGGATGATGAGGGCAGGCCGCTGGTCGACGCCGCCAGTCCGGGCCGATTCATGGCGAAGATCAACGGTTTCTTGGATCCGGTTCTCTACTCACCCGGTCGCTTGATGACCGTGGCCGGCACGGTAGTCGGCTCGGAGTCGAGGAAGATTGGCAGCTACTCTTATCGTTACCCCGCGATTGCGGCCAAGGACTATTATCTCTGGCCGAAGTCGCGGCAGAGCGTCCGGCATAATTCTTGTGACAATGACTCCTGCTACGGCTCACCGTACTACCCCTGGTACGGAGTCGGGTTTGCAGGACGGATCGGTTATGGTTGGTAGAGAGGCTGATCGTAGTGCGGTTGTAACGATGTTCGCCATAAGCACGCGGCCTGAAGCTGCTAAACATGGCTCCGGGAACGGGAAAGGGCTATTGCATGCGTGCGGCGCGGCCGTATAACTGAGGTGCAGGATCATGCGATGGCACAGAGGGTGGTTCTTGGCGGGCATGGTTGTGCTGAGCGGCTGTGCCACAGCGCCGGTGCCTATCCCCGCTCCGCCCGTGACCAATCCGCCGCTCGCGCGGGTGCACGCCAACCCTAGTGATTACCGGGGGCTCACGGTGCGCTGGGGCGGAACGATCATCAAAGTCGAGAACCAGGAGCAGGAGACCGTGTTGCTCATCATGGGCCGGCCTCTGGATGATGAGGGCAGGCCGCTGGTCGACGCCGCCAGTCCGGGCCGATTCATGGCGAAGATCAACGGTTTCTTGGATCCGGTTCTCTACTCACCCGGTCGCTTGATGACCGTGGCCGGCACGATAGTCGGCTCGGAGTCGAGGAAGATTGGTAGCTACTCTTATCGTTATCCCGTGGTCGCGGCCGAGGACTACTATCTCTGGCCGAAGTTACCGCAATCCGTCCGCTATAACCCTTGCTACAATCCCTTCTGGTACGGGGCACCGTTCTATCCGTGGTACGGATTCAGGTGTGCATGGCCAATCGGTTATTGTTGGTAGCGAGGGTGATCTCGGGACGGTTGCTTACCGTGACGTGGCTTCGCCTGCCTTTTCGCTCGTATATACTACCGCGATGGGGCGGCCGTGCTTGCAGAGAGGGCGGCGGCTGCGTTGAGTTTTAGAGGCAGTTTCAGAGATGAGCTAGGGCATGTGCATCCGAGCGGGCTGCCGTGTAACTGAGGTTCGGGCTTATGATCATAGGATTGAAACAATGGTGGCGCTGGGCGGGAATGGCGGTCGTGATGACCGGCTGCGCCACAGAGCCGGTGCCCATTTCCGATTCTCCCCTCAGCAATTCTCCGCTTGCGCAGGTGCACGCCAACCCGAGTGATCACCGCGGGTACACGGTACGCTGGGGCGGGACCGCCCTCGAGGTCGAAAATCGTGGAAAGGAGACCGTGCTGCTCATCCTGGGGCGGCCCCTGGATGATGAGGGCAAACCGTTGGTCGAGGGCGCGAGTCCGGGTCGCTTCATAGCGAACGTCAAGGGTTTCCTGGATCCGGGCGTCTACTCGTCCGGGCGCTTGGTGACCGTAGTCGGCACGATAGCGGGTTCGGAGTCGAAAAAGATCGACAGCCACTCTTATCGCTATCCTGTAGTTGCCGTCGACGACCATTATCTTTGGCCGCGGCAGACCGCCCAAGGTAACGATTGTAACCCTCGCTTCTGGTACGGCTCGCGGTTCTACCCCTGGTACCGATTCGGGGATGCAGGGCCGGTCCGTCATTGTTCGTAGATGAAGCTAACGCGGAGCAGTTGTTTGCCGTGCTGGGACTTCAGAAAGTCTTTCCCTGAGCGCGACGTCGCTGTGGCTATCGCGTCGACAGAGACGAGTCATGTGGAATCAGCCGCCATACGGCCCTATGCGATCCGGCGTGCAATCCCCATGGAGGTACCGGTGTGACGGCGGGGCATCAGCCCGAGGCGGCCGGGCCGGCTTCTGGCACCGACAACAAAAATGCACGGCATGGCCAAGTGCGCCGTGGCGTTGCAGAGCGGGTCGCCGTGGTCGCCGGGCTGCGCACGCCGTTTGCTCGTCAGCTCACCGCCTACCATGATCTCAATTCCGTTCAGCTTGGCACCTTGGTCACGAACGAGTTGCTGGCGCGGATGGATCTCGATCCCAAGCTGATCGAGCGGGTGGTCTTTGGTCAGGTACTGGCATTGCCCGAGGCGCCCAACATTGCTCGGGAGGTGGTGCTGCGGGCAGGCCTGGATCCGGCGACTGATGCCTACAGCGTAACGCGCGCCTGTGCCACCAGCTTCCAGGCCGCGGCCGATATCGCGCAGGCGATACTCGTAGGCGACATCGAGGTCGGCCTAGCGGGTGGGGCGGATACGACCTCGGTGCTGCCGATCCAGATCTCAAAGCGCCTCGCCAGCGTTCTCCTAAGGGCATCGAAGGCGAAGACGCTGCAGCAACGCTTTGCGCCATTGCGCACATTGCGCCTAAAGGATCTGGCGCTGCGCCGGCCGGCCGTGCGGGACTTTACCACCGAGCTCACCATGGGTGAGATCGGCGAACAGATGGCCAAAAGTCACGCCATCAGCCGCGAGCGCCAAGATGAGCTCGCGCTGCGCTCGCATCAAATGGCCCATCAAGCCTGGGCGGCGGGTAAACTGGACGGCGAGGTGATGCACGCCTTCGTGGGCGAGAATCAGGAGCTCATTCACCGGGACAACAACATCCGTGGCGATTCCACCCTGGAAGCGCTGACCAAGCTCAAACCGGTATTCGATCGCCGCCACGGCACGGTCACCGCCGGCAACTCCACGCCTCTGACGGATGGTGCCAGCGCCCTGGTGCTGATGAAGGATGCCCGCGCCCGAGCGCTTGGCTGTGAGCCGCTGGGCTGGATCCGCTCCTGGGCGTTCGCGGCGGTGGATCCTTTCCATGACGCGCTCATGGGGCCAAGCTATGTGACCCCGGTGGCGCTCGCTCGGGCCGGCCTGAGACTGCAGGATCTGACTCTGATCGATATTCATGAGGCCTTCGCCGCGCAGACGCTCGCCAACCTGAAGTACTGGCCGGACGCGCAATTCGCCCGTGAGAAGCTCGGCCGCGCCGAGCCCATCGGCGAAGTGGATTGGGAGCGGCTTAATGTGCTCGGTGGGTCCATCGCTTACGGTCATCCGTTTGCCGCCACCGGTGGGCGCATGATCGTGCAAACTTTGCGCGAGCTGCGCCGACGCGGCGGGGGCACCGCTTTGGTCACCGCATGCGCGGCCGGTGGCCTCGGGGCCGCGATGGTTCTGGAGGTGGCCTGATGGCGAGGCAGGAGACTTTGATCCGGGACGAGGGTGCGTCGCGGGAAGCGCTGAGCCTGGTGGTACGCGGCGATGGTATCGCCCGCATCCGAATCGATAGTCCAGGACAAAATCAGAATACCCTCGGGCGCGAGGAGATGCGCCAGGCCAGTGATTTGCTCGATCGCCTGGAGGGTAATGAACCGGTCAAAGGCATCATCTTCATGAGTGCCAAGGCCGGCTCGTTTATCGCCGGCGCCGATATTCACATGATCCAGGCCTGCAAGAGCGCCGCGCAGGCAAGCGCCCTAGTCTGCGAGGGACAAGCGATCTTTCAGCGCATCGCAAACTTCCCAGTTCCGGTGGTGGCCGCCATCGATGGGGTATGCCTCGGCGGCGGGCTGGAACTGGCCCTTGCCTGCCACGCGCGGGTATGCACGGATAGCGATCAAACCCGGCTGGGCCTGCCCGAGGTTCAGCTCGGACTGCTCCCGGGGCTTGGCGGCACGCAGCGGCTCCCGCGGTTGATTGGCCTACCGGCGGCGCTCGATCTGTTACTAACGGGTAAGCGCCTGCGAGCGGCACAGGCACAACGACTCGGGCTGGTCGACGATAGTGTGCCCAAATCAATCCTCTTGGAGACCGCCCTGCATTGGGTCAGGGTCTGCCAACGCGGCCGGATTCGCCGCCGCTCCGGCGGGCTTCAGCGGCTGACATCCTGGGCGCTGGGAGGCAACCCGTTGGGTCGAAGAATAGTCCTGCACCAGGCGCGCAAGCAAGTACAGGAGCGCACCCGAGGCCACTACCCGGCGCCGCTGCGCGTCATCGAATGCGTGCGAAGCGGGATGAACGACGGCATCGAGCAGGGGCTCAAGGCCGAGGCAAAGGCGTTTGGTGAGCTCGCGATGACACCACAGGCCCGTCAGCTCATCAAGCTCTACTTTGCCACCACCGCCATGAAAAAGGACACCGGTGTTGCCGATTCAAATGTAAAGCCAAATGCCGTGCGGCGAGTGGGCGTGCTAGGCGCCGGGCTGATGGGCGCAGGCATCAGCTTCGTTACCGCGAGCCGCGCCAAGCTTCCCGTGCGCCTCAAGGATGTCGAGGCGAAACGCCTGGCCAGCGCATTGAAGCACATCAATGACGGCATCGATCAGCGTCTGCGGCGGCATTCTATCACCCGTTTCGAGGCCGAGCGCTCGCGCCATCGAGTCACCCCGACTCTCGATTTCACCGGCTACCAGGGCTTGGATCTGGTCATAGAGGCGGTATTTGAGAACCTCGAGCTCAAGCACCGAATGGTTCGTGAGGTGGAGGCCAACTGCAACGAGAGCACGATTTTTGCGAGCAATACCTCCTCTCTGCCGCTTACCAAAATTGCGCAGGCCGCCGAGCGGCCAGAAAATATCATCGGGTTGCATTATTTCTCACCGGTGGAGCGCATGCCTCTGCTAGAGGTGATCGCCCATGAGGGCACCGCGGCGCACGTCATTGCCAGCGTGATGGCGTTCGCCCGAGCACAAGGCAAGACGCCTATTCTCGTTCGCGACGGGGTGGGCTTCTACGTTAACCGCATCCTTGCCCCCTATCTCAACGAGGCGGCGCACTTGCTGCAAGAAGGCGTAGCCATCGATCGCATCGATCAAGCGCTGGTGCGCTTCGGCTTTCCGGTCGGCCCATTCAGGCTCCTAGATGAGGTGGGCATCGATATCATCGCCAAGGTGGCTCCTGTCCTGCATGCGGCCTTTGGCGAGCGAATGCAGCCGGTGGGCGCTATCGAGCGCATGCTCGATACAGACCGCCTGGGCAAAAAGAGCGGGCGGGGCTTTTATCGCTACGGCGGCAAGCGCAGCGGCAAGGAGGTCGACAAGAGTATCTACCGCCTGTTGGGGGTGAGCCCGCGGCAGGAGATGGCCGAGGAGACAATAGTCGATCGTACGCTTATCCTGATGCTCAATGAGGCGGCACGCTGCCTGGACGAGGGTGTCATTCGCAGCGCGCGCGATGGGGATGTCGGCGCGGTGTTCGGCATCGGCTTCCCACCGTTTCGTGGCGGGCCCTTTCGTTATATGGACAGCCTAGGCCTTGCGGGCGTGGCGAGCACGCTCGAGCGGTTCGAGTCCGGCGTGGACAGCCGCTATGCACCGGCCGCGGTGGTCAGCGCCATGGCCCGGGAGCAGCGCGGCTTCTGCGCCGACTAGGCATGCTGCTTGCCCTGCGCCGAGGCCGACAACGATCCCATTCTGCGTCGTCGCAGGCAGCAGATTCCCGCGGAAATTGAGGTTATCAGCCAAGCCGTGGGCGTTCCTGAACAGCCGGATCTGGGCGATCTTGCGATCACATCGGCGATCGGCTACCTTGATCCGCGACTTTCGGAGGTCGACGTCGGATCCGTGAGCCAAGCTCGCCGGCGCATGGCTTGCGCAAACGTTGGGTGGCTGGAAATTGCGTTTCTGGTCTGCATACCGAACCGATTACGGAGTCCGCATGCACAATCGTGAGCTCTTACACCGCTCCATGCTTACCGTCTTGCTGGCAGCGATGTTGCTCATGGCCGGTTGTAGCACCTACGGTGAGCGAGTGGCCCCGGTGCCCTTGCCGTCGGCCCAGAAGGGGGCGGTGGACGTCGAGGGCGCCCATATTTTCGCGCGCGCCTTTGTCGACCCCAAGGCCGCGGAGCAGGCGTTCGGTTTCGATATACGCAGCGCCGGCTTGCTACCGGTGCAGATCGTAATTGACAACCAAAGCGGCCAAACAATCGCCGTGCAACCGCAGCAGACTTTGCTGATCGATCAGCAGGGCAATGCCTGGCCATTGCTGTCGGTTGACCGTGCTGAGGAGCGGGTGCAGTCCACCGTGGCCCGTGGAGAAAGCATCAAGGCCGGCGCACAGAGCTCGCTGCTCACCGCGCTCGCTGGTGCAGTAGCCGGAGCGGCGTTTGGTATCGTAACGGGTGGAAATGTCGGTGCGACCGCCGGCAAGGGAGCCGCCGCCGGCGCCGCGATCGGCGCGATCGGCGGCGGATTCTCGCGCCACTCCAACATCGGTCACGACATCAGGCAGGACATGGAGCAGCAATCGTTCGGGAACGCGGTTATCCGCGAGGGAGAGCTTGCCCATGGGTATCTCTTTTTCCCCGGCAAAAACGAGGCAGAGACCGCGCAGTCCTTGCGCCTTGCGCTGCGCATCGGCGAGTCGACCCGCATCGTCAATGTCCCGGTTTCACCTGCAGCGGTTGGCGGCTAGGCCCGCGGCGCGGCACCGCTGCCGTGCTCCCGCGAGGCTTACCCCTCCGGGAGCACGGTAGCAGCAATCATGGCCGGACAATTTACGTGCTATAGAACTGGGCAGTTCTATTTGCTACCGACACTAAAGGCAATCCATCGGTATGTGATTGGCGGACAGGATAGCCCTGACCTCGCTAGTGCTGAGCCAACGGCTGTTCTCCTCGCCAGGCGTTGAACTGAACTTGGCGAGACTCGTGTACTTTTTCTTCTCCCACTGAAACTTCCGCGTGGCTCCGTTATCCTGCTCTCCTCCGTAGTAGTAGCGATTGTCATGGGCGATGTAGCTGCCCACGCTATCGCCTCGTAATAGCCAACCGGTGAGGATTTGTTTGCCTGGATCTTCGCCATCAACAATGATGAAGTTGTCGTAGAGCTCGATACCATTGTTCCAGCTCTTGCGCTTCCCGCCGATGAACGCAAAGCCATCGCGGTTGCACGCCATGACGTTGTCATGAATCTTCACAGCGGCCCCGTCGAGAATATAGATGCCGCCCGAGTTGAACGCAGCTGACTGCGTGCCGACCCAGCCGTTTTTGTAGATCACGTTGTCCCGGATCGTGACGTCTGAGGAAATCTCGATCTCGATCCCCCGCTCCTCATTGTGATGGATGCGATTGTTGGCAATCAACACGTTGTCGGCCTCACCGTCCAACCAAATCCCGGAGTGATCGTTACGGTAGAATTCATTGTTGGTCACTGAGCGCTTAGCGTTGCCGGCATGCACCTTTAGACCGGAGCAGGCAAACGTATCGTTGTATTGCACATCCGGCAAAGCCGAGCAATTATCGTGGACTACGTTATTGTCAAATACTAATGAGGTGGCCTTATAGCTCATCATACCGGATTCACCTGCGTGATGAAGCTCGGTGTTTATAACTGAGCAATCAGCCCGCCCACAGCTTAGCGCTGTACCATGAGTCCAAGACACCTCGGAGTTTTTGACTGTAAGCGCCTGGCCGCTGCTCTTGACCGCAGGCCCGGTTCCAATCCCATGTGCGCCTACCGTGTTGCCGATCTGAGTAACGATCACGTTATCGAGCACGGTTCCGGAGGAACCGTTATACATGTGGATCCCAATTTGGCGCACGACCACCTCGACCACGGCTTTACCCGGGTTAGAACCGAGCACCACACGACGCTGGCCATCCATGGCGAACTCACCCGGTCCGGGATCGCCGCCGTTGGGCACCTGGCGTAGATACCGGCCGTCGACGAATACCATCTCGGCCTCGCTGCAGAGCTGATGCTTATCGGTGGTCTCGCACAGGTACCGGTTGTTCGAATCGTCGGTCACGCTCGGCTCCTCGAGTTTCGGCACCCTACGGCTCGAGCGGTAGTTGCCACCAACCTTAGTGAAGTCGCCGCTCCAGTCATCGGAGCCCTTGATGGTCAGGTTCTTGAAGGTGAGGCGCTTGCGCAGCTTCAGGGCGCTGCGCTCGACGCACCCTCTGCCGTTGATAACGTCGCCCGGGGAGGCTTGGACGATACGCTGCTGCAGGTTGCACGCAACCTCCTTGCCGCCGACCTCATTGGCGGCCATATCGCCGACCTCATCGGCGGCCTTGCCATCGACCAAGGAGAACGATACGCTCCGGCTGGCGATGAGATTGCCGGTTCCGCCGTTAGCGTCATAGACGTTCACGTCGAGGCTGTGGGCGCCGAGTTCCAGATCCCATGCATTGTACTTACCGGCAGGCCAGCCGCCCGCCATCGCGTACTCCATTAGACTCTCGGTTTGGTACTTCTCCCCATCGAGGACGAAGACCACGCTCTCGTGCCCTGTAACGCTCGGGGCCGCCCGCAGACTCAGCGCCGAGCCGAGTTTCGAGACGTCGAGCTTGTCGCCATCGCGCAGCGGATGCAGATCGGTATCGGTTGCGGCATCGACTACCATCAGCTCGATGCCACCTCCCATGCCGCTGAACTCACTGGCAGCCATGTCGATGACCTTGCCTTCGTCCTTGCCTTCGGTTTTGCCATCGTCCTTGCCGTTGACCTTGCCGTCGACTAAGGAGAACGACACCTTCCTACTGGCGATGAGATTGCCGGTTCCGCCGTGACCGCCGTAGACTTTCACGTCGAGGGTGTGGTCACCGAGCCCCAAGTCCCATGCGTTGTACTCGCCGGCGGGCCAGCCGCCTGCCATCGCGTACTCCATTAGATTTTCGGTTTGGTAGCGTGCCCCATCGAGGACGAAGACCACACTCTCGTGGCCCGGTACGCTCGGATCCGCCCGTAAGGTCAGTGCCGAGCCGAGCTTTGACACGTCGAGTTTCTCACCATCACTTAGCGGACGCAGATCGGTATTGGTTGCGGCATCGACCACCATCAGCCCAATGGCAGCTCCCTTGCCGTCGACCAACGAGAACGACACGCGCCTACTGGCGATGCGTTTGCCTCTTCCATTGTGACCGTCGTAGACGTTCACAGCGAGGGTGTGGGCGCCGAGCTCCAAGTCCCAGGCGTTGTACTCACGCGCGGGCCAGCCGCCCGCCATCGCGTAGGGCGCTAAATTCTCGGTTTGGTAGCGCGCCCCATCGACGACGAAGACCACACTCTCGTGGCCCGGTACGCTCGGGACCGCCCGCAGACTCAGCAACGAGCCGACTTTCGACACGTCGAGACTGGCCCCATCTCGGAGCGGATGCAGATCGGTATCGGTTGCGGCATCGACCACCATTAACTCGATGGCCCCTTGGCTCTTTCCATGCCAAACACCGCAAGCAACGATCAAAGACAAGCTGATAATGTGCCCGAACAGGTAACGTGAACGGCTGCTCATTCTGTCCTCCATGACAGTAATCAACGGAATTCGAATCCTATATGTTTATAAATAGTAAAATGTGATTTGCTGCCCATTATTTGCACGCCCCACGGATGCCGCATGCGGCGCTGAGGCGCAGGATTTAGAGGGAGAGAAAGCGAAGGCGAGGATGTCGAGGTGATCTGCAAGGCGCCCAGTCGAGTGTAACGACCGCTGCCTCACTGGCTACATCGATGATCCGCGCGGCAGGCGACGCTGTTTGCCCGGCGCATCCACCAGATCACCGCGCCTATGAAGATGGCGATGACGCCGATGGGCTGAGCCCCGGCAAACGGTCCAAGGGCGTGGGGGATGCCGCCGGGAGCAGGCCATCCGCGTGGTGCTCAAGCCCGAACTGGAACAACGCTCCGCGTCTCAGCACACTCCTGTGCTACCGGCTCTGGATCGCGCGGAATGTCCGAGCCCGCGGTTATAAAAGCGCTCATGTAGTTGCCTCTGGAGCCGGGGATAAAGCTTGCCACCCAACCGGAATACGCGGACAAAACACGCACGGCCTTTAGTTTGTGTGCATTTACTCTAACGCTCATCCAACCGAGAGTCAGATTGAGTGAATAACCCGACTCCAGGTAATAGCTGTTCAAGATCGCGGCAAGACTGCGCCTACTCCAGCGGTACACGTAATTTGGACGACTATCCACGTTGCCCGGCGGAGCCTGCTCGTAGACGCTGCTCATCCCAAGAATTTCCAATACATTTCCAAGAAAGGTGTCGAACGGTTCAATGATGATGACGGCGTCCCGCGTTAAACGCAGCATTTCGTACATCCCCAGGACGGGGCGAGCCAGATGGTGCAATCCCTCCTTGCAGATAACCAAGTCGAACGATCGGGCGGCTATAGAAAGTCTTTCGCTGTTGTGCTGCTCATAGGTAACCCTCGGATCGCCGTCCAAGACTTCCTGGAGCTCCAGCTTCCGGTCGTCTATTCCAGTCAGAAGGATGTGGTCAAAAGGCAAGGCGCTTAACGCTCGCGCTTCCCGGAAGTTAGCACAAATCGCTAGCGCGGATCCCAGACCACGCCCCAGCTCGGCGCATCGCAATGTATAGCTTTGGAGCGCATCATCAAGCAAATAGTTGTGGAAATCTTCAGGCTCCTGAATGCGCAAAACGTCACGGAGCTTGCGTCGTTCCAAGCTGATTTTGTTTGTTCCGTTTTTCATACTATCCAACCTCGGCTACGGCCTACGGCCCCGTCCCCTACGCACAAGTCCGCTGGCACCAGGGCGGGCTGCGGTTGCTGGTCAGGAAACGCTTGAGCTCACGGAACATGAAGATGAAGTCATCGCGGCGCTACAGGCAGCGCTAGAGGGGCTGAGTACCGGGCTCGCCGCCGCCCTTACGCTCGAGAAAACCCCAGCGGGTCGATGGAAAGACAGCTCTTCGAGTGCCGCACCGGCACCTAAGCCAGCGCTGATGATGTACCCTGTCAAATCCATGGCGGCCCAGGCTACCTGAGCGTGGCGATCAAGTCCAGTGAGGGTGTTAGGAGGCAAATCAAGCGCGCCAGGAGCTACTTTCATGATCCACGGGTCAACTATGCCGCCTGAAACGGTTTGTAGGCCGGATCACTTGACTGCTCGGCGACGAAGTTGGAGCTGGCCTGCGCGACCATCTGAACGCCCCTACCGCTTGCGTCGAAGGATCACGAGATCCTGTATGTAATCGATGATCCCTTCGATGATCTCCACCACCTCGAAATCTGCATTGGCCCACTGCGCCCTGATGAATTCCGTGGCGAGGACCGTATTTCCATAACTTCCCTCTATTCCGACCAGATCGCTCGCAACCTTAAACGTATTCTGCTTCTGAATGCTATCGTGCAGAAAAGCATACTCCTTGTAGAGGATGCCCTGTTCAACCAGCCTCCGAGCACACGCCGCCTCCTCCATTCCGAACGTCGACGTAAGACGCGCCAGTGCGACCCTTCCCTGAGTAGTGAGGAAACAGTAGCCGCCTGGCTTGACCACCCGGGCAAGCTCAGCCAGCCACCTTCCCTGATCTTCTCTATTGAGATGCGAAAAGATGGATACGGAATAAATAAGGTCGAAAAACCCATCTAGGTATTTGAGCGGCGGCTGGAACGCATTGACGTATGCCTCGACCTGCGGATAAGCCTTCTGCACGAAAGCGATGCTCGTCTCGTCTACATCGCAGGCGTAGTATGCTGGATTGGGATAGCGGCGCGTAAAATGGAGCAGCTGGCGGGCAACGCCGCAGCCAAAATCGAGAATACGAATCCGCTCGTTCAGCGCAATGCCTTTTTGCAGTGCACAGCTTACGATGGGCATTACCGTCTGGATGCCAGAGACATAGTAATGGCGAACCGTACGAGAGGACGTTTTTCGCATGCTTGAGTTGGGCGGCACGGGAAAATCAATGAGGCCAAGACCTTGCTCCAACTCTATCTGAAACCGCTGTAGCTGATTCAGGCCCAGCTTGGCCATCTTCTTAATGGGATGTGCATGATTCATGGTGTCACCTCCGTAAGTGATCGTATAGGTCCGTGTAAGCAATCTGCGGGGGCCCGGAGTCAGACTGACGGAAAGCTGCTGATGTGAACCTCCAGCTTCACGCCCGGCAAGGCGTTCCGGATCGCCTTCAAGCGCTCGATTGTGAGGGTGTTCGCCCCGTTCGAATCGTGCACGTCACCGGCCCGGTGGCGCACGTCGAAGACGTGGTCTGTCTGGGAAACCGTGCAAGAGAATAGGCAGTAGCGGCGCACCACTTTCCTTTGGAAACCGTATCTTCCCTTAGTATCTTCTTCGTCCTTCGTCTTTGACTTCTATCTGACCAGTTCTCAAAGCGTTAGCGGGAGACAAAGCCGATGCGTGCCCTAAATGCAACTGGCCGTGAGGTTACGCCGCACGCCCGATCGAGACGAGAGCCCTACTACGCCAGGTGTGCCAGCCCAGCAGGCCGGTCTTTGTGTAACGCTGGAGTATACGCTAGTCTGACCGTCCCGCATCTGGCGCCGCAGGACATGCGTATGCTTGCAGTCTACGAGCCTTCCAAAAGCATGGCCAACAAAATAACCGTGTAGCGTCAGAGAGCAGGTCTCCTGTGCCCCTTAGCCCCGGCCAGTGTCCGCCCCCCTTTCGTCTGCCGACGCCCCAATAGCCCAAGCATAGCCGTTTTGGCCTGCCCTGCGTCACGCGTGCGCAACGGGATCTGCGTGGAAATCTGCGCGCGACAGGCACCTCTGGCGCCAATAGAAGGCTGTTGGCGCGGACAAGTCTGTTTGCTGCTACGATAGACTTGCATAATACAGGACTTGCACTATATTGCTGGAGTGCTCTCTACGCACGGTGAATGGCGTCAATGCCAGTATCGGTACTGCCCGTGGCAACTTGCGGGGCACAGGTGTTGAGTAGTTCTTCAAACGGTGCGCGTCTGTACGGCTTCACTAAGATGGACCTGGGGCGGTATGGGATGACCAAGCAATTTTCTTGTAAGCTGGGAGATTGATTATGGGCTGGGATACTGTTAGAGCGGATTGGCCGCGGTATGTAGGACAAGTACGGATACGCTGGGGCAAATTGACCGAGGAGGAGTTGAAAGAAATCAACGGTCGCCGTGAGGTTCTGGTTGAGATGATTCAACGCAAATATCGCGTTCCCGAGATGCATGCAGATGAGGACGTCAAGATATTTGAGAAGCGGTTTGACAAGCAGGCCCATCATTAGTCCCGACACATAGTGTCAGCGAGCCGATGGCGAATGCGGACGCCAACCCATGACATCGGTATTTGCTAATGTTTCTGCCAACTATCAGATATCGGCTGTTGGGGAAAGCTCTGGCTTTCCGTATCACACGGGCGAAGTCTACCCCTGGACACGTGATCCGGGGGTAGACCGCCCTTTGCACGTATACATCCGTTGCGCCACCTTATGTGGGTTCGGTCGGTAGCGCGCAGGTCAAGACCCGAATCCTGACACCATGAATAAGGCCTGGATAGGGCCGACCGCCTTTACCCCGGGATCCTCCCACACAAAACTGGATTTAGCGTGTTCCCTTGAATTTGGAGAAAGGCAATGTAGGGGAGCGCTTTATGGGCCAGCTTGAGGGGTTCGTCCGTCCGGTGGCGGTGGCTCGTCGAAGTGGGGATGATCCCGCTCGAAATGGGGGGTATCCAATTGGCTTTCAAAAAGCTTAACTTGTTCATCGGCGTTGTCCTTGGGAACCTTGTACCTGCGATGAATCATCTCAATTAGCATGTCGCGCTGGCCGTCAATCTGATTTAGATCCTCTTCCGACAACTTTGTCCAGAGTATCCGCACCTGACCTACGTACCGCTGCCAGTCCGCTTGAATTTTATCCCAAGCCATAGCAATCAATCTCCTACGTTCTTGGAAAATTGGTACCTTACCGCCTCACCTAGGGCTATTAATGCAGCACTCATCATAGCTGCTTAATGCCTCCTTGGTTTTAAATGAGACAACTGAACCGCGCCGGGGTTCCCGGGAATTGACCGGGGTTGCCTACCAATTGCACCGGAAACGCCGATGCCCACCCTACGCGCACTTACAAGCAGGCAGCGTCGGACGAATACCCAACCGCTTCAACCGAGAAGCAACAGCAGCCGGCCCAGAACGCCATCAGGGAAAACCGCGCAGACTGTGGCTTGATGGCTTCACCTCGCATCAGCACCATAGTCCGCTGCCGACACACGCTAGTACGCCGCCACCCCGAGACCCTGAATCGCCGATGTGCCTGGAAAGCGCCCTGTCCCGCTATGGCTTCACCTTTGCCGAGCTGCAAACGGCCGCCGGCCTAGCACGCTTGGATACTGCCTTTCAGGATTATCTTAGCGAGTGCGCGCAACCGCTGGCCGGCCAGCTTACAGCTTACCGCCACCGCCAAACCTCTGGGGCGGTCGAAACCAGTGCGCTGCTGCTCGCGCTTGCCCCATACCTCGAGTATTTCATCACCGATCTTTTCGGCATTACGGATGCGGTGCAAGGAGCGCGCTCGGCCACCCTCCGCCATGATGTCGTAATGGCGTTCAAGCAGGAGTTTGTCGTCAAACGGGTCAAGAAGCTTCGCCAGCGCGTCGCGGAAACCTTTCAGAGCCTGAATGACTGGTTGGATGGCCGGATTGCCGATACGAGCGCGCCCGAGCGGGAACGCGCCGTGGCCGAATACGCCATGGAGCTGCTGCGGGATCCAGCGACCAATGCCGATTCCATCGAGCGCCTGACCCGCTGGTGCAAGCTCGTCCGCACCGACCCTAGTGCCGATTCATCGGTGGCGGGCTGGGCGAGCTTCAACCTACCAGAGCGACTTGATCATGCGCGGCTGGTTCCGCTGCAGCGGGTGGATGCCCATGGTGCGGTGCGCCTACAAGCCAGCCCCGAGCGCTGGCGTCGACGCGACGGCTTCAAGCTCACCGATGCACGGATGGATGCGCGGGCCGTGCAGAGCGAGGTTCATTACTGCGTCTACTGCCATGAGCACGATGGCGATTTTTGCTCCAAGGGCTTTCCCGAGAAAAAAAATCACCCCGAGCTCGAGCTCAAAGCCGATCCCCTGGGCGTAACGCTCACCGGCTGTCCGCTCGAGGAGAAGATCTCGGAGATGCACCAGCTCAAGCGTGCTGGCCAGACCATCGCGGCACTGGCGATGGCCATGCTGGACAACCCCATGGTGCCGGCAACCGGGCATCGCATCTGCAATGACTGCATGAAAAGCTGTATCTACCAAAAACAAGACCCGGTCAATATCCCGCAGATCGAGACCCGGGTTTTGACGGACGTCCTCAACCTCCCCTGGGGGGTGGAGATCTACCATCTGCTCGCGCGCTGGAATCCGCTGCGCCAGGAGCAATACCTCCAGCGCCCGGACAACGGCCGGCGGGTTCTGGTCGCCGGCATGGGGCCGGCCGGCTTTACTATGGCCCACCATCTCACCATGGAGGGCTGTGCCGTGGTGGGCATCGATGGCCTCAAGATCGAACCGCTGCCAGGCGAGATCCTGGAGAATCCCGTGCAGCGCTGGGAGGATCTGAAACAACCACTCGACGAGCGCATTCTGCTCGGCTTCGGCGGCGTCGCCGAGTACGGCATCACCGTACGCTGGGACAAGAACTTTCTGAAGCTCATTTATCTGTCGCTCGCGCGTCGGGCAAATTTTCGCGTCTACGGCGGGATCCGTCTCGGTGGAACCATCACTTTGGAGGACGCCTGGGCACTCGGCTTCGATCATGTCTGCAACGCCACCGGCGCAGGCCTGCCGAGGGTCATCCACATGGGCAACAGCCTAGCGCGAGGTATGCGCCAGGCGAGCGACTTTCTCATGGCATTGCAGCTCACTGGTGCCGCCAAGGCGTCCAGTCTCGCCAGTCTCCAGGTGCGTCTGCCCGCCGTTGTGATCGGCGGCGGCCTGACCGGCATCGATACAGCTACCGAGGTCCAGGCGTACTACATCAAGCAAGTAGAAAAGACCCTTTGGCGCTACGAAGTATTGGTAGCCGAGCACGGTACAGAGCGCGTCACCAATGGGCTCAATCCCGAGGACCGCGCGATATTAGCGGAGCTCCTCGAACACGGGGCTGCGGCAAGGGCCGAGCGCGATCGCGCCTCGGCAGCCGCCGAGGCGCCGGACTTCACGCCACTGCTGCGCCAATGGGGCGGTGTGACCCTCGCCTACCGCAAGGGAGTCAACGCCTCACCTGCCTATATCCGCAACCACGAGGAGGTGGTCAAGGCGACCGAGGAAGGTCTGTTCTATGCCGAAGGCCTGGAGCCGCTCTACGTAAAGCTCGACGACTATGGCCACGTGCAAGGCTTGGTGTGCCGGCGTATGAAATGCGAGGAAGGTCGCTGGCTGGCAACGCGGGAGGAAGTGACCCTGCCCGCCCGATCGATTTTCGTCGCCGCGGGCACGGTTCCCAACACCCTATTTGAGCGCGAGTACCCCGGCACCTTTACGCTCGACGGTAACCACTACCTGGCCCATGTAGCTCATGCCACGGGGGTCCAGCCGGTGGGTTTGGCACGCCACTGCAAATCCGCGGAATTCGGTCCGTTCACATCGTATGATCAAAATAACCGCCGCGTAACATTCCTGGGAGATACACATCCTGCCTTTCACGGCAGCGTGGTAAAAGCGATCGCCTCGGCAAAACGAAGTTACCCGCAAGTCATCGAAACGCTGCGCGGCCAGCCGGCTGCGACGGCGCTCACGCCCCGCGATTTCCTGACACGTATGGATGATCTGCTCGTGGCCCAGGTGGTCGAAGTCAAACGGCTCAATCCGGCGCTGGTCGAGCTTTGGATTCGCGCCCCAATGGCCGCTCGCAACTTCCGCCCCGGCCAATTCTTTCGCCTGCAGACCTTCGAGTCGAGCAGCCCCGTCGTGGCTGGTACTCGAATGCAGATACCACTACTCACGGTAAGCGGCACGGGGGTCAGAGATGACATGATCCGGCTCATCGTCCTGCAATGGGGCATCGCGGCACGCCTAGTCGGGCGCTTGCAGCCGGGCACGCCCCTGGTCCTAATGGGGCCCACGGGCGCTCCGAGCGATATACCGCGGGAGAAAACCATTATGGTGGTGGCGGGCCGCTGGGGCGCCGCGGTTATGCTCGATATCGGCGCCGCGCTTCGCGCTGCCGGCAACCGGGTACTTTACGTCGCCGCTTTCGGCGACGCGAGCGAGGTCGACCATCAGGATGAGCTCGAGGCCGGCGCCGATCAGATCATCTGGTGCACGGCGCGCGCGCCCGCGGTGCGTTCGCGCCGCGCCCAGGACACCAGCGTCGTGGCCACGGATATGGTCGATCTGGTGCGTGGCTATGGCAACGGTGAGATTCGCGCCGCAAGCGCCGAGGCCATTGCGCTGCAAAGCGTCGATCGGATCATGGTCATGGGGGGCACCGGGTTGCTCAAAAGCTTTCAGGGTGCACTCGAGAAAACGTTGAAGCCCTACTTCCAACCCAACGTAGAGGCCTTCGGCACGGTCGGCAGCCCGATGCAGTGCATGCTCAAGGGCGTTTGCGCCCAATGCCTGCAGTGGCAGATAGACCCGGACAATGGCGAGCGAACCCGCCCGGTCTTCTCCTGCGCCGGCCAAGATCAGCCGTTGTCCTGGATTGACCTCGACAATCTCGCTGCCCGCCAGCAGCAAAATCGCCTCTCTGACCACCTAGCCGGGTTATGGCTCGATTATGTACTACGCCAAGCCGACCATTGAGAGGCTACGCGGACCGGACTACAGAGTGTCGTGCATGAGAGGATGCGATTACGAGGCGTCGGCCGCGGCCCGCAAGCCGCGATCCGCGGTGAGAAATTCGACTCCAGCCGCTCCGGGTTGTCCAGGACCATTTTGTTCTGCTCAGACATTCCAGTCCTAGCAAAGAGTTAAGGCCACTATCCGAACGCCGCCACGCGCGTGCTCGCTCTTGTGGCGCGCCGCGTGGCGATGGATTGGCTACAGCGCTTCGGTTATTCGCAAAGGTGCGCGATGACATCTGGCCAATGCTGGGCCCGCCAATGTCTCGGCGGCGGTGATCCGGGTGGGCGGCCGGAACGATTAGTGCGCAACGCCCTCGTATACGGACTCCACGGACATGGTCAAATCCACGGATTGTAAGCACACACTGTCTGCACCTCTGCAGGTCTCCAGCTCCCATCCGTCGCCCCTGCGGCGGTAGACCCGCACTTCGGTTTTGTCTTGGGCGATGACGACATACTCCCTTAGACTCGCCAAACCCTGGTAAACCACGCGCTTCTCCAGCAAATCGCGGGCTTCGGTGGCGGGCGAGAGCACTTCGGCCACCAGCACGGGCCGCGCGACGTAGTACTCGTGACGGTCGTCGACGTCGCAGTTTACGACGACATCGGGATAATAGAAGGCGTCTGCCACGCGGACCTTCATATCCGCAACAAAGATCTGACAGGGTCCTCCCCGCAAGTGGCCGCGAAGCGCCACCGCCATGTTGAGAGCAATGATATTGTGCGCCCGGCTGCCACCGACCATGGCGTAGATCTGGCCATCGACGTATTCGTGCCGGACTTCGGCCAAAAGCTCACCATCCAGGTATTCCTGCGGTGACAGGCGGTGCAGACGCTCTACCACGGACATGGTGAAAGACCTTCGTCACTCGTCGTCAAAAACACGGCTTGCGAGGATGTCGTCCGCCTCGATCGTCATCAGCTCCTCGGAAGTCGGCTCCCCGCCCTTTGCGAACAATCGGTTGGCATGCCGCAGCCGTGCTCGGTCGAGGCCATTTCGCACGGAGCGCGCATTGGCAAAATGCTCTTGCTTCATCCGCCGCTCGAGGTAACCGGAAAAGGCTTTCTCGGCCGCCTCGTCGAACCGGTAGTTCTGTTCGGCCAGCATGAGATTCGCGATTGCAAGTAACTCCTGCGCGGTATAGTCAGGGAACTCGATATGATGGGCGATACGCGAGCGGATTCCTGGGTTGCTCTTGAAGAACGTACTCATCCGCTCTTGGTAGCCGGCAAGGATCACGACCAAGTCTTCGCGATTCTCCTCCATGACCTGCAGCAGAATCTCAATGGTCTCTTGGCCATAGTCCCGCTCATTCTCCGGACGATAGAGATAGTAGGCCTCATCGATGAACAGCACACCGCCCATCGCGCGCTTGATGACCTCCTTGGTCTTCGGTGCGGTATGGCCGATGTACTGGCCGACCAAATCATCGCGGGTGACGGATACCAGGTGGCCCTTACGCACGTAGCCGAGCCGATGCAGGATCTCGGCCATACGAAAGGCAACCGTGGTTTTTCCGGTGCCCGGGTTGCCGGTGAAGCTCATGTGCAGGGTAGGTGCGCCGGTAACGAGATTGTGCTTCGCCCGTAAGCGGTCCACGAGGAGCAAAGCCGCAATCTCGCGAATGCGGGTCTTAACGGGTTTGAGCCCAACGAGCTCGCGATCGAGCTTATCCAGAACCTCCTGGACGTTCGATGCGCGAAATTCCTCTTCGAGACTGACCTGCCCGCTCTGCTCAGCGTGTTCGGCCACGCTGCTGCGCTCTGAATCATCTGTCATGACTTGCCCCGCTTGTGACTTTGCGTCTTTCGGTTTGCGCCGCTGGTAGAGCCATTCGATGAGCGCCTTGGCTTGCGGTCATGGCTGCGGTTCACGCTATTTCCAGGCCAATGCCGGCCCTTGCGCGTTGCGCAGGGGCCGGCACCTCGGCGCCTTTAGTAGCGGCTGCCCTCAGGCTTCTCGGTCGCATAGCTGTGGACCGTGTAGCGGATTGCCCGACCGTCCACCTCCTGGCGGTTGAGCCGGAATCCAGGCTCTTCCTTGGGCCGGTTGACGATGAACGACATGCGCGGCGTTTCCCAACCACGGCCGTTATCGAAGGCCGTCACGCGAATGTAGTGATTCGGGTAGGCCTTGCGGCAGTTGTTGACCTCCAGCAAAGCCCCGGCCGAGTCGCGCAAATCGAACATCGGCAGATCCCACATCTCCCAATAAGTATTGCGCGGATGCGGATCGTCGGTGAACTCGACATTCACCGCCCAGCCGTTTTGCACGGCGTATTCGATCTGCGCCCTGATCTGCTCGTCGGAGAGATCGGGCAGGAACGAGAACTGACCTTGAGTGATTTTCATTGAGGTAGCCTCCTCGCTTTAGACGGTGATTTCCGGCGTCGGCACGAAGTCCGGGGTATCGGTGGAGTCGTAATTGAACGTGATATCCTTCCACGTCTCGAGCGCGACCTGCAACGGCTGGCACCACTTGGCCGCCTGATCCAGCACCTTCGGACCCTCGTTCCAGATGTCCACGCCCTCGTTGCGGGCGAGCACCATCGCCTCCAGCGCCACGCGATTGGCGGTCGCGCCCGCGGCGATACCCATGGGATGGCCGATGGTGCCACCACCGAACTGAAGGATCACGTCCTCGCCAAGATACGTGAGCAACTGGTGCATCTGACCGGCATGAATGCCGCCCGAGGCCACCGGCATCACCTTGTTGAGCGACGCCCAATCCTGCTCAAAGAAAATGCCCTCCTGCAGATTCGACTCGAGGTGAGTCTTCAACAGGGTGTCATAGAAACCCTTGATCATGAGCGGGTCGCCTTCGAGCTTGCCGACGACCGTGCCCGCATGAATATGGTCAACCCCGGCCATGCGCATCCACTTGCAGATTACGCGGAAGTTCATGCCGTGATTCTTCTGGCGCGAATAGGTCGAGTTACCGGCGCGGTGCAAATGCAGGATCATGTCGTTCTTGCGCGCCCACTTGGCCATCGTCTGGATGGCCGTGTAGCCGATTACGAGATCGATCATGATGATGACCGAGCCGAGCGATTTTGCGAATTCGGCGCGCTCGTACATCTCCTCCATGGTGCCGGCGGTGACGTTGAGATAATGGCCCTTGACCTCGCCGGTCGCCGCCGAGGCTCGGCTCACCGCCTCCATGCAATAGAGGAAGCGGTCGCGCCAATGCATGAACGGCTGCGAGTTGATGTTCTCGTCGTCCTTGACGAAGTCCAGCCCGCCCTTGAGCGCCTCGTATACCACGCGCCCGTAATTGCGGCCAGAAAGACCCAACTTGGGCTTGGTGGTGGCGCCGAGCAGCGGGCGGCCGAATTTGTCGAGGCGCTCGCGCTCGACCACGACGCCGGTGGCCGGCCCCTGGAAGGTCTTGAGGTAGGCGACCGGAATGCGCATGTCTTCCAGACGCAGCCCCTTCACCGCCTTGAAGCCGAACACGTTGCCGATGATCGACGCCGTGAGATTGGCGATCGAGCCGGGCTCGAAGAGATCGAGGTCGTAAGCGATGTAGGCGAAATACTGCTTGTCGGTGTTAGTCCCTGGGCCGGTATTCGGCACCGGGTCCACGCGGTAGGCCTTGGCGCGATACAGCTCACTGGCGGTCAGGCGGTCGGTCCAAACCACCGTCCAGGTGGCGGTGGAGGACTCGCCCGCCACCGCGGCGGCGGCCTCTTCCGGATCCACACCCGGCTGCGGGGTGATTCGGAACAACGCGATGACGTCGGTGTCCTTGGGCTGATAATCAGGCTCCCAATAGCCCATCTTCTTGTAGGGAATGACCCCAGCCTTGTAGCGATCTTCACCCGTTATTTCTTGCTTCGACATAACTCTCCTCCAGATACTGACCTGTGGATTCTGGCGCACAGCCATTGCGGGAGAGCGTACGCCAGCGCGTGAATAAATAAAAGTTAATAATTTTTATGCAACAATAACTATTTATTTATATATTGTGCATCGGCAGAACTGCGACCCCTCCCGTAGTCCGAATCCCACACTCGCGCAGCCTGTTCCAGTACGTAGTGCTTGAATGCTTTGGCAATAGGCGATAGCCGTTTTCCGTGCCGATGGACGACATACCACTGCCGCACGATCGGTAATGATTTCACATCCAGGATAGCGAGCTGCCCCCCGGCCAGCTCGAGCTCCAACGTGTGCACCGAGACAATCCCCAGGCCAAGCCCGGCCATCACGGCCCACTTGATCGCCTCGTTGCTCGTCATCTGCATCGTCGTACGCAGCGCGATCTTCTGCTCGGCGAAGTATTTTTCCATGGCCCTGCGCGTACCCGAGGCAGTTTCCCGCACGACGAAGGGCTCCTTCACCAACTCCGCGAGCGGGATCTGCTCGCGCTTTGTCAAAGGATGTCCAGGGGAGGCGATCACCACCAGCGGGTTATCCATAAACGACTCGCCCACGAGCTCCGATTCCGCGGGCGGGCGGCCCATGATGACGATATCCGTCTCGTTGGCTTCCAGGCGCGAGAGCAAGGTCTGCCGATTGGTAATCTCGAGGCTCAGAGTAATGCCCTGGTGCTGACGGCAGAAATTAGCCAGCAGCCGGGTCGCGAAGAAACCAACGGTGCTCGCTACTGATACGATCAGCCTGCCCCGGCCCAGGCCCTTGAGCTCAGCAAAGGCTTCGTCCGCCTCGAGCAGTTGCCGGCTGATGGCCTTGCTGTAGCGGTGTAGCTCCCGGCCGGCCTCCGTTAAAAATATCCGCTTACCAAGCTGCTCGAATAACGACAGTCCGATCTTCTCTTCGAGCTGGCGAATCTGAATGGAGACCGCCGGCTGCGTTAAATGCAGCTCCTCCGAGGCACGCGTGTAGCTCAGATTTCGTGCTACGGCTTCGAACACCTTAAGCTGGCGCAGTGTGACCCGCATAGGCCGGTTTGGTCTCCTTGGCAAGCGGGGAATACGAAAGGCTAACCAGCGCCTTGCGCAATCGCCTCACTCGCTGCCACCAGGGAAGCGACCATTGACGGCTCGCTATCCAGATGCCCCGACTCCTCGATTACCTTTAGCTTGGCGTTAGGCCAGGCCTGGTGCAGCGTAGTGGCATTCTCAACCGGACAGACCAGATCCAGCCTACCGTGGATGATGAACCCCGGCACGTTGTTAAGCCTTTGCGTAACGTGCAGCGCGCCGCATTCGGGCTCGAGGAAGAAATTGTTGTGCGCGTACATTGCAGCGATGGCGAAGCGATCCGGATCCTGCGCTCGCGGGCTCGGCTCGAGCGCGCAAGCCGAATCCTTATTATGCCGCCAGCTTACGACACTCGCCTCCCAATGCGCCCAAGCGGCCGCGGCGGCCGCGCGGACATCCGGTGCGTTCGAGGTCAGCCGCTCGAGATAAGCCGGTACGGGCCAATCTCGGGAAGCGGCGGGCAGGGGCGCAAGATACCGCTGGTAAGCCTCTGGCAGAATCGAGGCTACACCACGGGCGCCGAAAAACCACTCCAGATCCCGTTCCCGCCCCAGCAAAGTGCCGCGTGTCAGCAAGGCCCGCGCACGCTCTGGGTGACGCTGCGCGTAGCAAAGCGCAAGCGTTGCCCCCCAAGAGCCGCCGAATACCACCCAGCGCTCTATGCCCAGATACGCTCTTAGCGCTTCCATATCATCCAGGATATGCGCGGTGGTATTGCGCAGCAGCATGCCCCATGGCCGCGAACGCCCGCAGCCGCGCTGATCAAAGTCGATGATTCGATAAACCGCCGGCCGGAAGAATCGCCGGCGGTACGGCTGAGTCGATGAGCCCGGACCGCCGTGCACGATGACCACCGGCAAACCCGCGGGGCTGCCACTCTCCTCGAAATGAATCCGCGCTCCGTCGGAAGTGGCGAGGAAACCGCTGCGGTATGGGGTTATGGAAGGAAATGCGCCGTCCATCGGCCTTGCCCGGCAATCGTTCAGGCTCTGATCGTTAGCGGGCAGCCTCGGCAGCCGTCTGCCCGTGGTATGAGGTCACCTGAACGACCTCGTTGCGCGAGCCCAGGATCACCGGAATGCGCTGATGCAGGTCGCTTGGCTGCACGTCGAGCATGCGCTCGTAGCCGGTCGAGGCGGCCCCGCCCGCCTGTTCGACGATCATGGCCATGGGGTTCGCCTCGTACATGAGCCGCAGCCGACCAGGGCGCTTGGGCTCACGGCAGTCATAGGGATACATAAAGACGCCGCCCCGACTCAGCACACGGTGAACCTCAGCCACCATCGAGGCCACCCAGCGCATGTTGAAGTCCTTTCCACGCGGTCCCTGGCTACCCTCCAGACATTCGCGAATATAGCGCAGCACCGGCGGATCCCAGAACCTCTGGTTGGACATGTTGATGGCGAACTCCCGCGTATCGGCAGGGATCTGGCGCCGTGGATGGGTCAGGATGAATTCGCCGACCCGCGGATCCAAAGTAAAGGCGTCGACCCCATTGCCGGTCGTCAGCACCAACATGGTGGAGGGGCCATAGAGCGCATAGCCGGCGCACACCTGCTCGCGTCCCGGGCGCAGAAAATCCTTGACCGAGAGATCGGTGGCTACCGTTGAGGACGGCAGAACCGAGAATATCGTTCCTACCGATACGTTTACGTCGATATTTGAGGAGCCGTCCAGGGGATCGAAAATCAATAAATAGCGCCCGCTCACCGACGATGTCGGATAGATATCCGTCAACTCCTCCGAGGCCATCCCCGCCAAATGCTCGGAGCGCCCTAGGCTATGCAGCATCGCCTCGTTGGCGAAAACATCGAGCTTCTGCTGCGTCTCCCCCTGGACATTCTCGGTGCCCGCCGTACCGAGCACACCTTCGAGGCCCCCCGCCCGTATGGCATAGGAGAGCGTCTTGCACACCGCGGCGATCTCGCCGATCAACACGGCAAGATCCGCCTCCAACCCCGAGCCCTGGCGGACCCCATCGCTGAGGTACTGCGTCAGGGATGTGCCTTCGTAGCGCATTGCTCTATCCCCCGGTAATCTCTGAACGAACGAAATCGCTAGGCGCGATTAGCCCCGTTTTGAACCAGCCTCTCGACCAATGGCTGAATGATCAGCTCCATGGCAAGCCCCATCCGGCCGCCGGGAATAACGATGCTGTTGCGCCGCGACATGAAGGAGTTGTGGATCATATTGAGCAAATAAGGGAAATCCACCTGCGTCTTACGGGGCTCTCGGAAACGAATCACCACGAAGCTCTCGTCCAACGTGGGGATATCCCGCGCAATAAATGGGTTAGACGTATCCACGGTCGGCACCCGCTGGAAATTGATATCCGTGCGAGAAAACTGTGGCGTAATGAAATGCACATAATCGGGCATGCGCCGCAGGATGGTATCGGTGACCGCCTCCGGACTGTAACCGCGCACCGAGGTATCGCGATGAATTTTTTGGATCCATTCCAAATTGACGATCGGCACGACGCCGACCAGCAAGTCCACGTGCTGGGCGACATTGACATCGCCCGTGACCACGCCGCCGTGTAGCCCCTCGTAGAAGAGCAGGTCGGTATCGGCCGGCAGCGCCTCCCAAGGCGTGAATGTGCCCGGCTCCTGCTTGAAGGGGGCAGCCTCCTCCGCATTGTGCAGATAGAAGCGGCGTTTTCCGGTGCCATGATCACCGTATTCCCGAAACAGGCCCTCGATCTCATGGAACAGATTGCCATTGGGGCCGAAGTGACTGAGATTGCGTCCCTCTTCACGGGCCAGCTCAAGCTGGCGTCGCATCTCGCCGCGGTCATAACGATGGAAGCTATCTCCTTCGATGACCGCGGCATTATAACCGTCACGTCGAAAGATATGCTCCATCGCCCCCCGCACGGTGGAGGTACCGGCTCCCGAGGAGCCGGTAATTGCGAATATCGGATGTTGCTTGGACATTAGAATTACCCCTGCAGGCAGCCCTCTCCCGCTCCGAACGGAGGCGCTCGCCGGCCCCTGTCCGCGAGCTCAGCCGCGACCTGCGTATCGCGCCGCCATCGCCTCCAGGCCAACGGGCTTGATTTTTGCCGCCTGACCGGCACAGCCAAAGGCCTCGAAGCGGGCCTGACAGATCTCCTTCATGGCCTTGGTCGAGGCCGTAAGAAACTTGCGCGGGTCGAATTCCGCGGGATTCTCGACCAAGAACTTTCGTATGGCACCGGTAGAGGCCATGCGCAGGTCGGTGTCGATGTTCACCTTGCGCACCCCGTGGCGAATACCCTCGGCAATCTCTTCAACGGGTACGCCGTAGGTCGTCCCCATATCTCCGCCGTAGGTATTGATTACCTCCAGCCAGTCCTGAGGCACCGAGGACGATCCGTGCATCACCAGATGCGTGTTCGGAATCCGAGCATTAATCGCTTTGATCCGATCGATGGCGAGAGTCTCACCAGTAGGCGGGCGGGTGAACTTGTAGGCGCCATGCGAGGTGCCAATGGCGATCGCCAATGCATCCACGTGGGTCTTGGCCACGAAGTCGGCGGCTTGATCCGGGTCGGTTAGCAACTGCTCGCGGGTCAACTTGCCTTCGGCGCCGACCCCATCCTCCTTGCCCGCGATGCCGGTCTCGAGCGAGCCTAGACAACCGAGCTCGCCCTCCACGGAGACGCCGCCCGCGTGCGCCATTTGGGTCACCCGACGCGTCACATCGACGTTGTAATCGTAATCGGCCGGCGTCTTCATATCCTCCTGCAAAGAGCCGTCCATCATCACCGAGGTGAATCCGAGCTGAACGGAGCGCAAGCACACGGCGGGGGAGGCGCCATGGTCCTGGTGCATCACGATCGGTATGTGCGGCCATTGCTCAACCGCCCCGTCAAAGAGGTAGCGCAGAAAGGATGACCCGGCGTATTTCCTGGCGCCGGCCGAGGCCTGCATGATCACGGGGCTGTCTGCCTTGTCGGCAGCCTCCATGATCGAGTGTACTTGCTCCATGTTATTGATATTGAAAGCCGGAACGCCATAACCGTGCTCAGCCGCGTGGTCAAGCAGCTGCCTTAAAGTAACTAGGGCCATTTTGTTTTCCTCCTAAGTCGCGGAAATTGCAACGTGAAATTCGAAACGGGACCGGTGGTAACGCGCCGCAAGGAGCCCTGTTCGCCGCGCTGATGGACTGCGCCCGCTGTTCATCTCTGGCGCCAATTTGAAGGCGGTTATTCCGCCAGCAGCGCCTCTACGGCAGCGACAACCCGCTCGACGGTGAAGCCAAAATGCTTGAACAGCGCATCGCCCGGCGCCGATTCGCCGAAACGGTCGATGCCGAGCACCTTGCCATTGGGACCCGCATACGCGGCCCAAAGCCGGGTGGCACCCGCCTCCAAAACCAACCGCGTGGTTAGCCGGGCAGGCAGAACCGACTCTCGGTAGGCGACATCCTGCGCCTCGAAAACCTCAACGCTGGGCAAGGAAACGACCCGTATGCGCCGGCCGCGCTCGCCAAGCGCTTGCGCCGCGGCAACGGCGAGCTCCACCTCGGAGCCGGTCGCAATAATGAGCGCTTCCGGCTCCGGAGTCGCGTCACGCAGCACGTAGCCACCCCGCTCAATCGCCTGCAAAGCCTTCGCATCGCGGACCTGATGGGCAACGTTCTGCCGTGTGAGGACCAGGCATGTCGGTCCGTTGCCATGCTCTATGGCCGCGCGCCAAGCAACCATGGTCTCGACGGCATCACAAGGCCGCCACAGCGTGAGCTTCGGGATCAGACGCAGCGAAGACAGGTGCTCAATGGGCTGATGGGTTGGCCCATCCTCACCGAGCCCGATGGAATCATGGGTTAGCACGAAGATGCTGTGAGCGCCGATAATCGAGGCCATGCGCAGCGCATTACGCGCGTAATCGGAAAAGACTAGGAACGTTCCGCCATAGGGGATGAAGCCACCGTGCAGCGCGACCCCGTTGATCACGGCGGACATACCGAACTCGCGCACGCCGTAGTAGATGTAGTTGCCCGCCTCATTGGCGGAGCTCAACGTGGTACAGCCATCCCATTTCGTGTTGTTCGATCCGGTAAGATCCGCCGAGCCGCCAAGCAATTCCGGCAAATAAGGACCGTAGGCGTTAAGCGCGGCTTGCGATGATTTTCGAGTTGCCTCCTTGGCCGCGCGCTCATTGACGCGCGCCAACGCCTGCGCGGCATGCGCCGGCCATTGCTCCGGAAGCTCGGCGCGGATACGCCGCTCGAGCTCGCGCGCGAGCTCCGGATGTGCGCTCTTGTAATCCGCCAGCGCGGCGTCCCATTGCGTCTCCCAGCGCGCGCCCCGGGCGCGGGCATCCCAGCCCTGGTAGATCGAATCCGGGATTTCGAACGGCGGATACTCCCAACCCAAAAACTCCCGTGCGGCCTGAACCTCATCATCCCCCAACGGTGCGCCATGAGCTTCCTTGGTGCCACTGGCCTTCGGGGCCCCAAAGCCAATGACCGTCTTCGCGCAGATGAGTGACGGCCGATCGGTGACCTCGCGCGCCTGCGCGATCGCTTGCTTCACCGCTGCGGCGTCCTGGCCGTCTACGTCACGCACCACATGCCAGCCGTAGGCTTCAAAACGCATCGGCGTGTCATCGGTAAACCAGCCCTCGACTTTGCCGTCGATCGAGATACCGTTGTCATCATAAACGCAGATCAGCTTGCCCAGCCGCAAAGTGCCGGCGAGCGAGCAAGCCTCATGCGAGATCCCCTCCATCAGGCAGCCATCGCCCAGAAAGCAATAGGTGTAATGATCCACCACGGCATGCCCGGGACGATTGAACTGAGCCGCCAGCGTGCGCTCGGCGATGGCCATGCCCACGGCGTTCGCGAGCCCCTGCCCCAACGGTCCGGTGGTCGTCTCGACGCCCGGAGTATAGCCATATTCCGGATGCCCCGGGGTCTTGGAGCCAAGCTGACGAAACTGCTTGATCTCTTCTAGGCCGAGCTCGTAGCCGCTCAAGTGCAATACCGAGTAGAGCAGCATCGCACCGTGGCCGTTCGAGAGCACGAAGCGATCCCGATTGAACCAGTGCGGGTTGCCTGGGTTATGGCGCAGGTAGTCGTTCCAGAGCACCTCGGCGATATCGGCCATACCCATGGGTGCCCCCGGATGCCCGGCGTTGGCTCGCTGCACGGCGTCCATGCTCAACGCTCGGATGGCATTGGCGAGCTGCCGGCGGGATGCCGCGTCACGCTCCGATACGGCCTGTGAACCGCGTGCACCCGTCGTGGTAGTATCCTGAGGCGCTTGCATCGTACGACCTCCTGGCAAAATGTGAACAGTATAGCTGCTACCTTGAGCAATGCGTTGATAACGTAGAATCAATCATTTCAAAGATTGACATAAGCGCTCGGCGCACCCGCTCGCGGTCAATCAGCCACTCCCACTACGTAAGCACTGTCTCGGCAACGGGGTATCATGAGCCGGCGCGCATGCAAGCACCGCGTGCAGATGCCCCTCCCATGTACCCAGCTAAGAACCCGCTAGCCGAAACGGCGCAGAATACCTAGTTATCGCCGCGTGTCCAACACCCCAAGGCCAGCATCCCGCATTGTATAGCCCGCACAAGGACCGGCCGCCACTATATCATCGGAGAAGTCATCTCGTGAGCATGATTGTTGACTGTGTCCGCAGACGGGCGGCCTAGGGGCCGGTTGCCGTTTGCCACGGCGCCCAATGCCCCCTGTTGCGGGCAGCTCGAGTCCAGCCACCTGCTACACGGCAGTGGAATATTGCTACCATAGGCGCGCGGAATAGCGAAACGCTCGCCCCTCCATCTAAGGCCGAACGGTGGCCGCGGCGGTCGATACAGCACGTCGAGCACACTACACCGACAGGCAAGTGGCTAAATCGATGAGTTGTATCCCGCCTTAGAAGCATTCTAGCGGGCGACAGGATTTCTACTGCGAGGAGCAAATCATGGGTTACGTATTCGGCGGCCACCCTTTTGATAATCGTGAGGAATGGCTGCGGGCAATCTGTGCGACCCACATTACCGGCAACGGACAAAATGCGCGTGAAGTGATCGCTCAGCTCTTTCTAAGCTACTCCGAAGAGGAGCTAGCAGAGCAAGTGGCACAGAAATGGCCGGCGGATGAGCTCGAGGGAGATGGTGCGGCTACGCCCTATACACTCGACGAGATTGCTCGGGTGATGTTTGACCTGCGCGCCGAGTTCCCGGATTGGTACGATTGAGAGGATAGGGTCTGTCGGCGCCTCGCCCTGTTGCTGGGAGAGGTGCCGCGGCTTGGGCCGCCTCGCTACGCGCCGCGAGCTTCAGCACGGGTTTTCTCCCACCCAAACCCCATACCGCGCGAAAGGCGCGCCTGATATTGCGCGTCCTTGCTCAGGCCGCGCGCTTAGAACCTAGCGCCACGCGTCATCCCCATCTTGCGCTCGTGCTCACTTGGCCCGCCCTGCTTCGGCCTGTTTGTCGCTATCTCCCCACGACGCCGCGCCGTGGGCGAGTGTCAACAGGCGTAGCGGAAGTGTATTATCCGAAGACTTGACACACGAATACGACTCGTTATCATTAGTATTGTTTATACTTTGCTGAATGGTAAGGATATGTCGCACTCACCAACAGGCCCGACAGGTACGGCTGCAGCCAGCCCGCCAACTCTGACGCAGCACCCGGGCGATTTACGGCTCGCGGCGAGATCCGGCGGCGAGCGCATGCTACCGCCAGAGCCGCGGGTGGCCATCTGCCCGCGGACCGGTTTGCCATGCGATTCCCGTTGCCTACTTTATGTCGGCGGCCTGCATCGTCTGTGCAGGCGTTACCGCGCGGTTGCGGAGCGAAACGGCTGGTCGTTCATGCATCACGACGGCGGCCGCGAGACGGGACTCGGCCGGCTGGCGGCGGTGCTGCCCCGTGCCCATGCGGTGATGTGTCCGGTGGACTGCGTCAGTCACGGTGCCATGCAATGCGTGCGCCACTTCTGCAAACAATCGCCGACGCGGCTGGT
>JAKDMQ010000044.1 GCA_030452265.1 Nitrococcus sp.
CACGCGGCCATCAGCGCCACGCCAGAACAACGGCTGATAGAACCAATTAGCCGTGACCTCCCCCGCCCGGGGTCTCGATGACAAGCACGTCACCGCGCTCGAACTGCACAGTATCGATCCCCGCTAAGACTTCCTTGCGACCATTGGCGCGCTCCAGCCACTGGCGGCCGACCGCACCGGGTTCGCCGCCGGCGAGGCCGGGTGGTCCCAGGCGGCGGTGATTCGCGCCGATGCTCGGCGGCAGCCGTACGTGCGACGCTCGGCGCATTCGCAAAAGACACTTCGAGTGTGGTATCGCTACCCGCGTACTTGACCCGCAGCGTGCGCAGCTCGCGCATGTGTGCCCGCAGGCAGCCCAGGACCTCGATCTTGCCGCAGGCGTGCTCGGCCAGCTCGTCTAGGGCCGATTCGAGGAGCGTGATCAACGCATCGCAGAGATCGACATCCACCGGCTTGTCGCGCCGGCTGCTGAGATCCGCAAGCCCCATGCCGTAGGCGGATAGCACCCCGGCCAAGGGATGGATGAGCACCCGCTCGATACCGAGCGCGTCCGCCACTAGGCAGGCGTGCTGGCCGCCCGCGCTACCGAAGCAGTTGAGCGTGTAGCGCGTGACATCTCGCCCGCGCTATTGCTTCGCAAACCTGGCCCGTAATCCCTCAAGCGTCGCGCCGCCGGTGATCTGGTCATCCGGTATTAGCAGATAGGTCCAGGACTTGCCCGGGTTGGCGGGCGTGTGCGCCGTCGCGGTCTTGCACCACTTCGTGGCGGCGCTTGCCTTCATCTGCACGTCGGGATCGGCTAGATCCTTGCGGGCCTTGACCTCGCAGATCAGCATGTCCGGCGCCGTCTCGACGACGAAATCGGGCTCGTAGCCGTCTCCCGAGCGGTATTCGATCTGGAACTGTGTGCGGCCGGGCTTGAGCCATTTCTCGACCGAGGGTGCGGCATCGATAAGAACGGCAAACCTGCGCTCAGGGTCCGAATCAAATTTTTGCAGCGGGTAGCAACACTTTTTGAAACCGCCGAACACCTGCCGCTTTGTTTCGGAGAGAGGCGTGGCAGCGTGCCGGAAATTGCGTACATTCTGGCCAGGCGCGACATTCAGCGGCTGTGCGCGCAGCAGCGCAAAGCCGCGCGTCACGCGGACTTCGTAATCGTCCGGGCCGAGCGGGGTTTCCTCGTAGTGTTGCATCATCTGGGCGAAGATGAAGTCAGCAAGTTGCCGACCGTGACGCAATAGTACGTTCTCTACGTCCGCGGCTGTCTGCAGGTACGTGCGGACCCGCGCAACCACCTGTCCAGCGAGCTTATAGAGCAGATCCGCGTGCTCGTCGTAATCAATCTCGTTGCGGTCGATCAGATAGCGCAGGAGATAATCCTCGGCCCGTGCCTCGCTTGGATCGTTTGAATTCCGCGCTAGGTAGAGGCGCGCCTCGGTGCGCAAGTTCTGGATTACTAGGCCCTCCTCGACGGGTCGGGCATTGATTGTTTCCAAGTCCGCGAGGTCGAAGTTGTTGAAGCGGAATGTGATCCGGCGCTTTGGGACGACGATGATCTCCGGGATAGAGATTGTACGGTCGGCAACTGTGTTGGCGACGACCTCCACAATCTTGTCGATGCGAGGGCCTTCGACAATGCCGGGCAGTTTGTACTGCGTCGGCTCCATTAGCTCGCGCGGAACCTGTCCACGCGCGCAGTGGACAGGGACTGCGCGAACGAGTCCTCGCCAGGCCCTTCAAGCGTGATGGCATGCGCGAAGAAAGTGCCCTGCTGCGGCGTGTAATGCGGGACCGGACGCGGCACCAGGGCGAGTTTCTTGTCTGCCTCGCGCGCTTTCTGCGGCGGCCGCGCCGCGTGTTCCTTCCTCTGCTCGGTGGAGAGTCCCGAATTCCTTGCGATCCAGTCTGTGATCGTGCCACGGTCGAACCGCCACGAGCCGCCTACCTTGAAGCCCGGGATCTTCGATTCCGCCGCCAGTTTGTATACAGTCTTTTCGTTGATCTTTAGAAGGTCGGCGACCTCCCGGATCGTCAATATTCGATCGGCCATGGGGCACAATAGCAAACGTGAATAGCGGATTGCACAGAAAATTGCGGAAAATACGAGAAAAGAATTGAATAATCGGAGCGCATTATCCACAGTGACTTATCGGCTACCTGCACAAAACAAAGGGTTTTGCTTTGTTTAGTGACATAAAATACTTGCCACGCCGTGACGGCTTGGTTACTATAATCACGAAACAAAGACATCTGCATGGTTTTGTGCCATGAATGACTTCACCATTCGATCGCTGTCGCGACAGGAAAGCCGCGTTGTGCTGAGCCTTGCCGAGCGCGAAACCCGCGAGGTCTCGCGCGAGACGATTATCGACATCCTCCGAGTAACCCCCCAGGCAGCGGACCATGTGATCCGTGCCCTGCGCAGGAAGGGCTGGCTTGAGCGCGGGAGTTGGGGCCGCTACTTGCTGATTCCGGCGGAACAGGGACCAGAGGCGACCGGGGAGAACAACGTGCTTGCGCTCGCGAGCCTGATTGCCGATCCCCACTACATCGGATACGGCACCGCCGCCGCGCATTACGGGTACACAACGCAGCGTCGGAACACCATCTGGTTTGTAACACCGCGGCGCCTGCGTGATCGGAAACTGCTCAACACCGAAGTGCGCATGGTCAATATCGCAAGGCGCAAGTTCTTCGGCTTCGAACAGGTCGACGTGCTCGGCCATGACGTCACCATGTCGGACCACGAAAAGACCGCGATCGATTGCGTCGACCGGCCGGAGCTTTGCGGCGGGATCGGCGAGGCCGCCTACATTTTCGGGCGGGCGAGTTGGAAGGTGGATTGGGACAGACTTTCAAACCACCTGTTGCTTATGAATTCAATCGCGCTCACCAGGAAGGTCGGCTGGATCGCTGACCATGTGGGTGCACCGCTGCCCGACTACCTGCGTACAAACCTTCACGCGCGCACCGGCCAGAGATCAACGAAGGCGACGCTTGGGGCCAAGAAGCCGAATCCGCACGCACTCGGTTATCAGCGCGAGTGGAAGCTCACGGTCAACGTCCCCATGCAGGATCTCGCGGAGAGCAAGGGTACCGCGCGGCGGCACACCGCGACGAGGGCGCCATAACACCATGCTGACGCGCGCACAGGTTCAGCGCTACGCAAGCCAGTCCGGGCTTCGAGATCTCACAATTGCGGAAACAGAAATCGTACTGACCTACCTGCTGGAACTGCTGGGCGAACAAGGCTTCCTCGATAAGGTCGCCTTTAAGGGCGGCACCTGCCTGCGCAAGCTTTTTATCGGTAGCCAAGGGCGATTTTCGACCGACCTCGACTTCACGGCGTTGCAAAAACACGACCCGGACGAGATCATCATCAAGATGATGGAAGCGTTCGCTAAGGCGTTTCATGGCATAACGTTTTTCCCTTGACGACCACGCCTATTATGAAACCCAGGACGGTCTGTCGTGGGGCGTGAACCCGGCGTACCGGCACCAGTGGAATCAAAGCGGGCAGAGCGAGATTAGGCTTCAGATTAGCCGTCGCGAGACGCAAACGCTGGAAGCGCAGGTGCGTGTGCAGTGCGAGCAGAGTTACTTTAGTCAGCTACCGTTCGCGCCGCGGGCGATACAGGCGCTCGCGCTCGAAGAGATCATCGCCGAGAAGATCCGTGCCTGCTATCAGCGCAGCAAGGCGCGCGATATCTATGACTTGCGCACGTTTGCAACGCGCCCGCTCAACCAAGCGCTCGTCCGTAGGCTCGTTATTCTGAAACTCTGGCAGACGCGGGATGCGTTCGACCCAGACAGACTGATGGCAAAGTTCCGAGATGGCGGGGATTTCGACTGGGACGACCTCGGCCAACTCGTGCGCAAGACCGAACGGATCAACGCGAGGGAAGTTACGGCGACGTGCATCACAAATTTCGCTTTTCTAGCCGGCCTCAGCGAGGACGAAGCAAGGCTCGCGAGAGATCCCCACGGCAGAGAACACGCACTATGGGAGCACCTCCGGACAGAGCTTCCGGGGTGATTGCGAATCTTCGAGGCTACCGCTGACCCACGAGGAAGCGCGCACGCGGTTCCACGAATTCGGCCACGGCCTGCACCACCTCATTAGCTGGATGCGGAACGCTTAATACTAGACTTAACGCCGTCTCATGACCCCCATCGGCTCCGTCCCCATATCACGCTTTCGAGTCATTCGATCCCGCCCGAGGAACTGAGCCGTAACCGCCCCCGCCCGGTGTCTCGATGGTGAGCACATCACCGCACTCTACCTGCCTTGCGTCGATCCCCGCTAAGACTTCCTTGCGACCGTCGGCGCGCTCCAGCCACTGGCGGCCGACCGCACCGGGCTCGCCCCCGGCGAGGCCGGGTGGTCCTCGGCGGCGGTGATTCGAGAGCAGCGCGGCCATCATCGGCTCGAGAAAACGGATTCGGCGCACGACCCCGTCGCCGCCGTGCCAGCGCCCCTGCCCGCCGGAGCCGCGCCGGATGGCGAACGCTTCGAGCAGAACCGGAAAGCGCCACTCCAGCACCTCCGGATCGGTGAGGCGGCTGTTGGTCATGTGCGAGTGCACGGCGCTGGCGCCCTCGAAGCCAGGCCCCGCGCCTGTGCCGCCACACAGAGTCTCATAGTATTGGTAACGCGCGTTGCCGAAGGTGAAGTTGTTCATGGTGCCCTGCGAAGCCGCCTGCGCTCCTAAGGCGAGGTAGAGGGTATTAGCGACCACTTGGCTGGTCTCGACATTGCCGGCCACCACCGCAGCCGGGTAGCGCGGGTTGAGCAGCGACGCCTCAGGCACGATGAGATCGATGGGCTTTAAGCAGCCGTCGTTGAGCGGGATCTGGTCATCGACCAGGGTGCGCAGCACGTAGAGCGCGGCCGAGCGGGTGACCGCCTTGGGCGCGTTGAAGTTGCCCGTCTGCTCGGAACTGGTGCCAGTGAAATCGATGGTCGCGGCGCGCCGGGCACGATCCACCGCAACTCTCACATGCACTTTGGCGCCGGTATCCAGCGCCTGTTCGTATTCTCCATCGGCAAGCCCCTCGAGCACGCGGCGCACCTGTTCCTCGGCATTATCCTGCACGTGGCGCATATAGGCGTGCACTACATCGAGCCCGTACTGCTCAACCATGCACCGCAGCTCCTGCACACCTTTTTCGTTGGCGGCAATCTGTGCGCTTAGATCATTCAAATTCTGCTCGAGGCTGCGCACCGGAGTGGGTCCGGAAGTGAGTAGCGCCCGCAGCGCTCCCTCGCGCAGCTCTCCGGCCTGCCCCAGATGGAAGTTGTCGATCAGCACCCCTTCCTCCTCGATGCGGGTGCTATGCGGCGGCATGGAGCCCGGAGAGATCCCGCCCACATCGGCATGATGAGCGCGGCTTGCGACATAGAACAGGATCTGGTCACCCGTGGCCGCGAACACCGGGGTTATTACCGTGATATCGGGCAAGTGCGTGCCGCCGTGGTAAGGGTCGTTCAACATGAACACGTCACCGGGGCGCATCTCACTAGCGCGCCGCTCGGCGATGGCACGCACGCTCTCGCCTATGGAGCCGAGATGCACTGGAAGGTGGGGAGCATTGGCGATGAGGTTTGCCGCCGGGTCGAACAGCGCGCAGGAGAAATCGAGCCGTTCCTTGATATTGGCCGAAGAGGCGGTCTTGCGCAGCACGACCCCCATCTGTTCGGCGACCGACATGAAGAGGTTGTTGAACACCTCCAGCATCACCGGATCCACCGCCTTTGCGATGCCCCTATGCCCCGGTAGCGGTACCACCCGCCGCAGGATGAGGTGATTGTAACGACTCACGCGGGCCTGCCAGCCGGGCTCGACCACGATGGTCGATACCGGGTCGCGGATGATCGCCATTCCCGCAAGCGCATCACCCGGGCGCAGCGCTTCGCGGTCGTAGAGCGGGCTTTGCCGATAGCCTCCCGATTGCCAAACATCGACCTCAGCAAGCGCCTGCAGCTCGCCAGAGGCGCGTGCGGCGCGCTCCGGCTCGTCGCTCACCACGGCGCTTGCGCTCACGATCTCAACGCTGGCGGCGGCCACCGTTAGGGTCTTGTTCGGCAGCAGGAAACCGAATTCGCGCCGATGCTCGGCGGCAGCGGTGCGCGCGACGCTCGGCGCATCCGCAAAGGGCACTTCGAGCGTGGTATCGCTGCCCGCGTACTTGACCCGCAGCGTGCGCAGCTCGCGCATGTGCGCCCGCTGGCAGCCCTGGGCCTCGAGCTCGGCGCGGGCGTCCTCGGCCAGCTCGTCTAGGGCCGGCTCCTGGAGCGTGATCAACTCGTCACACAGCACGCCATCCACCGGCTTCTCGCGCCGGCTGCTGAGATCCGCAAGCCCCATGCCGTAGGCGGATAGCACCCCGGCCAAGGGATGGATAAGCACCCGCTCGATACCGAGCGCGTCCGCCACCAGGCAAGCGTGCTGCCCACCCGCGCCGCCGAAGCAGTTGAGCGTGTAGCGGGTGACATCACGCCCGCGCTGGACCGTGATCTGCTTGATGGCATTGGCCATATTCTCTACCGCGATCTCGAGAAAGCCATCCGCCACCTCCGCGGCCGTGCGCGTATCACCCGTGGTCTGGGCTATCTCCTTCGCCAGTGCGGCGAAGCGCGCGCGCACCAATTCGGCGTCCAACGGCTCATCGGCGCTGGGCCCGAACAAACGTGGAAAAAACTCAGGCTGCAGTTTGCCCAGCATCACGTTGCAATCGGTCAAGGTGAGCGGGCCGCCGCGGCGATAGCAGGCCGGCCCCGGATTGGCGCCGGCCGAGTCCGGGCCTACCTGATAGCGGCCGCCGTCGAAGTGGAGGATGGAGCCCCCGCCCGCCGCCACCGTATGGATTAGCAGCATCGGCACCTGCAGACACACTCCGCCGATACGGGTTTCATGGCTGCGCTCGAGCTCACCGGCATAATGACAGACGTCGGTGGACGTGCCGCCCATGTCGAAGCCGATAACGCGCTCAAAGCCGGCCATCGTTCCGGTGCGGGCGCAGCCGACCACACCACCGGCGGGGCCTGAGAAAATCGCATCCTTGCCCGCAAAGTAGCGCTCGCCGGTCAAGCCGCCATCGGATTTCATGAACAGCAGCCGCGTATCGCCGAGCGCAGCAGCCAGTTGCTCGGCATAGTGGCGCAGGAGTGGCGAGAGGTAGGCATCGACGACCGTGGTATCACCGCGGTCCACCAGACGCATCAACGGGCTGACCAAGTGCGAGACGGATACCTGGCTGAAGCCGGCCTCGCGGGCAATCTCCGCGACTTGGCGCTCGTGGTCCGGATAGCGATAGCCGTGCACCAGGCAGACCGCACAAGCCCGGATTCCGGCATCGAATGCCGCGCGCAGATCGCGCCGCAGTGCCTGCGCATCCAGCGCTCGCAGCACCTCGCCGCTCGCCGAGAGCCGTTCGCCCACTTCGATTACCCGCTCATAAAGCGGCTCGGGCCGCTCGATGCGGCGGGCAAAGATATCGGGGCGGGTTTGATCACCGATGCGCAGCGCATCGCGAAAGCCTCGGGTGATGGCGAGCACCGTACGCTCGCCTGTACGCTCAAGCAGCGCATTGGTGGCCACGGTCGTGCCGATCTTGACGTGCTGCAGCTGCTCGGCCGGCAGTCGCGCCCCCTGGGGCAGGCCGAGCACCGCGCGGATACCCGCAAGCGCGGCGTCCTGATAGCATTCGGGATTATCGGAGAGGAGCTTGTGCGTGACCAAAGTGCCGTCAGGGCGCTGGGCGACGACGTCGGTGAAGGTCCCGCCGCGGTCAATCCAGAACTGCCAGCGCCCGGGTGCGTCGCTTAAGTGCTCATTCGTGCTCATCGTGCCGGATCCTCCTCGCCGCGGGCGGGTCAGGCGAGCAGTATCGCCCGCGTCGGCTGTCCGCCTTTAGCTGCGCTCGCCGTCGGCACGCTCGGCGGGAGTATGCCCCTCGCTTCGGCTGTGATCACGGACGAACAGGGCATAAAAGGCCGGCAGCACGAACAGCGTGAATAGAGTGTCACTGCCGAGGCCCGGGGCGGCAAACGTAGTACAAGTTCTGCAGGTCGTGCTCAAGCTGTCGTCCCGTCGCGACCTTCGGGGAGCTGACGGCGCCGCAAATCGTATGTGTCCCCGAGCTCCTGGTGCCGCCGGCAGACGGCCGGCCGCTATCCCTCATTCAATTGGTATCTCGGCCAGGTTGTCCATTCCCAACGCTGCACCCTTCTCGATGTAGCCGTTCTGAACCAGCAGATACGCGACAACCTGCAGGTACTGCCGCTCATCAAGGCTGCCCGGTGCCGTCTGTGGCATCGCCGTGCTCACATACTGGAGCAGTCCCTGGGCGGTATGGTAGGAGGCGAGCTCGGCATCGACACCGATGACTGCCGGGCCGATATAGCCCCCGCCCTGGTTGCCATGGCATTGGGCGCAATGGCGGCGGAATACTTTCTGCCCCTTGGCGGCGAGCGCTCCAGCAATCGAGCTCGGCGCCGCAGCCAGAAGGCCGCCCGGCCCGAGCGCGATCATGGCAACCAACGCGTATGCCAGTGACATCACGGCGAGCGCGCGCATCAAGCGCGCGCAGGCTCGCTTCTCCAAGCTCACCGCCTGCCACGCGCTTGCCGGCCTCAAGGCGCAACGTCGACCGGGTGCGGAACCACCGCGCCCCAAATGTAGCCCTTCTTGTTCCAGACCTGCTCCGAGATCGGCCACTGGCGATTTCCCTTTTCGTCGGTCGCACGCGGCGTGATGGATTTCAGCCCCGGCTGAGCGTCCAGGGTGAACGCCCAGCGCGCGCCCGCGGCTGCGATGTTGGGCTCGATAAGCTCCGCCGGTTGATAGCCGTTGCCGCCGTCCAGGCTGATTTCAACCTTGGCGATGCGTGCATGGGGCGACCAGGCATACCCGCGGACGCGCTGCTGCCCCGGTTTCAGCACCGCGGGCCAGGGAAGCGCGACCGCGCTCTTCATGGTCTGCCAGTAGATAAGCTCGCCCTCGGGCGGGCCTCCGGGGTCCTCATAATCGGGGCCTATGAGAACGTAGCTGCTGGTGTTCCACTTGGACCATAGCGGCTCATCGGCTACCTCGAGCGAGCCGAGCCACTTGACGTTGAAGCTTCCGAGCCAGCCCGGCACCAGCAGGCGCGCCGGGAAGCCGTGATCATAGGGCAGCGGTGCGCCGTTCATGCCGTAAACGACCAACGTGTCTTCGGCCATGGCCTTGTCGATCGGCGTGGCCTTCTTGAAGCCGGACGTATCCAGACCGCTCGCCATGATCGACACGGCCGAGCCTGTCACGCCGGCGCGGTCGAGTATCTCGGCCAACGGTACGCCAGTCCATGACGCAACGCCGTAGCCGCCGAGCAGCCACTGCGTACCCTGCCCCGGCTTGTCCAGGAACTTCGCATAGAAGGAGCGCGCGTTACCCGCGCACTCGATGAAACGGGTGAGCGTGCTTGACGGCAGCGCCGTGAGATCGTCGTAACTCAGTGCCAGCGGCTTCTTGACCGCCGAGCCTTCGATACGCAGCCGCCACTGCGTGTGATCGATGATCGGTGTGGCTCCATGATTGCGAATGAAAAACTGGCCCGTGTCCATGACGAAACAGTCGCCGCGCGCCTGCAGTCCCCAGCGCATCTCGGAGTTGGTGCCGTGGGGAATGAAGAACGGCTCGGTGTCCGGCTGGACGTGCAGGCGCCCGCTGGCCGGGTTGGTCATCATACCGCCCGCCCTGGAGCCGGTATTTTCGGCCGCGGCCACCGGTATCCCCGCACACACCCCCAGCACCGCGGCCGTGCCACCGGAGCTCAACAGCCCCAGAAAGCGCCGCCGCGACAGGCCGTGCGCTTCCGCCTTGCGCCATAGCGCCTCGACGTCCTGCGTTGACTGCGGTTTCTGCATGCCCGTGATAGCCCCCTAGCATGCGGCTCTGTCTTTCCAGGTGAGATTAGACCAGCCGTAGCATGCGCGCCACTCGCCCAAGGCCAGTCGGCTGCGCGGCTCACCAGTGCGGCCTTGACCGGGTGCAGGGATAAGATCTTCCACGAGCACATCTCCGGTGGGACATCGCGGTGTAGATGCCGTTGGGTTGCAAGACATGACCCCAGGATTCCGGCGTGGCTTTTGCGAATGAAAAAAAAGACATGACAGCTTGTTTTGGTCTGCCCGCGACTCTTCCTGAGTATACCCAAGGGAACTGAAAAACACTGCCTTGTGCCGTCCGACCGTATGCACGGCGGAGAGCAAATAGCCGTCGACCTTCTCGCGCGCAATAACCGCCTTGTCTGGGTTTGGAAGCTTCAAGGTCAAATCACTGCGATGGGTTGTCCTTGCGGGCTAACCCGATGTAGTCATGGAACGTGATATACGGCACAGCGTCGCATCTGACGTGTAATCCCGCCAACCTGACGGCAATCCCCCGTTCGGAGGTATCCATGGAGAAATACTCTTATTGCTGGGTCTGCTCGATGCCGCGCCCTACGGTTCATCGCCGGGTTCGGCAGCACTGAATACAAGTCGTTCAAGGCTCAGACCAGGTGGCGAGCTTCTGCCGATGATAGCGCAGGTAGAGCCGGTGACCCGGTACGACAAACCGCAGCCGCATGGCCTCGCGAAGGCCGACGAACTCGCGTATGTCGCTGCCGAGCGCCGCTGCGACCAGCAGCGCCCCCGCATCGTCGAATGCAATCAGACCCTTGTCGAACAGCGCGTCGTAACGAACGGCGAGCAGCAGGCCGTTGAACGGGTCGAGCCGTTCTTGGTCGTCTGAGTCCTGCCACGGCTTGGCATGACTGGCACGCAGCAGCGCCGGCGGCAGAACCATGCCGGAGAGCGCGCAGCGGCCGCCCCAGAAGTCCATCAGCGCCTCGCGGAATACATCCTGGCCGATGCGTTGGCGCACTTCCCGCGTACGCTCGGTCGCCGGCATCCTTTCGAGCCGGGCTTCAAGCTCCGCCGTCAGGCGGGAAGAAGGATGCGACTGCATCGTGCGCAACAGGGCTAGCGCCCGGTGCAGCGCCTCGGCGGTGTCGGCACGGCCGAGGCTGCGGGCGCCCGCTGGCGCTGGCGTGGAATCGGCGGGCAGTCCGATGCGCTCGGCAGCATCACGCTCGGGTACCGCCAGCAGTGTGGCGGCGCCGGCGCTGCGCAGCCAGACTTCGCCTGCCACGCCGCCGCTGACATGCGCTCGAGTCCAGCCGCCGCCTGCCTCATCCAGCAGGTCGTAGCCGGCGTCGATCAACGCCTTTTGCACCTGTACGCCAAGATCCGTCATCGTGTCGAGCGCCGCGGAATTGGCGATGAGGAGAGCCGGTTCCACTCGATGCGGCGGCGACGCCAGTGCGCATCGATGCCCGCCGCGAACACCGGATTCACCAGCTTGCCGCGGGCCTTGCTCCAGTGCGCATCTTCGCGGCGCACGACCACGCCCTCGATCGGTCCATCCCGATAATGGCTGCGTTCGCTCGTTGCCCATTCGCGCAGCCGGGCCAGATTCGTCTCGCCGCGATGCAGCACAGGCACCACGGCGACCCCGGCCGCGGTCGCCCAGGCGTCGCGGCGTCTTGTGCTCCAGAAGCGGCCTTGCCGGCGGTCATAGACATCGAACAGCAGCCACCAGTCCGGCAGGCGATCGTAGCCGAGCGTATGGCGCGCCGCGCACCACTCGCCGAAGGCGATCAGATCATTGCCCAGTGCCACCGCGAGCGCGCGTTCATGCTGCGCGAGCCACGCGGCGAGCCGCTTGAACTGACCCACAAACGGCGCCTGCAGGTACTCGCCCCGATTCTGCGCACGCACTGTGCCACCCGGCGCCGGCGAGAATCCGAGATTGGCGCCGTCGAGCTTTTCTTCCACCACCACCGGCCCGGCCAGCAGCGCGTCCACCTCCGCCGCGCAGAGCAACTTGTCGTCGCGCGGTGACCCCTCGCCCAGCCAGGCGAGGTGCGGCGTATGGGGAAAGCGGAAGAAGGCGTTCGTCATGGCAACGCCGGCACGGGTTTGCCCGGAAACTTGCTCTGGTAGAAGGCGCACACATCGTTCGGGCACAAGAACTCGACTCGTATGCCCGCGCCCGCGAGCGCCTGCCACCAATCCAGCCATTTGCAGTCGGCGGCCTGCCAATGGGTGGTTTTGCCGGATGGGCATTGGCCACCGCGGCAAATTTACGGTCAGCGGGGTCGAACCGCGGCTCCAGAACGGCGTCAGGGAATTCGTTAAAACATTCCGGCGCACCTTCCGTCAGGGGTACGCAATGGACACGCCTGCGGTTAGCGTGATTCTGCAGCAGCCACTTGAGAAAGACTACGCCGGCACCTTTGCCGCGCTTTGTATCGAGTTTGTTCTGATACTCCTTTACAAGGCGATAGCCATCATCCACGACCACCACACGATGCTGTGTCGCATCCTGCAACCGCACGGCGCAGGCGGCAATGCACTGCGGCGAGACTTCCTCATGCGCACCATTAGCCACCAGCAGCACGTTGGTGTCGATCACCACTTCATTCATGCGTGGAGCCGCCTTCCTGTTGCTTGCGCCGCATCGCGGCTACGGTGCGCGCCGTGATCTCCGCCATCTCGTCGGCGAAGAAGTTCTCCGGCCAGTTCTCGATTTCGCCAAATACGTTGATCTTCAGGGGTACCAGCGCCACACCGGCACCTTGCTGGCGGACGAAGTAGGCAGCGACTTCATTCGGAGATATGGCCTCTTCGGCCACGCGCCGCTGCAAGCGTTGTAGGAAGTGCTCGGAATGGCTCTCCACGATCAGCTGTACGTTTCGGGGTTTGCCGTTCTGGCCGGCCTGTACGGCACTGATGAAGGCATCGGCCAGCTCGGCCTGAACCTGGGGATGCAAGTGAATCTCCGGCTGCTCCATCCATACCGTGGAGTCGGGCTGGGCGTAGAAAGCCTGCACCAGCGCGGGCAGTACCTGTGACACCCCGAAGCCCACGTCGGTCAGCTTTACTTCCGCGGAGCTCGTGCGGGTCCGCACCAGAACCTCGTACTCTTTGCGGCCTTCGGCGATGGGACGCACCACGAAACTCTCGATGACACCCAGATCACGCAGCCAGCGGGCAATGAAAGCATCAAACTTCTCATACTTCTTCCGAGGACCACGGTTGAGGCTGGCCCCATCGTGTGTCGCGGCCAGCAACGCCGGGATCGCCAGCGCACCGCGGGCGCCCACATCCGGTACCGTGTCGCCGGCCCAGGAGTAAGTGCGCTGCGGCGGCTCCCGTAGCGGTCCGAGATAGGTCAGGCCCGCCAACAGGTGCTCCAGTCGCAGCGGAAACTCCGACAACACGTCGGCATTCTGGTAGCGTGCCAGCGTCACGTCCGAGAAGCGGTAGAACTTTTCCGGCGCCTCGATGGGCCATCCCCGGCCCTGTTTTTTTACCAAGTTCAGCGGCTCGACGTTAAGGTATGACTTACCCTGATCGCCAATACCATGCTCGACCTTGAGCGTCGTTTTCATCTGCTCGCGTAACTCGTACCGGAACCGCTCCAGTTGCGGCTGTTCTTTCGCATCCGCTCGAATCACGGATTCGAGGCGCATGTGGTCGCCCTTGTAGTGATTCCTCGGCGAAAGGGGGTCGCGCAGACTCACGGTTTGCGGCAGTCGCCAGCCCAGGGTGAACTCAAGCTTCTCATTCAGGTCGTGCTGGTACAGGCAATCGGACAGGGTGCCCAGATCGATCTGTGAGTGCCGGTCGCCGAGATGGATGGCGCGCCTGCGGTCGGTGAGTAGCGTGGTCTGCTGGAGCCCGAGCAGCAGATGGCCGAGACTGCTCTTGCCGGCGCTGTTGGCGCCGAATATCACGGTCAGCGGCGCGAGGCGCACCAGGCCCGTGTCCTTCCATGCCTTGAAGTTGCTGATGCGCAGTTCCGTCAGCATTGGCTGCTCCGTCTTGCAAGCGGCTCGACATTCTGCTGATCCCAGGCGGCGAGTACCAGGCGGCGGCTGCGGTATTCGCCGAACTCGCGTAGCTCGTTGTTCCTCAGCACGCGGAAGGTCTCCGAGGGATAGTCCGCGCCTTCGACGTCGGCGGGGTCGAGGATGTAGCGCAGCTCGTCGCGGCTCTGGCCGTAGAGGCGGGCGCAGTACGCATCCAGCTTGGCGCGTAGCAGGGCGCGGCGCTCGGGGTTCCAGGCGAAGGGCGTGCCGCCGCTGACATGCGCCCGAGTCCAGCCGCCGCCTGCCTCATCCAGCTGGTCGTAGCCGGCATCGATCAACGCCTTTTGCACCAGTACGCCAATATCCGTCATCGTGTCGAGCTCCGCGAAATTGGCGATGAGGAAAGCCGGTTCCACTCGATGCGGCGGCGGCGCCAGTGCGCTTCGATGCCCGCCGCAAACGCCGGATTCAACAGCTTGCCGCGGGCTTGGCTCTAGTCCGCCATTGATCTGACTGCCCACTCCCGCTCTCCTTTCTACGGGAGAAGGTCGTCGACGGAGCTGGCCACGAGGTACTGTGCGGGCGCCTCGCACGCCTTCAGCAACTTGAAGTGCGCCTTTCCGCATTCAATTTTGGCGCCTTCCATGTCGCGCAGGTCATCCGTGAAGAGGCTGCTCTTCGTTTCCACGACCAGGTACAGGCGCTCGGCGCCGTCCTTTTCCACCAGGACCGCCCAGTCAGGGTTGTGGGGACCGAGGGACGTCGGTACGTTGAACCACCCCGGTAGCTTGGCATAGAACCGGATCGCCTCGTTCTTCTCCAGGTCATCGGCAAATGCCGCCTCCGGGTTTGAATCGTAGACCACCTGTTCGTAGACGGACTTTTTCGTTTCCGCGAGCATGTTCTTGAGGTAGCCGGTCAGTTCCTCCTGTTCGAATAGCTCCTGGGCGTAGTAGTGCTCGTCGCCGAGGCGCTGGTACTTGATGCCACCCACGACGGCGAGGCGTTTGCGGCGGTTGATGGCCTCGGCAGCCAGCTCGATGAACGCCTGGGGATTGCGCTTGAAGTCGTCCAGCCGCCCGCTTGCCGTTACCACGCGATGAATGGTGCGGCGGGTGAGCTGCGTGCGATCCTGGAGCTGCGTCAGCAGGTCGGGCAGCTCGATGTCCGCCTCGTCCAGGATGACCGTCTGTGCGCCTTCGCGCTCGCTGGCCTCCACTCCGGCCTTGCCGATCGCCAGGTCGGCCTTGCGCCACTGCAAGCGTGTCTTCGGTATCGGCGGCGCACCGCGCAGCGCCTTGGTGCAGCTCTCGGTCAGCTTTTCGTTGTCGAACGCGACCCGGTAGGTGGTCTTGTGCTTGATGCGATCCCAGAGCGCCTTGAACTCCGCGCTGTGGAGGACCGCCTGCCGTGGCCGAATCTGGCGCCGCTCATCGGCGTTCTTGATCTCGAAGCGGCCGGCGAGCTTGCGCAGGATCTGGGTAATCTGGCCCGCCTGAGGAACAAAGGCTTCCGGGAGGTTCACCTCGCCGGCCTTGAGGGCGGCTCGCAGGGCGTCCTGCACCTTGCCCTTGGCGTCGATGTAGCCCTGCTCCTGCAAGTGATCCCACAGGGCCTTGGACTGTTCGACGCCCAGCGGTGCAGTCGTGCCGTTGGCGGCGGCCACCGTCACGGCCGCGAACTGGTGCGTCTCGACGATGCCAAAGCGGATGCCGGTCTCCGCCTCGATCTCCTGCTGCAGGTGCTCGGCGAACTGCTCGTAGCTCTCGGTAGCAACGACCGTAAGCGTGTTCAGGTCGAATCCACGCAGGCGTTGGCCCTCCTGGTTGACACACAGGCGCAGTCCCCGGCCGATGGTCTGGCGCCGCTCACGCTCACTGTGAATGTCGCGCAGGGAACAGATCTGGAAGACATTCGGGTTGTCCCAGCCCTCGCGCAGCGCCGAGTGCGAGAAGATGAATTTGAGCGGCGTCTCGAAGGACAGCAACTTCTCCTTGTCCCTCATGATCAGATTGTAGGCCTGCTCCGCGGCTTCGCGGCCACCCTGGTTGCCTTCGTAGGTATCCACGGCCCGCTTCGACTTCCTGTCCACGGAAAAATAGCCCTCGTGGACCTCCTCGGCGGCGCGACTCAGGTCCGCTTCCGCGAACAGCGTGCGGTAGTCGGGATGGTTGGCGAGTCGCCGGTATTCCTCCTCGAATATCCGCGCGTAGTCGCCCTCGACCGAATTGCCGTTCGCATCGTACCGCCGATAGCGCGCCACCTCGTCGATGAAGAACAGCGACAGCACCTTGATGCCCTGCGGGCGCAGGCGCTTTTCCTTGCCCAGGTGTTCCTTGATCGTGCGCCGGATCATTTCCCGCTGGACGGCGCGCGCGTCGACGTCACCCCAGGCCTGCCCCGGCCGCAGGTACTCTTCGCCACCGGGCGCGCGAAGTTCCATGAACTCGTTGCCCTTGGCAACGCGGATCTCGCCGATACGGCAGTCGGCGTAGACCGCGCGCTTGGTCGTCTGCTCCAGGTCATCTCCGTCCTGAACCGTGATTTCGCGGCGTTGCACGCCGGTCGCCATTTCCACATCCAGCTCGACCCTGGCGCTGATGCTGCCGCGCCGGTTGCTGACCGAAACAAGGCGTGCGTACGGCTTGTTGTGGGCGTCTTCGACCGTGGCGGCCGCGACTTCGATCTGCTTGACCAGCCGGCGCTCGTAGGCGTCCACCGCGTCGAGCCGGTAGACCATGTGGTGCTTGTCCACGTGGGTCGCCGAGTAGCGCAGCGTGCAGGGCGGATTCATCGCATCGAGCGCCTTTTTGCCGGCGCCCGACAGTCCGCCGTCAACACTCTGCGGCTCGTCGACGATCACGACCGGTCGCGTCGCCTTGATCAAGTCGATCGGCTTTTCGCCACCGGTCTTCTCGCTGTCCTTGTAGAGGTTGTTGACATCCTTCTTGTTGATGGCGCCGACGGTGACCACCATGATCTGGATCTGCGCGCTGGTGGCGAAGTTGCGCACCTGCCCGAGCTTGCTGGAGTCGTAGAGGAAGTAGTCGAAAGGCACACCAGCGTAGAGACCCTTGAAGTGGTCCTCGGTGATCTGGAGCGACTTGTAGACGCCCTCCTTGATCGCGATCGAGGGCACCACGACCACGAACTTCGTGAACCCGAAGCGCCGATTCAGCTCGAAAATCGTGCGCAGATAGACGTAGGTCTTGCCGGTGCCGGTCTCCATCTCGACGCTGAAGTCGCCCGAGGCGAGCGTGTTGACCGGGGCCAGGCCGTTGCGGATCTGGACGTCGTGCAGGTTCTCCAGCAGCTCGTCGTCGAGCAGGGTGAGGCGGTTTCCGACGCCAAGCTGGCTCGGTTCCGCATACCCGTGCATCGCGGCCCTTTCTATCTGCATCGTCACCGTGAATTCAGTGCGGCACACCTCCTGACCACGGAACAGGTCGCAGACCGCTTCGATGGCCTGGAGCTGGTAGTCGAGGTCGGGTTCGAAGTGGAGCTTCATGGGTCATCCTGGTCGTTGTGGAGTCCGCAAACGGCACAAACACGTTTGTAGAGCGCAGATTATAAATCAGACTCCGCAAACGCATTTGTGGAGTCCAGCCCCTACACAAGCCCGTCATAGAACGTCCCGGCCTTCGGCAAGGTTGATCAGGCGGGGAAAGCACAGCGTGGCGGAACGGCGGCCGCTGCCGGGCTGCAACTCGCGCAAAATGCCCGCATCGCGCAACTGCCGCAGCAGTGCTGGTGCGGTCTTCTCGTGAATTCCGAATTCCCCGACCAGCCGCTGGGCCAGATCCGAGGTACGGAAAATGGGCTTGGAAAAGATCGCGTCCAGCAGGTGCACCGTGTACTGCGAGTGGGTGGTCTGGTGGATGGCCACCTTCATCTCATCGTACAGCGCCCGGATGGCCCGCACCTTCTCCCCGTTCTGCGCCGCCTGCGTGGCCGCGGCCTGCAGGAAGAAGACAATCCAGCCGTTCCAGTCGCCGTCCGCCGAGATGCGCTGCAGTCGCAGGTAGTACTCATCGCGGTGAGCCTCCAAATACTCCGACAGGTAGAACATGGGCTGGGACAGGACCCTCTTCTGAAACAGAAAGAGGGGAATCAGGATGCGCCCGATCCGGCCGTTGCCGTCCTTGAAGGGGTGCAAGAGCTCAAACTGCGCGTGGACCACGGCGGCCTGGATGAGCGGGTCCACGTCGTCCGCGTCGAGATACGCCTCCCAGGCGCGCAGGTAATCTGGCAACTGCATCGGGTTGGGCGGAACGAAAGTAGCCCTCTCCATCGGGCAGCCGGCGGGACCGATCCAGTTCTGGTCGAGTCGAAACTCGCCGGGGGTCTTGCCTTGGCCGCGCACGCTGTTCATCAGGGTGCGGTGCAGCTCGCGGACGAAGCCAAGCCGGATCGGATACTCCGCGAGGTGCTCGCGCGCTTGGAACAGGGCGAGCCGGTAGTTGGAGATCTCCTGAATGTCCTGGTACTTCTCGCCCTCCTTCACCATACCCGCTTCCTGCTCCAGGACTTCATCGACGGTAGCCTGAGTGCCCTCGATTTTCGAGGACAGGACCGCCTCTCGTGTGGTCAGCGGCGAGAGCATCACGGCCGGATTGGGGATGCCGGCGAGCAGTCCATCGTAGCGGGCCAGCGCCGCCTGGGCCTGGCCAACCAGCGGCAACAGTCGGCGCCAGTTCAGATCGTGAATGGGCAAGGGGTGTGGCAGGAACGGTTGCATGCGCGACCTCACAGGCTCCGCACGTTGGCGATGCCGTGCTGCTCCAGGATCGCCGCCAGGTTGGTTTTGGCCACATCGTCCGCGAAAGCGCTGTCGCGGAAGACGCAGGTGGTATCGCCGGCCGGCGCGAGCGCCTGCTGCCACGCGACGATGCCTTGGGCCAGCGCCTCCACCTCGCCGCGTTCGATCCGCTCCGCGAGGCAGGCCATCAGGACGCCGCCGCCGATGGAGTGCACGTCCTTGCCGGCCAGGGTGCGCGTCTCGATCGGCACACAGAGGTCGAGTCCGAGCTTGAGCAACA
>JAKDMQ010000236.1 GCA_030452265.1 Nitrococcus sp.
AGCCTGCTTGGTTATTGACCTGCACGGTAGAGCCCAGGCTCAACCCCGTGAACTGCACCAAAGCGCCGCGTCCTACAATAAGCTCGCGCAGCCCGGGCTTGAATCGGCGGCCGTCGACGATCCGGACCTCGGGGCGCAGGGCCCAGACTTGAGGACCGACACCGCGTACGGCGACGTTGGCAGCGGTGCCCGTGGAGCGTTTGGGAACGTTGGTTACGACAACCACTTCCTTGGAGATGATCGGGCGCTCCTGCGCATCGTGCAGGATGCCTGGCGCCTGTGCGATCAATGCCGCGCTGGCGCGATCGATTCTTGAGGCGAGCTCGCTATTGGCGCCGGCGCGAAGGACGATTGCGGTGGCGTTGTCACCGGACTGTTGCAGGGTGGTTTGAAAGCCCCTCGCCATGGCGAGCAGAGCGACGAGCACACCCACGACGCCGGCGATGCCGATCACGATAACGGATGCGCCGCCCAGGCGGTGGGGCAGCGTTGCGAGCCCGGTCCAGGCGATCGCGAGCGCTTGGCGTCCCATGCGACTCGCCACCAACCAGACATCGTACCCAGCGGCTAATGCGAGCACCAGGAACGGGGCTAGTATCCAGATGCCCAGGCCGAGGAGGATGAGCAATCCCAGCCCGAGGGCGCGCAGGAGACGGCGGATTTTGCTCGCGCTCTCTGCCATCGCGCTTTACCCGCGCAGCGCGTTGACGACGTTGAGCCGCAGCGCGCGCAGCGCGGGCGGCAAGCCGACTACGAGGCCGATCAGCAGCATCAAAGCCAGGCCGAACAGCCAGGTATCCAAGGTGAGCGGCAGGTTGAGCCGCCCGCTCGTGGCGGTTGCCAGCACGGGCAACAGCGCGCGCGCGAGCAACAGCCCACTGATACCGCCGATCAGCATGATCACGACGGCCTCGGCAAGCACGAGCAGCAGCATGAGCCGGTTGGGAAAGCCGATGGTCTTTAATACCGCCAGCTCGGGAATGCGCTCGCGGATGGCCTGCATCATGGCGTTACCCGTGAGTAACAGCAGGGTGAAGAACACGGCTCCCATGATGGCGCTTACGATAAAGCCGATATCCCCGATCTGCTTTACGAACGAGAGCTGAAATTCCTTTTCGCTCTGAGTCTTGGTCTCGTGCGAGGAGTTCGCGAACATCTGATCGATCGCCACCGCGACCCGGTCGGACTCATCCGGGTCTTCCACCTGGACCAGAAACCAACCTACGGTGCCCTGTAGTTTGGTGCGAGACTCATCCAGATAGTCGTAGTGGAAGAGCAGTTGGCGCTCGATACCGCGCAGCTCGGGACGGTCCGCGTGGAAGATGCCGACGAGGTCGAAGACCCATACAATGCCGCCGTCGTTTTTCGGCCAGATGGTTGCTTCGAGGGGAATCTTGTCGCCGATCTCCCAGCCGAAGCGCTCGGCCAGGGCGGCGCCGACGATAGCGCCGGTGCGGGTATGGAGGAAGGCTTGCTTTTGGCGGGGCGGCAACACGATCTCGGGGTGGATTTTCAAGTACGACTTGGCGCTCACCGCAAAGTTGGGAAAGAAGTTTTTGCGATCCTGGTAAACGCCGCCGAACCACGCGGCATGGGCCACTTCCCGAACGCCGGGCAGCCCCTGAATGCGCGCGGTATAGGCATAGGGTAGGGGCTGAATCATCGAGTAGCGCGAGGTGACCATCAGACGGTCGATTCCGACGACGCTGTTTGGGGCATTGAAGGCGACCCGCACGGCATCGAGCATGCCGAACAGCGTGAATGCGGCCACCACCGAGAGCAAGGTGAGCACGGTGCGGGTCTTCTTGCGCAGCAGGCCGGTCCAGAGTAGAGGCAAGTATTTCACGGACGTAGGCTCAGCTCGCCTGCTCGACCAGCGTGCCCTTGTCGAGATGGCGTGTGCTCAGAGCGTGTTCCGCCGCTTTCGGGTCATGAGTGACCATCACCATGGTTTTGCCGTATTCGCGATTGAGGCGCTGCAGCAACTGCAGCACCTCCTCGGCGGAGTGCCGGTCGAGATCGCCAGTGGGCTCATCGCAGACCAAAAGCATGGGGTCGGAGACCAAGGCGCGCGCGATGGCGACGCGTTGCTGTTGGCCGCCGGAGAGCTCGCCCGGTCGATGGCTCGCGCGCGCGTCGAGCCCGACGAGCCGCAGCGCAATGTGGGCGTGGCGGCGCCTTTGTGCCGCGTTAAGTCGGGTGAGCAGCAGCGGCAGCTCGACGTTTTTCTGTGCCGATAGCATCGGCAGGAGGTTGTAGAACTGGAAAACGAATCCTACATGGGCGGCTCGCCAGCGCGCCAGATTGCCCGAGGACAGGCGATCGATTCGCTGCCCGGCGATGGTGACGCTCCCCGCCGTCGGTGAGTCGAGTCCGGCGATCATGTTGAGCAGGGTGGTCTTGCCCGAGCCCGACGGCCCCATGAGCGCAATAAAATCGCCCTCGGGGATATCGAGGTCAATGTGGCGCAGAACCTCGATCTGCTGCTTGCCGCGCAGATAGATTTTGCTGACACCCCGGATTTCGACCAAGCTCGCCGTGGCAGCCGTATCCCCGTCGGACCGGGCCTCAGGATTCGCTGGATTTCGTTTGAACCCATATGCCATCAGTCAGCTCCGCTGTTGGATCAACCACGACGCGCTCTCCGGCTTTCAGACCACTGCCGATTTGACGCAGATCCCCGTAGCTCTGGCCGAGCGTGACGATGCGCTGGTGCGCGCGCTCGCCGTCGACAACGAAGACCACTTCGTTGCCGCCTCGCTCGACGATGGCGCTCGCGGGCACCACGACGCCCGGCGGCGGCTCGTCACGGTTTGCCGCGCGTTTGGCGAGAAAGGACACGCGCACCCCCATCTCGGGCAGGATACGCGGGTCCAGCTCTTGGAAGGCGATACGTACCTTGACCGTGGCCTTGGTGCGGTCAGCGGTTGGGATGATCGCGATGACCTCGGCCGGGATTTCCCAACGGGGATAGGCATTCAGTACGGCCTCCACCGGCTGTCCCGGTTTGACGCGGTTGATGTACGCCTCGTTCACGTCCACCTCGATCTCCCGGGAGCTCATGTCCACGATCGTACAGATCCCGGTGCGGGTGAAGCCGCCGCCGGCCGATACCGGTGAGACCATCTCGCCCGGTTGCGCGGTCTTGGCGACGACGACTCCGGAGAAGGGAGCCCGAATGATGGTATCACCGAGGTTCACCTGGGCGATGCGCAGGCGCGCTTCGGCGACCCCGATTTGTGCCCGCTGCGCCTTGATCTGCGCTTTGAGCGTGGCCACTTTCGTGCGCGCGCTGTCCAACGCCTGCTCCGCCGTCGCCCCGCGCGCGTTGAGCGACTGTTGGCGATTGAGGTCGCGCTGCGCCTTCTGGAGCTGAGCGTCGAGCTGCGCAATCCCTGCCTTGGCCGCGGCGAGCTGTGCCCGCGCAAGCTGCAGCTGCGCCTTGGCGTCCCGGTCATCGAGGCGTGCGAGTATCTGCCCTTCGCTGACCCGATCGCCCTCCTCAATCAGGACCGCAACCAGCTTGCCCGTGATTTTGGAGGAAACCGTCGCCTGGCGGCGGGCGACCACATAGCCGGTGGCATCAAGGAGCGCCGCATCGGCGCCGGTAGCGGCGAGCGGTGCTGCGGTAACCGTCTCCACCACGACGGCCCGTCCCAATAGCCAGTACCAGCCGATAGCAACGAGTGCCAGCAACAGGACTAGGGCAATCATCAGCCATGGCCAGCGCCGTCTGGAGCGGCCTTCGCGCTGGCCAGGATCGATTCGAAGTTGCGAAAGCAGGTCGGTATCAGACATTTCGAGCGTTTTGCGATTAAGGGGTACGTGTCGCTGCGGGAGGTTGGCGGCCGGCCTTGTAAGGATTTGAACACGCTCGGCATGCTTTCGGCACAAAACTCGGCACGGAGCGCTGCTGGGTAACCCGCCGCCCCGTTCTGCGCGACATTATACGCCTTGTAGGAAACCAATAATCCATTGCGCGGCAATAGCATCGTCTACATCCAAGGCGAGCGAGGCGAGCCCCGCTTCATGGGCTTGCGGGCCAATGGCTGCCCGGCGCCGGTTCATCAGTGTTCTTGCGTAGTCCTTGGAGAATTCCGGGTGTCCCTGCAACGTCAACATATGATCCGCGACCTGCAACATGGCGTAGCGGCAAAACGCGCTGCCGGCGAGCCATTGCGCGCCTGGCGGCGGCATGATTACCTGGTCTTGATGACTGACCAGTAAGGAAAGCCGATCGAGGGCCGGCTTCATCCAATTCGGGTGAGTCCGGATGCGGATCGTGTGCACGCCGACTCCCCAGCCTTGGGGCGCTTTTTCGACTCGACCGCCGAGCGCCCCGGCAATGAGCTGATGGCCAAAGCAGATGCCAATGGTCGGCCTGCCTGCTGCGTGCAGGCGAGCGGCGAGGGCATTGGCGCGCCCAATCCACCGCGTATCATCGTAGACACTCCACTTGCTACCGGTGAATAGCCAGCCGTCGCACTCGGCGAGCGAGTCGGGAAAGCACCCGGCGGTAAGCTCATAGCTTTGGAATTCGAGGTCCGGCGAAGCTCGAGACAGCAGTCGCTGGAACATCCGCGGGTAATCGCCGAAGGTCGAGCGAAGATCGGCTGCAGTCGAGCCGCATTGAAGTATGCCTATTCGCATGGCGTGCTTGCTCTCGGAGTGGGTCAGCTATCTCGTGGGCCAATAGCGGTGCGATTGTCACCACCGGGTAGATTAGCGTACAGCGGCGGCCTCTGTCTGGAGGGGTCAAGTCGTTGATCGATCGCTGCATCTGGACATTGCTTCGGTGACTGCATGGGGGTGGTGTCCTCGAGATGCGCCACCTATAATCTAGGCTCTCAAAGTTGGACAGGCCCTAAATGGCGACACAGCAGCAAGTGACCCCGCAACGCTTGGACGAGGTGCTCCGAAGCGCCGATAGGCTTCACAACGAGGACGACGTCGAGCGCGCGCTGGATCAAATGGCGCGGCAGATCGAAGCCGAGTTGGGCGGCTCGATGCCGGTGGTGCTCGGGGTGATGATCGGTGCGGTCGTGCCGTTGGGTAAGCTTCTACCGCGACTGCAGTTTCCGCTGGAGGTGGATTACATCCACGCGACTCGTTATCACCGCTCGACCCGGGGTACGG
>JAKDMQ010000237.1 GCA_030452265.1 Nitrococcus sp.
GCGGACCACTCGATGGCCCAGGCAGCCGGCCTTGTCGAAGGCCTTCAGGTGGATAGGGTCGTTCGGGTCGCCATCGAGATGGAGCAGCGTTTGGTTGACCCGCTTCAAGAAGCGGATGACGTCGTCTTTTTCGTGCGCTTCTTCGAAGATGCCGACCCGGATACCGCCGAGCTGGGCGCGGCGCTTCATCAGCGCCTTGTCGCGGAACAGCACCGCCTGACCGTGCAGCCGCGGATTGCCCATGAGCACGGCGTTGATGGCACCGGCCCATTCCACGGTTTCTTCGAACAGCGGGATCGCGACGTCCACGCCTTCGTTCTTCAGGCGTTCGGCGATTTCCATGGAGCGCTCGTTCATGCGCTCGAAATCCCAGGGGATATACGGTATGTCGTGCTCGTTGCAGTAGTCCTCGGCCCAGGACGGTGCCACCACGACGTAGCGGCGGTCGAAACGATCGGCCGCCTCGACCGCACCCAGCGCCCAGCCGAGCAGGGCGACGTAACCTTTATCCGGATTCTTGTCCATGGCAAAGCTCCAACGGAACACGTTCACTCGTTTCGACAACGAATTCTTGCATAGGTGCCAATTTCGCTCATCCGCCCAGCCGCGTGTCCGACCAGGGCATCCGCGCCGCCCAGCTCGCCCGCGCCGCTTCGATGACCGATGCCACCAGATCATCGGGTACCGTTGCCGGATCGCCGCTTTCGGCCGCCAGGTAATGAAACACGTACAGACGCGCGGCGAACTGAGCAAACGGTAGCGAGGATTCCCCTTCCAACTCACCGTGGTTGGCAGTCGAGGCCACCACGCCCTGGCCCCAGTTCTGGCCCTTGTCACGGTTGGGATTGAAGAAGTAGACGCGCCAATCGCCGCTGGCATCCTGACCGACACGCTGAATCGACACCGCGTGCCAGCCCACGAACACCGCTTCATGATTAGTCACGGCGACACCGCAGGGCTGGACGTAGACCATATCCCGGCCGCCGTTGTAGCGCGGGTGGTAGCTCGCGTAGAACAGCCGCACGAACGCTTCGAGATCGTGCACGCTGCCGGTGCTCTTGTGCACCGCGGAAGCGAAGCCGCGCGCGACCCACCAGCCGTGCAGCTCTGGATTGACCCAGCGGTGCCCATCTTCGCCGCGGCCCGCGGTGCGGCGACTCATTTCCATGTAGATACGATCGATATGCGCTGTCAGCAGCAGCGACACCGGATCGAGCTCAGTATGCAGCTCAGACGCCAGTCCCGGGGCAAGCGCGCTGGAATGAATCTCCTCGCCCTCGAAATGCATTACCACGTCTCCGTCACGCGCCGCAACGGCGATCAGGCCCAGTAGGAAACCCGTGTCATTCTGCGACCACAGGCTGATGGCGCGAGCCGATTGGCAGGTTGGATTGTGCCCCTGATCCACCCCGCGCGGCTGGCCCAGCACCGAGAGCGTGCCCGCGACCAGCAGCGTATTGGCCGGCGGCGGGTTGTCGTAGCCGCTGGCGGCGACCAGGTCGTTGGCAACCGTATCCAGCAACGGCAGCTTGAGCAGGCGCCGCAGCCCGGGCGCGACCGGCCGATAAAACAGGATGCCGCGCTCGAGCAGTCCGTGCAGGCCGTAGATGCAGCGTGCCGTCTCCGGCCACACGGCTACTCGAATCATCTCGGCGACCAACGCGGGATCGGCCCTCAGGCTGGTGCGGCCAATCTGCCGCAGACCAAGCGCATAAGGCAGCAAGGTCGGCGCATGTTCGACCAGATAATGCAGCAAATGCGCATGCAGCGGGCAGACCAGGCCGCTGCGGTGCATGCTTTGCCCAAAGCCGCGTGCCTCCGCAAGCAGATCGTCATCGCTGAGCTGACCCAGTCGTTGCACATAAGCGTCGGCGTCCTCGGCTGTGCGCGAGAGATCGGTAGGTCCGTCCATGGCCGCGATCAGGCCCCGGATAAAATGCCAGCTCTCCTCGGAGCCGGGTTCCGGCGCCGCGGGCATGGCCGTGGCGGCGGCGTGCACGATTGCGTGCACGCCCTCGACCATGATCGGGCGCTGCAGCAGTATGCGTTCGGTTTCGGCAGCCAGTGCGTTCAGTATGCCCCCCATGCCAAGGCGCGCGCGCAGAAAATCCAGCAGCAGCCGTATGCGCTCGAGCGCGGGCGCCCGCGACCGGCTTTCCTCACTGGCCGTGCCAAAGAGCAGATCCAGATTGCGCGCCATTACATCCGAGAGAAACGCATGCGCGTCCTCCGCCCGCAAGCGCGGGTGTGGTTGGCGGCCATCGGCTATGGCGAGCATGCGCAGCGCGCTCAGGCATTCCAGGGCCGGCGTCATGTCGCGGCCCAACAGCGACTCACGTGCCAGGCCCGTCTGCAGATGCTCGGGTTGATCCCAGTCGCTGCCGGCAAACACGCCCGCCGCCTCGAGCTCGGGCGCGTACCGGTCGAGCAGCTCGATTCCGGCGGGTGTCGCGAGCAGCTTTCTGGCGAGGCCAAGCAGGCGCGGCTGGTGGATGTACTTACCGAAAGTACGCGCCTGCGCGAGCTTATCCAGAGCGAGCGCGAAGTCGGCGTGCAGCCGTTCCAACTCCGGTGACGGATCGGCTTTGGTGCTATCCCCCATCATTGGGCAATGATATACCTGTCGTTGAAACCGGCAAGATACTACAAGCGGGCTGATGAGCGAGGCCCCCGAGGAGTCCTCATGACGCGCAAACACAATCAAAGCGCGCAAGGACAATGTGCGGATTAGGCGCAACGGCGAGCTCGAGGCGGAGCTGGCCGAGATTCGCGACTACCTGCAATCCATGCAGGAGCAACACGAGGCGGCCAATGAAGAGCTGCAGGCGGCCAACGAGGGTGACGAATAGATCAGCTTACCGAGAAGGCTCATGCGTGAACAACAAACAAGTCAGCACGATGAACAACTGCACCGACTCGCCCACGACGTTCGCCAGTGCCTGCACGTGATCGGCATGGGAGCGGAGATGCTCGCGAGCGCACGCGCGGACGAGAGCCGCTTCGCCGAGCTTTGCGAGGCGATCGAGCAGGAGCGAAAAACGGCGCAGCGGCTCGTCAAAGAGTTGATTGAGGCCGCCTTCGCGGCTGGGGATAGCACGGTGAAATGATGCAAGGCCGCGCGCGCCGGACGCACTCGAGCGGCTTCCATGTGATCTCGAGCTGTTCGAGGCCCTGCAAGCACCGACTGGATCCGGGGATCGCTTGCTCGATCTGCCGACATGTACCGCCACCCGCTCGTGTTCTATGCTTATGAGACGAGGATCTGGATTGCAACTTCCAGATGCACGCGCTAGAAGGCTGCAGGGATCGCACGCCGGCATAAACTCAGCCATGAGCTGAAGGCAGCGCAAAACGGCGCATTACCGGGCACGGCGAGGGCGTAACAGAGTGAAAACAACCCGCATACTTCTGGCTGACGACCATGCGCTCGTGCGGGCCGGTCTGCGCTGGCTGCTGCAGCAGATGCCGGCGGTCGAGGTCGTCGGCGAAGCGACCAATGGGCTCGAGGCCTGCCGGTTGGCCCGCTCGCTGCGCCCCGATCTTGTCGTGATGGATATTTCAATGGACACATTGAATGGCTTGGACGCGACGGCGCAACTGCAAAAATCGTCTTCCGCGCGCGTCATCATCCTGTCCATGCATTCCAGCCCCGAATACGTCGAGCACGCGCTGAAAGCAGGCGCCCGCGGCTATATCCTCAAGGAGGCGACGCACGCGGAGCTCGAATTTGCCATTGAATCGGTAATCAACGGCGGCACTTACCTGTCTCCTGGCGTCTCCAAATCAGTTGTCGACACTTGCCTCGGCCGAAACCTCGGACAAGAGGGACCGGAGCACGAGGATTTAACCCCGCGCCATCGGCAGATACTCCAGCTCATCACCGAGGGCAAGGCCAACAAGGATATAGCCGGCCTGTTGCATCTGAGCATCAAAACGGTAGAAGCGCATCGTGCCGAGCTCATGCGTCGACTGGACATCCATGATGTGCCGGGCTTGATGCGCTATGCGATACGCGCGGGCATCATTGCGCCGCAGTAATTCAGCTAATTTAGCGCACGACCGCGAACCCTGGCTGCGGCAATGAGCGCGGACTGCCTACTGCTCGTCCGGGCGGATGACGTAGGCGCCATCTTGGTCGTGGATTTCGCGGCCGCTGACCGGCGGGTTGAACGCGCAGACCAGTTTCATTTCGGTTTTGGCCTTGAGCGTATGCCGGTCGTGCTTGTCGAGCGCGTAGACCGTGCCGGGCTCGATGACATGCTCCTCGCCCGTGTCGCGGTTGACGATGCTGCCTTCGCCTTGGTAGCAGAACACGGCCTCGTAATGGTGCTTGTACCACATGTCGAATTCGAGGCCCGGCGGGAAGGTTGTTTCATGGAACGAAAAGCCCATGCCGTCTTTCGCCAACAGCCAGCGCACGCTGGTCCAGCCGGCGGGGCTGATGACTTCACGATCGGTGCCGCGCAGGTCCTCGGTTCGAATGATTTTCATCTTGCCTCCTGAGAATGTAGCGTCTGAGCGTCACGCGGCGCGCATTATACTACGCAATGCGCTCGAGGCGAGTGCCCGGCGCATTCAGAACGCGCGGGAACACGCCGATCCCGGGTCGCGTTGCAACCGGCTCAAAAATCCTTGCCCCAACTGCTCTTGCCGAGCTCGATGATGCGCGCGACTTCGTCGGCGGGCACGCATCCCGGATTGCCGCGTTCGAGCGGATCGTAGTGGAAGACATAGAGGCGCGAGGCGAATTCGGCGATGGGCAGGGAAGCCTCACCGTGGATCTCGCCGTTGCCCTGCGTCGCGGTGACGACGCCCTGGCCCCAGTCTTGGCCGCTGTCGTTGTTGGGGTTGAAGAAGTACACCCGCATCTCGTCGTTGGGGTCCAAGGCGACCCGACGCAGCGTGATCGCATGCCGGCCCACATAACGCGCCGCACTGTCGGTGACTGCGATACCCGCGGGTTGCGGATGAATGACCAGCATGTTGCCGTTGTAATAGGGGTGATAGCAGGCATAGAACTGGCGAATGAAGCCCTCGTAGTCGTCGAGCTTCTCGGTGTGTATGTCGGCCACCACACGAAAACCCTGGCCGACCCACCAGCCATAGAATTCGGGA
>JAKDMQ010000238.1 GCA_030452265.1 Nitrococcus sp.
TGGAGCGGGGGGGCGGGGCCCCCCCGCGGGTATGCCCGGGTGCCAATGCCCTTAAGGGTGGGCGGGGTGGGCGCCGCTCCCACATCAGAGACGGTGACGTGGTGACCGCATGGGCCGCGGTGGGGCGAATGCCGGCGCAATCGTTGGGGTTCGCAAGCTCATCCCAACCTACTGGCCTCGATCGGCGGAAGACCCTCATAGATTGTGTCGATGTCCAGCGCGGTATCGAGGCATTCAATTGGGACCGAGCCTTCGTGGATGCGTTGAGCGTGCCAGTCATCCCGACGGCGGTGGAGCTCTGCCAGCGGCTCGTTCTGAGCCAGCAGCAGGTACTCCTGGAGGCTCTCGATGCGGCTATAGGCGAGCAGCTTCTCGCGGCGGTCGATGCGTTCGGTCGCATCCGAGAGCACCTCCACGATAAGACACGGGTGCTCCCTATAATAGCGGGCGCGGTGGTGCGGATCACAGGTGAGCATGAGATCCGGGTAGTAGAATGCATCCTCGCCGGCAACAGTAAGGTGAAGCTTCATGTCAGCCATGAAAAGCTGGCATGGCGTGCCGCGAACGAGAGGGTGCAGGGCAGCGAAGATATTGCCGACGATCAGGTTGTGCCGGTCGCTGGCACCCACCATAGCGTAGACCTCACCACCGATGTACTCGTGGCGTACCTCACTTAAAAGCTCGCCTTCCAAGTAATCGTTGATGCCGAATTGATGGCTACTCGTCCGGACAGTCATCGCTTGGGTGTGCTGCACCTGGGGGCCTTCGGCGAACGTTCGCCGTCACCGTTGTTACGCTAGGCGCGGCTGATCGCGCGCCACCACACCTTAGGCAGCCGCGATGTGTGAGGATGATAGGGCAAGTACCCCCGAGAGCATCCGCACACCTCAATCAGATGTCGAATAGCTGACTTAGCAGGCTCTTGTGCTTGTGATGGTGGCCCCCTCCGTAGTGCCCCCCATAGGGTGGCGTCGCGGGGCGGCCGTGAGAGGAAGGCGCACCGGCCGCGGCTTCGAGCGCCGCGTCGCGCTCGATGATCTTATCGAGCTCCCCGCGATCGAGCCAGACGCCCCGGCACTTTGGACAGTAATCGATCTCAACGCCCTGGCGCTCCGCCATGCTGAGCGTTTCGTGGCATTTGGGACATTGCATCTGCTGTACTCCTAGGGTTGAAAACACTAAACACACGTCAATCCATTATAGACCGCTTAACGGTAGCATAGAGTCCAGTCGTGCAGCTGGTCGTGATCCAACACCCGTGCGGTTGAACCCGGATCGAGCCATCGCTGGCGCGGCTTGCGAAGTTTGAGCCTCGAAGTCGTGGTCATGTCGGCAAGTCCCGCTGCGCATGAATGAGCGTGCCAACGCCGGAGTCGGTAAATAGCTCCAGCAGCACCGCGTGCTCGACTCGCCCGTCGATGATGTGGGCCGTGTGCACCCCATTGGCTACCGCTTCCAGTGCGCAGCGTATCTTGGGCAGCATGCCGCCGTAAATGGTCCCATCGGCGATCAGTCGCTCTACCCGCTGCAGATCAAGGCCGGTGAGGAGCTGCCCTTCCTTATCCAGCAAACCGGGTGTGTTGGTGAGCAGGATAAGCTTCTCCGCGCCCAGGGTCTCGGCCAGCTTGCCGGCGACGAAATCCGCGTTGATGTTATAGGAGTGGCCATCCGCGCCAACCCCTATGGGCGCGATCACCGGAATGAAGGCACCGCCGGCTAGGGTGTCGATCAGCGAGGTGTCGATGCACTCCACCTCGCCGACATGGCCCATATCAATAATCTCCGACGCCTTCTCGGACTCGCTCCGGCGCGTGATATGGAGCTTGCGCGCGCGTATCAGCCCACCGTCCTTGCCGGTAAGCCCCACGGCCCGCCCGCCGTGGCTGCTGATTAGATTGACGATCTCCTTGTTCACCAGGCCGCCGAGCACCATTTCCACCACATCCATGGTCTCGGCATCGGTCACCCGCATGCCGTCAACGAACTCCGATTCCTTGCCGATGCGCGCGAGCAACTGACCGATCTGGGGGCCTCCGCCATGGACCACCACGGGGTTGAAGCCCACCAGCTTCATCAGCACGATATCGCGCGCGAAACTGTGCTTGAGCTGTTGATCCACCATGGCATTGCCGCCGAATTTTACCACCAGCGTTTTGCCATGGAAGCGCCGAATGTAGGGCAACGCCTCGGTGAGAACGTGGGCCACCTGGGCCGGGGCGGTGCGGGTGCTCGGTTGCGGGTTGCGCTTTGTCATCGTTAGAATGGCAACCCCAAGCCCGGACGGGCGTGCTCGATCAACGCGCGGAAGGTTGCCTTGATTCGCTCGAGCGCCGGTTCATCGTCGCCCTCGAAGCGCAACACCAGGCAAGGCTGGGTATTGGAGGCTCGCACCAGGCCCCAGCCGTCGGGAAAATCCACCCGCAGCCCATCGATGGTGGTTACGCGCGCGTCGCCGAAGTTTGCTTTCGCAAGCATTGCCGATACCAGCCGCGGCGGCTCGCCTTCTTCCAGATCAACTCGCAGCTCCGGAGTGCTGATCGCCTCCGGCAGCGCGGCGAAGACCTCGGCGCTCGTGCGCGGGTCCATGGAAAGAATCTCGAGCAGCCGCGCCGCCGCGTACATCGCGTCGTCGAAGCCGTACCAGCGGTCGTTGAAGAAGATATGTCCGCTCATCTCGCCCCCCAGGGGCGCCCCCGTCTCGCGCAGCTTGTTCTTGATCAGAGAATGGCCGGTTTTCCAGAGCACCGGGACGCCGGCGGCCGCGGTGATGACTTCGGCGAGTCGGCTGGAGCATTTGACATCGAAGACGATATCCGAGCCGGGGCTTCGGCTTAGGATGTCCTCGGCGAAGAGCATGAGCTGGCGATCCGCCCAGATGATTTTGCCATGATTGTCGACCACTCCGAGGCGATCGCCGTCACCATCGAAGGCGAGGCCAAGATCCGCCCCCTGCGAGCACACCTGCTCGATCAGCGGCTGCAGATTCTCGATAACGGTTGGGTCCGGGTGGTGGTTTGGAAAGTCGCCATCGACTTCGCAGAAAAGCTCGATGACCTCGCAGCCCAGGGCCTGCATGAGATCGGGCACGATGGTGGCGGTCACTGCATTGCCGCAATCCACCACGACTTTCAGCGGCCGGTGCAGCGCCGTATCCCGCAGCACACGATCGCAGTAGGCGCCGACAACGTCCTCTCGCTCGACGCCGCCCTCACCGAAGTGCAACTCACCCGTCTCGATGCGCTTCGCCAAGGCCTGGATGGCGCTCTCCGAGAGCGTCTCATCGCCGAGCATGATCTTGAGCCCATTGTATTCGGGGGGGTTATGGCTGCCGGTCACGGCAACACCGGCATGAGTGCCGAGATGATAGGTGGCGAAGTAGACCACGGGGGTCGCGACTTGGCCGATGTCGATCACGTACCGGCCCGCCGCCACCAAGCCTTCTATCAGCGCGGCCGCGAGCTCTGGACTCGAGTGACGGCCATCATAGCCGACTACGACATTGTGCTGACCACGGTCGGCGGCCTCACTGCCGATGGCAAGCCCTAACCAGCGTACGACCTCGGCGGTCAAGCCCTTACCGACGATGCCGCGAATGTCGTAGGCGCGCAGAATGGTGGGATCGATACGGGGTGCCCGCTCGAGGCACTGTGGCGGCGTATGGGCCGCGGCGTCAATTTCGGTCACCTCAAAGCCGGGTTGTGTGCTCACGGGCGCGCCCCGCGGGGTGGGAGCGTGATCGACCTCGGCTTGCGTTCCCGGGTCTTGGGTGCGCGCGCCGCGGTGCTCCGGCATGCGAGCGGCCGAGATTGCGGCGCTGACCGCCGCTTGCAGCTCACGCAAGCGCACCTCGTAGTGGGTTCGAAGCTTCCCGGTTGCGCTGTCCTGGACGATACGCACAAACGTCTGGCCGTCGGCTACAAGCGTTCGGCGCAGGCGTGCGCCAGTCGCAAAGGCGGCGAGCAGGATCAGCCCTATCGCGGCGGAAATCACCCCGGCCGCAAGCCACACATCCACGCCGGCCAGGGGCGCGGCGCCTTGCGAAGCGATGTATTCGATCTGCCAGGAGGTGCCCGTTACGGGCAGACGGATACGGGGTCCGGCCGCCTGGGCGTTACCGTGCTCGATAACCCCCACCCAGCCATTGGCGGAGCGCTGTTGGACACCGAGCCACGCTTGTGCTGGCGCCTTAAGGTGTTGGAAAAAGCGATCGGCGGGAAAGGTCAGCACCAGTGTGCCGAGGATGGTCTCGCCCGCGCGGACTGGCTCAACCAGATTGACATTGGCACCCGGCCGGCCGGGCAGGTAGATCTCCGGTGCCGGGTGGCGCCCTGCGCGGGCCCTCTTGACCATGTCGAGCAGCGCATAACCGATGGGGGGGTTGGCATTGGGATCGGGCGACAAACTGCCGTTGGGCACGATCATCAGGCGGCTTGCCAGCGGGAAGGCTAATCGGAACGCTTGAGCGAGCTCGGTGAGGGCGGAAGGATCGCGGTTTTGCAGCGCCTCGTGCAAACCCTGGAGGCTCGCTTGCGCGGCAAGCCTTTGGCCGATGGCGGCAATCTTGTCTGCCAGATTGTCGCTGATGAGCTGCGCGGTGCGGGTTGCGCTCTCCTGCAGGCGGGCCTCCCTGGTGCGCTGACCAAGCACCATGGTGAGCGCCTGTGCGCCAAGCAGTACAACGATGGCGATCAAAGCGACGCTGAAGCAATAGCCGCTGAGCGCCTTGGTGCCGTCGCGCTGGTTTGCCGCGGGTGCATCCTGCCGCTGGGTGCGACTCACCCCGTTTCCTTTCATGACATCCCCCGGGCTAGTAAATGGCAATTCATCTGCATTCTATTTTCGGGGCCGACCTACCTTGGCCGCATTATGCCTCTTGGTCAAAATCGACGGGCTAATGGCGCCCGGAGTGGCCGAAGCCGCCTTCGCCCCGCGCGCTGGGATCGAACGCCTCCACCAGCTCGAGCGCGGGTCGTGCGACCGGGATGAAAACGAGCTGGGCAATGCGCTCCCCGGGCTCGATCGTGAAGGGCTGCATGCCTCGATTCCAGCAGGAGACAAAGATTTGGCCTTGATAGTCGGAATCGA
>JAKDMQ010000239.1 GCA_030452265.1 Nitrococcus sp.
GTAGTGCCGAACAGGGCCGGTCGACCTGGCAGCTCCCGGTGGCCCGCAACCCGGATCCAGCCTCGCTCCTGCAGCACCCGCATAATCGAGCTGCTTAGCGCAACGCCCCGGATCTCTTCGATCTCACCGCGAGTGATTGGTTGACGATAAGCTATGATCGCGAGTGTCTCTAGCAATGCACGAGAATACCGGCCGGGTTTGGTTACCCAGAGCTGTGCTATCCAAGGCGTCAATTCCGTGCGCACCTGGATCCGATAGCCGCTGGCGACCTCTTTGAGCTCGATGCCGCGGCCTTGGTAGTCCTTGGCCAATTCCGCCAACGCGTCGCACACGGCCGCCACCTCCGGATGTCGGTCTTGCGGGAATAGCCCGCGCAAGCGCTCGACCGGCAGCGGCTCGCCTGCCGCAAGCAGCGCGGCCTCGATGACGTGCTTGAGCTGTGGCTGCATTATGGCTTGTTCATCCCCTGCTCGTTGCACGGCCTAGAACCTTCCTGCGCCACCGCCGCCGCGCGCACATAGATCTGTGCGAAGGGCTCGGCCTGACGCAGCTCGATCAGCCGCTCTCTGAAGAGCTCCAGTACCGCCAGGAAGGTCACTGTAACACCCAGGCGGCCCTCACCGGAGGGAAAGAGCTCCACAAATGCGCTGAAGCGCTCGCAGCCGACCCGAGTCAGTATTTCGACCATGCGCTGGCGCACGGAGAGCGCCTCGCGCTGGACCACGTGATGAGTAAAGCGCTCCGCCCGAGCCATCACATCGGCGAAAGCCAGCAACAGCTCGGGCAGGCTTACCGCCGGTTCGATGCGCTCAATCCGCTGCGGCGGGGGCGGCACTCGACCTAGGACGATGTCGCGATCGAGGCGGGGCATTTCGTCAAGAGCCCGTGCCGCCTCCTTGACCTGTTCGTATTCTCGCAACCGGCGCGCCAATTCGATACGCGGGTCGGGCTCATCGGGCGCTTCTTCCGTTGGCTGGGGCAGCAGCATGCGTGACTTGATATGCGCTAGAATGGCTGCCATGACCAAATACTCGGCGGCGAGATCCAGACACAGATTCTTCATCAGCTCGACATAACGCATATACTGGCGAGTAATCTCGGCAATCGGGATATCGAGAATATCGAGGTTCTGCCGGCGAATCAGGTAGAGCAGCAGATCGAGCGGGCCCTCAAAGCTCTCCAGTATGACCTCCAAGGCATCCGGTGGAATGTAGAGATCATGCGGGAGGCTCGCGAGCGGCTCACCCTTGATCTTGGCGACCGCGGCTGTGGCTTGCGCATGCGCCGGTTCTGCCCGGAGCCCCTGGGCTACGTCCACTTCGCCGGCCATCACCGATAATCCAGCCCGACCGCCGCGCGCACCTCGCGCATCGTCTCGCGCGCCACGCTATGCGCCTTCTCGCAGCCATCCGCGACGATGCGGCGAACGGCTTGCGGATCATCCTCAAACGCGCGCGCCCGTTCGCGAATGGGCTCGAGCTCTGCCTTAACCGCCTCGATGATCGGCTGTTTGCAATTCAGACAGCCGATTCCCGCGGAACGGCAACCGCTGAGCACCCAATCCTGGGTTTCCTGTCCGGAATAGAGCCGGTGAAAGTCCCAGACCGGGCATTTCGTAGGCTCACCCGGATCGGTGCGCCGCACACGAGCGGGGTCGGTAGGCATGGTTCGGATCTTCTGCTCCACCACCCGCGGCTCATCGCGCAACGAGATCATATTGCCGTAGGACTTGGACATCTTGCGCCCATCCAACCCCGGCATGCGCGAGGCACCGGTCAGAAGCGCCTGTGGCTCCGGCAAAATAGTGCGCCCCGTACCTTCGAGATAACCCAATAGCCGCTCGCGCTCATCGACAGTAATGTTTTGCTGGGCTTCGATCAGCGCGCGTGCCTCGCCTAGGGCCTCGTGATCGCCTTGTTCCTGGTATTTGCGGCGCAGCTCCGCATAGAGCCGGGAGATTTTTTTACCCATCCGCCGCGCCGCTGCCGCGGCCTTCTCCTCGAAGTCGGGCTCACGGCCGAATAGATAGTTGAAGCGCCGGGCGAGCTCGCGCGTGATCTCGACATGTGAGACTTGATCCTCTCCCACTGGTACGGCGCTCGCCTGATAGATAAGGATATCGGCGCTCTGCAGCACCGGATAGCCCAGGAAGCCGTAAGTGAGCAAATCCTTGTTGCGCAAATTCTGCTGCTGATCCTTGTACGTGGGCACCCGCTCCAGCCAGCCGAGCGGGGCGATCATGGATAGCAGCAAATGCAGCTCCGCGTGTTCGATGACCCGTGACTGGATGAAGATGTTAGCCAAACTCGGGTTGACACCACAGGCGAGCCAATCGATCACCAGATCCCAGATGCTCTGGCCGATGATCTCACGCTCGTCATAGGCCGTGGTCAAGGCATGCCAGTCCGCGACGAAGAAAAAGCAATCGTGTTCCTGCTGCAGCCGCACCCAATTCTTGAGGACACCGTGGTAATGGCCCAAATGCAGCCGCCCGGTAGGCCGCATTCCGGAAAGGACCCGGGTGTGACGCGAGTCATGCATGCTCTATATCACCTCCGTGGGATCGATTCGCCAAACGCGATAGAAACACATGATAGCTTGGGGACAAGGCCCGTGCAGCCATCCACGCCTGCATCCGGCTTGCAGACGCGCCGCACGCTATAGCTATGCTTCGAACACCGCGGCATCCCCCGCACCGCGTCGGATCACCGAGGGCATCGCACCGGTGAGATCGATTACCGTGCTCAGCTCCAATCCGCCGGCACCGCCATCGATGACCAGATCCACATGCGCGCCGACGCGCTCGCGTATCAGCTCCGGGTCGGTCAAGGGCAGATCGTCACCGGGCAACAGCAGCGTGGTGCTCATCAATGGCGCGCCGATCTCGGCGAAAATGGCGCGCGCAATCGCGCAATCGGGCACGCGGATGCCAATGGTCTTGCGCCTCGGATGCTGAAGCCGCCGCGGCACCTCGCCGGTGGCGGGAAGAATAAAGGTATACGGGCCAGGCGTATGGGCCTTGAGCAGGCGAAAAGCATTATTCTCGACCTTGGCGTAGGTTCCGATATCCGATAAGTCACGGCAGGCCAACGTAAAATTATGTCGCTCGGGGAGATTGCGGATGCGTCGGATTCGATTCACCGCCTCCGCCTCTCCCATGCGGCAACCTAACGCATAGGCCGTGTCGGTAGGATAGACGATCACCCCGGCGCGCTGCAGAATCTCCGCGGTCCGGTGAACGAGGCGCGGCTGCGGCGTCATCGGATGGATCATGAAGAACTGACACATTGGGCATCTCCTTTGCATAACCGTGGCTCGCAGTAATCGTTCTCTATTGTAACGGCTCGCGCGGTGTTCGCGGTGGTTGTGATAAGCTAGGTGGCGATGTCGCTCCAGCCTCGAGGCCACCATCGATGTACTATGCCATCCTGAGCGAGGACGTCACCAATAGCCAGCCACTTCGGGCTACGGCCCGTGAGGCCCACCTGCAGCGCTTGGAGCGACTGAAGGCGGACGGCCGTCTACTGCTGGCCGGCCCGCATCCGGCCATCGACAGTGAGGACCCAGGACCGGCCGGCTTTTCGGGTAGCCTGGTGGTTGCCGAGTTTGACTCGCTCGAGGCTGCGCAAGCCTGGGCCGATGCCGATCCTTACCTCGAGGCAGGCGTCTATCAACGGGTGATCGTCAAACCATTCAAGCGAGTATTGCCATGAGCGAAACGCGAGTTGCAATGATCGAGCGCCGGCTGCGCGAGGCGCTACGGGTCGAGGCCGTGACCGTGCACGATGACAGCCGCTTGCATGCCGGGCACGCTGGAGCCAAGGACGGGGGCGGGCATTTTCGAGTATTGGTGGTCAGCCTCGATTTCAGCGACCGGAACACGATCCAGCGTCACCGCATGGTATACGATGCAATGGGCGAGGCGATGCGCGCCGATACCATTCACGCCCTGAGCATCCAGGCGCTGACCCCGCAGGAGCACCAACAACAACGCGGGGGCTAAGTAAGTGGCTCGCTGGGCAATTTCGGCCTGTTGACATCCACCCACGACGCCGCGCCCCACGTGCCATCCGCTACTGCTCCGCAATCAGAGCACGGAAGGCGCTCTCGTCCAATACCCTGATGCCGAGTTGCACGGCATTCTCTCGTTTCGCGCCCGGACTGTCACCAATAACCACGTAGTCGGTGTTCTTCGAGACGCTACCGGTGACGCGGCCACCAAGGGTCTCGATACGCTCCCGTGCCTCCTGCCTGGTAAAGCTTGCCAGAGTGCCCGTAAGCACGAAGATGCGCCCGGCGAGCGGCTTGTTGCGAACCTCGCCCGAGAGCGCCGGCCAGCGGATCCCGGCCGCGCGCAAAAGCTCGATGACCTCACGATTGTGCGGCTGAGCGAAGAAATGCGTGATGTGCCGCGCCACCACGGGACCGATGTCGGGCACCCCGGTAAGCGCTTCCTCGCTCGCCTGCATCAAAGCGTCGATGTCACCGTAATACTCCGCCAACCGCTTCGCCGTAACCTCACCGACCTCGGGTATGCCCAATGCGTAGAGGAAACGCGCCAGGGTCGTCTCGCGCGAGGCGTCAATCGCTCGTGCCAGGTTATCCGCGGACCTCTCAGCCATACGCTCGAGCACCACCAGCTTAGCGTGCTCGAGCGAATAGAGATCGGCCACCGTGGCGACCAACCCGCGCTCGACCAACTGCGCTACCAGCTTCTCTCCCAAGCCGTCAATATCCATGGCCCGGCGTGAGGCGAAATGCAGGATCGCGCCCATGCGTTGCGCGGCGCAGTAAAGACCGCCGATGCAGCGGAGCGCCGCTTGATCCTCCAGGCGCATGACCTCCGAGCCACAGACTGGGCAGGTCTGTGGCATGCGCCAGGACGGAGCATCCTGGCGGCGCGTCTCACGCATCACGCCGATAATCTCCGGGATCACGTCGCCGGCCCGACGCAGCACGACTGTATCGCCTATACGCACGTCCTTGCGCCGGACCTCGTCCTCGTTGTGCAAGGTCGCAT
>JAKDMQ010000045.1 GCA_030452265.1 Nitrococcus sp.
CATTATTTGTGGTGTTGTTTCAGAGGGTTGGTATTTTTCGGCCAAGCACTATTTAGTATTTACAGAGCAACAATTCCTGTGGGTGCTCTGGTCAGACCTCGCGAAAGGCACACTGTTTATTACACCAGAAAGCTGAGTGGGTTTGTACAAGTACTCAATTTTGTTCCATTTATAGAGGATGAGTTGGGGCAAGAAAGGCCGCCGTCTGAATTGAAATCTATCACGTTTCCTTCAAGCGAAACTGCCGGGATGGTGCTTGCGCTTTTGAATTCAAGCCTTTTCTATTGGTTCCTGACGATCTACTCGGATGTTCGCAATCTGAACAAGCGAGAAATTCTAGGCTTGCCTGTGATTAATAATAGCCATGGCATCGTACACGAATTGGAAGAAAAGGTGCAGCGTTTGATGGAATCGTATCAACGAACTTCAGAAGTACTTACAATGCGTTACAAGAAGCATGGCGTGCTTCATATTCAGTGTATCTACCCGAAGAAGTCGAAGCCAATAATCGACGACATTGACCTTGCATATGGTCGGGCGATCGGCTTTGGTGATGAAGAGCTTGATTTCCTGGTCAACTATGACGTCAAGTACCGCATGAGCGGAGCTGATGACGAGGCATGAAAGTATTCCCGCTCTCGTTGCCCGCCGTCCTCCACCAAAGGGCCGGCCCCGATGCTCAAAGACACTGGTTCAGCGTCGGCAATGCCGCATTGCTGAACGAGCCGCTGCTCGGGCTGATTGCCTCCCGCGAATGCCCCGGCAAACTGCTCGTCGAAACCCTTGACCGTGTACCCCAATGGGTCAAAGAGGGCCGGGTTATCCTGAGCGGTTTTCACGCCCCGCTGGAGCAGCAGGTGCTGCGCTCCGTCCTGCGCCGCAAGGGCAGGGTGGTCAAACTCCTGGCCCGCGGTCTCACCGACTACCAAGTCCCGCCGGAAGAGCGCGACGCCTTCGCCGAGCGCCGAATGCTTGTCCTCACCGCCTGCCCGCCGGGAACCCGCCGCACCACCCGTGCCACAGCTCTGCAGCGCAACTGGCTCGTGCTGGCGCTGGCAACCGATAGGGTAGTGCCCTTCGCGGCTCCCGGCAGTCCGCTGGCGTGCCTGGCGGCCGAGTTTGCAGGTTAAAAAGCCCCTGTAGCTGAGCCCGATAGCAGAGCACTGACGACCAGATTCCATACTCTGGCAGAAGGGCATGGCCCTGCCCCCGTCACTCTGGTGAAGGCCGTGGTTTCTCTTAATTGTTTCGGAAAGAGAATTTGACTACGCACACCATCCGTGGCGTGCGCCCCATCGGGCCAGCTAAAGCTGTTCACAAAACAGCAGGAGCACATTTTGAGCAGCACGCGCACAAACGCGCTGGCCTGAAAGGTGAGCGGCAGGGATGACGCGACTAAGATCGTTCCCGACGATTTTGTCCGGCCTACGCCGGAATGACGTGATTCCGGAAATTTTCGAGCTTTCCGTTTGAATAGGCTTGATGAGTCCTAAAAAGGGACTTATCGTTCCCTTTTTGGGTTCGTTATTGCAACTATGCAGACCATACTGCTAAGTGATGCATTGTTTACGGCAACCCAGCAGAAGGTGCTGGGGCTGCTCTATGGCAAACCTGACCGGAGCTTCTATGCCAATGAGATCGCACGCTGGGCGCAGGTGGGCAAGGGCAGCCTCATGCGTGAGCTGGAGCGGTTACAGCGTGCCGGAGTGCTCACCCGGAGCCGTCACGGCAACCAGACGCACTATCAGGCCAATCCGGGCTGCCCTATTTACCCCGAACTGCTGGGTATCGTGCGCAAGACGTTCGGTATTGCCGAGCAGCTGCGCGCAGCGCTCGCCCCCCTGACCGGCCAGCTAGTCTGGGCATTTGTCTATGGCTCCATCGCCAAGGCGGAGGTCCATGTCGGCAGCGATATCGATCTGATGCTGATTGGCGACGGCCTCCACTATGGCGAAGTGATAGAGCGCCTGATGCCTGCGGAAGAGCGGCTGGGCCGCACCATCAACCCGACCCTCTACACCCTTACGGACTGGCAGGCCAGGCTGGATGCCGGCAACAGCTTTGTGCAGCGGGTGGAGCAGCAGCAAAAGATCAACATCATCGGCAATAACCCTGTGGAACCTACGGATGGGCAGCAACGACAATCTGGAAAATCTGGTGCGCAATAGACCATGAAGCTAAAATTCAAGCAGCAGACCTATCAAACCCTCGCGGTAGACGCCCTCGCGGACTGCTTTGCCGGCCAACCGAAATCCTCTGGCATTGGCTACCGCATCGACCCGGGTGTAATGGACACGCCACCGCCCAGCCAGCAACAGCAAGAGCCGTTACACGTCGATGCCGGTTTCAGGAATGCCGAGCTGAAGCTTAGCGCGGCGCAGTTGCTGGAAAACGTTCAAGCCGTGCAGCGCCGCCAGAACCTGCCGCAGTCCACCAAGCTGGTAAACGACGCGAAAACCGGCTGTCCGCTCAACTTCGATATCGAGATGGAGACCGGCACCGGCAAGACCTACTGCTACATCAAGAGCCTGTTCGAGCTGAACAAGCGCTATGGCTGGAGCAAGTTTATTGTCGTGGTGCCCAGCATCGCCATCCGCGAGGGTGTCTACAAGTCGCTGCAAATCACCGCCGACCATTTCCTGGAAGCCTACGGTAAAAAAGCCCGCTTCTTCATCTACAGCTCCAAGCAGCTGCACAACTTGGAGAGCTTTTCCTCGGATGCGGGCCTCAACGTGATGGTCATCAACGTCCAGGCGTTCAATGCCACCGGCAAGGACAACCGCCGCATCTACGAGGAACTGGATGATTTCCAGTCGCGCCGGCCCATTGATGTGATCAAGGCCAACCAGCCGATCCTGATTCTCGATGAGCCGCAGAAAATGGAAGGGGAGAAAACCCTGGGCTCGCTCAAGGAGTTCAAGCCGCTCTTCATCGTGCGCTACTCGGCTACGCATAAGACCGATTACAACAAGATTCATCGGCTGGATGCGCTGGATGCCTACAACCAGAAGCTAGTGAAGAAGATTGCCGTGCGCGGCATCACGATCAAAGGCCTGACCGGCACCAACGGCTATCTCTTGCTGCAGGCCATCGAGACATCGACCAGTAAACCGCCCGTGGCGCGGCTCGAATTCGAGATCAAGCAGAGCAGCGGTATCAAGCGCATAAACCGCAAAGTCGGCCGCAACGATAACCTGTACGACCTATCCGGCGGCTTGGACCAGTACAAGGGCTTTGTGGTCGCCGAGATCGACGCCCGCAGCGACACCCTGAGCTTTACCAACGGAGTCGAGCTGATGGACGGGGACGTGGTGGGCGATATCACGGAGTCCGCGCTGCGCCGTATTCAGATCCGCGAAACCATTAAAGCCCATTTTGAGAAAGAGCAGGTGCTGTTTGAGCAGGGCATCAAGGTGCTGTCGCTGTTTTTCATCGATGAGGTAGCCAAATACCGCCAGTACGATGAAAACGGCAAGGTGGCCGGCGAGTACGCGCGCTTTTTCGAGGAAGAGTACAAGCAACAGCTCAACGAGGTGCTGACCCTGGAAGATACGCCCTACAACCGCTACCTGAAAGGTATTGCTGTGGACAGCACTCACTACGGTTACTTTTCCGTCGACAGGAGGACCAAGCGTCTGGTCGACCCTAAAACCAAGGCTCGTTCCAGCGAAACCGACGATGTAGACGCCTATGACTTGATTCTCAAGGACAAGGAACGTCTGCTCTCCCACGCCGAGCCGGTGCGCTTCATTTTCTCCCACTCGGCATTACGCGAAGGCTGGGACAACCCCAATGTGTTCGTCATCTGTGCGCTAAAGCACAGCGACAACACCATCTCCCGGCGGCAGGAGGTCGGCCGTGGCTTGCGCCTGGCGGTCAACCAGCTGGGCGAGCGCATGGATGACCCGCTGACCGTGCACCAGATCAACGAGCTGACCGTGGTCGCCAACGAGAGCTACAAGGATTTTGTCAACGCCTTGCAGCGCGATATCAGTGACTCGCTGTCGGCCAGGCCACGGTTTGCCGACAAGGCCTACTTCACCGGAAAAGTATTGAAAACCGCTGCCGGTGACGTCGTGGTGACGAATGAGCTGGCCACCGCGGTCGAGTTTTATCTGATTCAGAATGGTTACGTAGATACGAAGCGCAACATCATCGGCGCCTATCATGAGGCCAGAAAGGAAGGCCAGCTCGCGAAGCTGCCAGAGGCGCTGGAGGGCCATGCTGAGCAGGTTTTCCAGCTGATCGACAGCGTGTTCAGCGAAGCGCAGCTGCCGGAAATCTGCGACGACCGCAGGGCGAAAACGACGCCACTCAATGCCAACTTCGAGAAAAAGGAGTTCAAGGCGCTGTGGAGCAAGATCAATCGCAAGGCGGCTTATACGGTTCACTTTGAGACGGATGAGCTGGTCAGCAAATGCATCGCTACGCTCGATAAGGAGCTGCACGTCACACCGGTGCACTATGTCATCGAACGCGGCGCGCAGCCGGACGAGGTTGACTACGATGAGCTCAGGCGCGGTTCCGCGTTCCCCCAACGCGAGAGCGCCACCGAGTATTACCGGCACTCTATCCACTCGGCGGTGAAATATGACCTGATTGGCAACCTGACCGAGGCAACCCTGCTGACCCGCAACACCATTGCCCGTATCCTCAAGGGCATTCAGATTCCGGTCTTCAGCCAGTACAAGACCAACCCGGAAGACTTTATCGCCAAGGCGGGGCGGCTGATCAACGAGCAGAAGGCGACGGCGATCGTCGAGCACATCGCCTATGACCCCGCGCGAGAAACCCACCAGCTCGACATTTTCACCACGGAGAAGCCGAAAGACGATTTCAGCAAGGCCATCGAAACCAAACGTCGTCATATATACGACTACGCGTTCACTGACTCGAAGGTGGAGAGCAATTTTGTCCAGGAACTGGACACCAGCACCGAGGTGGTTGTCTACGCCAAGCTGCCGAAAAGCTTCTTCATCCCGACCCCGGTCGGCAACTACAACCCGGACTGGGCCATCGCCTTCCAGCAGGGGAAGGTCAAGCACGTGTATTTCGTTGCCGAAACCAAGGGCACAATGTCGAGCATGGAGCTGCGGCAAATCGAAAAGTCCAAGATCGAATGCGCGCGCAAGTTCTTTTCCCGGATCACATCGGAGCAGGTCAAATACGAGGTGGTGGATAGCTACGGGAAGCTCATGGAGCTGGTGAGCTAGCCGTGGGCGGCGATGGCTAGCGCTGAGCGGATCGAGGCCGCGCAGGCTCATTGCCCATCCCAGGGGGCGCCCGCGCAGGCTACTTTTTCCGTACTGTCATTCTGCGCGGAGCCGTAAGGCGGAGTCGCAGAATCTGGTCGCTGGATCCTGCGACGCCGCTTCGCTGTGCGCAGGATGACGAGGGGTGAGTAGTTACCTCAAATGATCAACGAGCTGCTGCGGGCGAAACTTGGCGGCTTACCTCTCGTCGGGGCGGGCCTAAAACCCACCCCTGGCAATCGGCTCCTGCCCGTTAACCGCCGTAGCGCGCCCATGGCTACTACAGACCGGGCAGCGCGGATCCGAGCGCAGCCGCAGGATGCGAAATTGCATGTTCAAGGCGTTGACGACCAGTAACCGTGAATCGAGCGGCTGACCCAGTCCCAGCAGGACTTTCATGGCCTCTACCGCCTGGATGCTGCCGATGACACCCGGCAGCGGCGCTATAACACCGGTTTCGCTGCAAGTCTCACCGGCCTCGCCGGCGTCGGGGTATACACAATGGTAGCAGGGCTCATCGTCGCGGTCGGCGCGAAACACCGCGACCTGCCCCTCCATGCGGATGACAGAGCCGGAGATCAGTGGGCGCCGGGCGGTTACGCAGGCGCCGTTCACCGCATAGCGGGTGGTAAAATTATCGCTGCCGTCCACGACCAGGTCTACGGCTTCGACCAGCGCCGGCAGGTTATCCGGATCGAGCGGCTGCGTGAACGACTCCACACTGACTTCCGGATTGAGCGCGCGAATGGCGTCGGCCGCCGACTCGACCTTCAGGCGGCCGATATCGGCACTGCGGTGGATGATCTGGCGTTGCAGATTAGAGAGCTCGACCCGATCGAAATCCGCCAGTACGAGCGTGCCTATCCCGGCGCCGGCCAAGTACATGGCCGCCGGCGAGCCTAGGCCACCGAGGCCAACGATGAGCACCCGAGCTTCCTGGAGCTTCTCCTGGCCTTCGATATCCAGGCCAGGCAACATGATCTGGCGGCTGTAGCGAAGCAGTTGATCATCATTCATGGCAAGCAATGTACCCGTCAGCAGAACGATCCAAGACACCGGCAAACACGATAAAAACTATAAGCCCTGAGCGCCGGGGTTGGCTAGCCGAAAGGTCGTGCGATGCCGCCCCAGGCAAGGAGAAGTGGTCCCGTTGCACGGCCGCGACGCTGCGCCGCCGGATCGGGCAAACCGAGTGTGACAACAGCGGCCAGTGTGTAGTCGGCATCAGGAGCAGGCGAAATGGTGGCCGCGGCCGACTAAGCGCTTCGCCGGTATAGTCGGCGGTCGATTTCCAGTTTAAGTTCCCTCGCCCCGCCCGCGATTTCAGCAAAGGTGTCGTGAGCTGGGTTCAGAAGGTAGTTCCAGTCGCGTACCGCGACGGTGCTGGGTATAGCCAGCGCCAGCATGCCGGCTTCGCCAAGCCAGCCATCTCCGATCGCGGCCGTCTCTGGTGGTGGCGGGTCTTCCCGCCAGTTCCCGGGCAGCGCCTCCACGCCAAGCCGCTGCACTTGCGATGCAGGGAGGTCGATCTGAAAGAGCCGGTAGTAGCTGAGTTGATAGGGATCGGCGATGTGTACCAACACCTCGAGCAGCGTCAGTGCCTCTGATTCGGCAGCGTAGACGGCGCTTCGCCCCTTGCTATTCCACCGTCCGCCGAACAGCCGTGCGCCTTGTTCATTGAAAGGCGAGTCGGCGTGGCGTGAAGCCACGAGCCGGTATGCGGACAACGTGCTCAAGTGAGCACGCCATATTCAATCCGGCCGATCAAGTCCAGCACTTGCTCAGTGCCCAGCATCGTCTGGAGCGTGTCGATAGGCCGGGCGCCACCTAAGCCCTTGGCGGGCCGGCTGAGCCAGTCATGCGCCGCACGGCCGTCACTGTTATACAGCCTTACTGCCGCCGCGTAGACTTCGGCGAACCGATAGAGTCGGTCGCTTTCGGCTTGGCTAAAGCGCCCTTCGCGCTGCCTACGCTGCAAGGTGGTGCGCGCGATGCCGGTAGCCTCGCGTAACTGTTGCTGGGAGAACCCCGTCGTCTGAGCCAATCGCCCGAAAACGTGGTAAGGGATACCTTCGGATAGAGCTGCTTGCAAGGCGAGACCGCGCTCCGGCAAGCCAATGATGTGCCACAGAGTGGCTACATCGTGGCCATCTGGTACGTAACGCGGCAACTCCGGCGTTGCTGAGAGTGGGGCAGGCATCACACGAAATCTCCCCTATCAGATAATGCCCATATGGAGCTTTATATTAGCACCGAATAGGCTGCTTTGCAGACGGTTCTGAGCGCCTGAAGGGTTTGTTATAGGCAAAGTGAGCCGAATGTCCAGGCGCGGCGTACGATGCTGTCGAGCTTCTTTACACTAATATCCCGGGTTTAAGCGACTTAACGCGCTCTTCTCTGTTATCTATTTGCTTAGTCAAATGATATTCATCCGCGGATTAAATATTGCATCTATTCAAACCATAGAAGAGCACATGCGCGGGGACAATGCCATGAACGCGGACCAACGGCTACTGGATGCGCTTGCCGAAGAGCTGGCACGCCTAAATCACGAGCTGAGCCACACCACCAGTTGGGTCAATGACATCAAGGCCGGTAAGCAATCTGCCGACCTTCTCAAACGCGGCCTCACCAAGCGCGATGTCGAATACTGGGCTCGCGGCGCCAGCCTGGCCCGACGAAAGACGCGGGACAGGTTGGCGAAGGTGTATGCACAGTTCGACGCCAGCATTCACGGGCGGTAGGCGGCTACACGCCACCACCGCCCGCCTGAGACGGCCCGAGCGCTAGATCGTGTAAATTTTGGTTTACACTTACTGTCTTGGCTGTGCCCCCCATTTTTTCGAATTGCACGCCTTGTCTTGCGAAAAAATGGCCTCCGGCGCGGCGTCGTGGTGAACATCAACATCCCCTAATCCGGCTAAAGTACAGAAGAGCATGTTTCCGACGCAGGTTGAGCGATCAAATCGAGGTGGATCGCATGTCCAAAGCCGATAGTGAACGCGTTCGTCTTGACCGGTGGCTCTGGGCGGCGCGGTTTTTCAAAACTCGGCGGCTTGCTTCGGATGCCATCAAGGGCGGCAAGGTGAGCGTAGACGGTGTACGGGCGAAGCCGGCGAAGGAGTTACACGCCGGTTCCGAGATTCGCGTCACCAAGGGCTCGTATGAATTCGTGGTAATCGTCGAAGCTCTGTCCGAGCAGCGGGGCCCCGCCGTAGAAGCCCAGAAGCTTTATCAGGAGCTCGCATCGAGCATCGAGCGCCGCCGGCAAATCAGAGAGCAGCAAAGAATCGCCGCCGCGGCGATGCCGCAGCTCGATCATAGGCCGGATAAGCGCGAGCGTCGGCAACTAGCGGAGTTCAAGCGCAAGCAGGACGCCTGAGCCAACTTCAATAGAAGCATTCGGGTGGATCCTGGTGCGTTTCCGGCTACTTTACAGCCTGAACGCCGGGGCGGCGCAGACCAAGGCCTGTTGACATTCACCCCCGACGCCGTGGGAGGATGCCAACAAACCCGAACAACGACGGATAACCCTTCTCGTAACGAGGGTTATCCGCCGTCGCCATTCTTGCTGAGCAGCGAGAATCACTAGATGAACGCGCGTTGCAGCTCGGCCAACATAGCCTGATAGGCGTCATCGCCGGCTTCGGCAACGCCCCCCGTGCTGGGCTCCTGGCTCGTGGCCCAGAGTACGAAAGTCGTGTTGTCCTCGGTGATCGGATAGACTCGGATCTCGCCAATGATTTCTTGGACATTATCTTTCACGGCGGAGTCGGAACCGAGGTCGATACGCCATCGCATGATCCGGGCCTGGTCATCTAAACCGATCAACGTCTCGTAGAAGGTTCCATTGATGATGCGCTTGGCACCGATCTGATTGCCCGCGTATGCGCCCACCGGCTCACACTCAACCTCATCTGCCGCCCAGGACATGTCATGGAAATTCCGCATCGCGCCCCACACCCTATTGACCGGGGCCTCGACGACGACCGAATTGAAGTTGCCCATCTCTCGCTCCTTCTGTTCGAATTTCACCCAGCCAACATATACCTATTATAGCCGCGCTCTACAATAGCAGCCGGACGGCTGAATTATTGCTGAAACTTAGTGTAGTTCACCCTTGAGGCGAAATCCATGAGGGGGGATTGACCGCTGGACGCGTCGGCAAAGGATTGAACGGCATTTACTCGGAAACCATGCACTGCTGGTGTGCCGTGCCGTGCCGTGCCGTGCCAAGGCGCGGGGCGGTGCACTCTGGCGGGACCGTCGGCGGCAAGGATGCCGCCGTCGAGCCTACATGGAGGTATTTACGGCGTGTTCCGCCAGAGCGCACGGCCCCGGGCCGACAATGCTTCTACAAGCATCAGTATCCCAGCCGGAGCTCGCATCGCGGGCGAGCACTTGCCCACACTCAGATGACGACGCCGGTGCTTCGTTAGCGTTACAAATCCGCCGCCGATCGGGATGCAAAGGTACATTGCGACGAGGATTGCTGGGGTACAGAACCCCGTTCAGCCAAGAATCCCTCGAGGATGCGCGCGGTGTAGGAGCCTTCACGCACCTGCGCGACTGCCTCAGGCGTCCCTTCCGCCACGATGCGCCCCCCGTCTTCGCCGCCCTCGGGGCCTAAGTCGAGCAGCCAATCGGCCTCGGCGAGCACATCCAGGTTGTGCTCGATAACAACCACCGTGTTGCCGGCTGACACAAGCCGGTGCAGCACTCGGATTAGCCTCTCTACATCGGCCATATGCAGTCCCACCGTCGGCTCATCCAGGAGGTAAAGCGTATGCGGCGGGCGCCGCTGCCTGTCGCTGGGTCGGGCCTTGCTGAGCTCGGTGACAAGCTTGAGGCGCTGTGCCTCCCCACCCGAGAGCGTGGGGCTTTGCTGACCCAAGGTCAGATAGCCGAGGCCCGTGTCCTGGAGCAAGCGCAGCGCATGCTGGACCTTGGCGTGAACGGCGAAGAACTGAACCGCCTCATCGACGCTCATCTGCAGCACATCGCCGATCGACTTACCGGCGTATCCGACAGCTAAAGTCTCCGGCGTGAAACGCAGCCCGTTACAGACCTCGCAGCGAAGGGTGACGTCCGGCAGGAAGCTCATGGCAATCCGCTTCACGCCCTGGCCCTCGCAGGCCGGGCAGCGTCCCTCCTTGGTATTGAAAGAAAAGCGCCCTGGGCCATAGCCACGGATCCGTGCTTGTTCAGTCTGGGCGAACAGACGGCGGACATCGTCCCAGAAGCCAACATAGGTGGCCGGGCAGGAGCGCGGTGTTTTGCCGATAGGGCTTTGGTCGACCTCCAGCACCCGATCCACGGCGCCCCAGCCGATGATGTCCTTGCAACCGCGCAGAGGCGGCCGTGACCGGCTGCGCTTGGCGGCCAGGAGCCGGTGCAGGTTGCCGTGCAGGACATCGCGTATCAGGGTGCTCTTACCCGAGCCGGAGACGCCGCTTACTCCCACCAGCCGTCCCAACGGCAGGCGCACGTCGACCTCGCGCAGGTTGTGCCTATAGGCGCCGAGAAGATATATGTTCTGCCGCGGGGGCGGCTTTTGATGATCGCCCGCGAGTAGCGGATGACGCAGCGGCTCGGCTAGCAGACGGCCAGTTAGCGAGCGTGGATTTTGCTCCAGCTCCGCCGGCGTTCCGGCGGCCACCACGTATCCGCCATGGGCACCCGCTCCCGGCCCCAGATCGATCACGTGCTCGGCGCGGCGGATGGTTTCCTCGTCGTGCTCGACGACGACCACGGTATTACCCTTTTCCCCCAGCTGCTGGAGGCTGTCGAGGAGCCTGCGATTATCGCGCGGATGCAGGCCGATCGTGGGCTCGTCCAGGATATAACAGACGCCGCGGAGGTTGGAGCCGAGCTGCGCGGCAAGGCGAATGCGTTGCGCCTCGCCGCCGGAAAGGGTAGGGGCGGCGCGGTCCAGGGTCAGGTAGCCAAGGCCCACCTCGCGCAGGAAGGTAAGCCGATGGCGCAGCTCGGGCAGCAAATCACGAGCGATCGCGGACTCACGCGCATCCAGCTCGAGCTCGGCGAATACGCGAGTGGCGGCATCGACCGTCAAAGCCGTGTAATCGGCGATGTTGCGGTCGCGGAAGCGGATGGCGAGCGCTTCCCGGCGCAGGCGGCGTCCCTCGCAGTCCGGGCAGGTCCGCGGCTCGGCACCGGCCTCGGCTACTGCCCACTCGGCCTCTTCGGCGCTTTGCAGTGGGTCGACCCCGGGTAGCACGACACCGGCTCCATAGCAGCTCGGGCACCAGCCATGGGGGGAGTTGAATGAGAGTTGCCGCGGGTCCGGTTCCTGGAAGCTGCGGCCACAGCGCGGACACGCCCGCTGGATGGAAAACAACGCCTCGTCCGGGTCGCCGAGGTCCACCCTGACGCGGCCCTTGCCGTAATCGAGCGCCCGCTGTAGCTGCTCGCGTAGCTCAGCCTCGTTCTCAGGCGCGAGCGTCAGCTCGGCGACGGGCAAGTCGATATCGTGCTCACGATAGCGCTCCAGGCGCGGCCAATCGGCCGTGGCGAGCAGACTCCGGTCCACGCGCAGATGCGTGAAACCCTTGCCCGCGGCCCACTTCGCCAGATCCGTGTAATAACCTTTGCGGGCGAGCACGAGCGGTGCGAGCAGACGTGCCCGCCGGCCTCGGTGCTCGCGCAGCAGCCGGGCGACGATGGCGCCCACGGTCTGCGCCTCGATGGGCCGGTCGCAGTCCGGGCAGTGCTGGGCTCCGAGTTTGACGAAGAGCAGACGCAGGAAATGATAAAGCTCGGTTTGGGTGGCGACGGTGCTCTTGCGTCCACCGCGGCTGGTGCGCTGCCCGATCGCGACCGTGGGTGGAATTCCGAAGATGGCATCCACGTCCGGCCGCGCGGCGGGCTGGACGAACTGCCGGGCGTAAGCGTTGAGTGACTCGAGGTAGCGTCGCTGGCCCTCGTTGAACAGGATGTCGAAGGCGAGAGTGCTTTTGCCGGAGCCGGAAATCCCGGTGATCACCGTGAGCCGCTCGCGCGGGACATAGACGTCGATGTTCTTGAGATTGTGCTCGCGAGCGTGATGAACGTGGATAGTGCCGGGCTCGAGGTAGGCGGAGGGCACCTCCCGAGCGCAAGCCGGGGGCTGCGATAGGTGTGGGTGCGGCGCCTCGCCGCGATGATTTTGCGGCTGGACAAGATCGCGGCGAGGGCGCCGCTCCCACGAAGGCCCGCTATCACCCGAAGAATTAGCATCGGCACCGCTCTCCGACCCGCTATTGTGCTTGCGCGAGCGGGTTGCCGTGAGGGCCTCGGTGTAGTCCCAAAGCGCCTGCCCGGTATGGCTCGCCTCGACCGCCATGACCTGGGCCGGAGTGCCCATACAGACGATCTCGCCGCCGCGATCCCCGCCTTCTGGGCCAAGATCGATGATCCAATCCGCCGCGGCTATGACATCGAGGTTGTGCTCGATCACGACCAGAGTGTGCCCGGCCTGCAGCAAACGATCGAAGGCGCGCAGCAGCACGGCGATATCGGCGAAATGCAGCCCGGTCGTGGGCTCGTCGAACAGGAACAGTAGCCGTTTGCCTTGACCCTGGCGGCGCGCGGCGCCGGTAAGATGGCCGGCGAGCTTCAGGCGTTGCGCCTCACCACCGGAGAGCGTGGGCACCGGCTGTCCGAGCTGCAGGTACCCCAGGCCGACCGCCTCCAGCGGCGCCAAGGCGGCAATGATATCCGCGTAGCCAGCGAAAAAGGCGGTGGCCTCGGTTACGGTCATGGCCAGCACGTCGACCACCGATTTTGCAGCCGCCTGGCAGCTGGCGGCAGGCGTGAGTTTCACCTCCAACACCTCGCCACGGTAACGCCGGCCGTCGCAATCCGCGCAGCGCAGATAGACATCGCTTAGGAATTGCATCTCCACGCGCTCGAAACCGTTACCGCCACAGGTGGGGCAGCGCCCGTTGCCGCTGTTGAAGCTGAAGCTGCCCGGCCGGTAGCCGCGTTCCTTGGCCAAGGGCTCGGCGGCGAATACCTTGCGTATGGCGGCGAAGACGCCGATGTAGCTCGCGGGATTGGAGCGGGTGGTCTTACCGATAGGCGATTGATCCACCAATTCCACGTCTTCGATGGGCTCGTGACCGTGCAATGCGGTGAATTGCCCAGGCCTATCCGCGGACCGGCCCTTCAGTTTGCGCAAGCCCTTGTAGAGCACGTCCTGCATGAGGGTGGACTTGCCCGACCCGGAGACCCCGGTGAGCACCACGAGCTGCTGCAAAGGTATGCGCACATCGAGCGCTCTGAGGTTGTGCTCGGCGGCGCCGTGAATCTCCAACCACGCCTCGGGTGGGCCACGCGGGCGTTGCACCTCGGTTGAGGCTATCGTGCGGCGCCCGCTCACGTAATCCGCCGTAAGCGAGCCACTGGCCCGCGGCAACTGCGCCGGTGGACCGAAGAAGACGATCTCACCGCCGCCCTCGCCGGGACCGGGTCCCAAATCCAGGATGCGATCGGCCGCAAACATGACCTGAGGGTCGTGCTCGACCACCAGCAACGAGTTGCCGGCATCCCGCAGCCGCCGCATCACCTCGATGATGCGCTGCATGTCTCGCGGGTGCAGTCCGATGCTGGGCTCATCGAGCACGAACAACGTGTTCACGAGCGAGGTGCCAAGCGCCGTGGTCAAATTGATCCTCTGTACCTCGCCGCCTGAGAGCGTGCGCGATTGGCGATCGAGAGTGAGATAGCCGAGCCCAACCTCACTGAGATAGTGCAGCCTCGAGCGGATGCCCTCGAGTAACAGCTCCGCGCCCTCGTCCAGGGGCGGCGCTAGCTGAACGCGCTCAAAGAAACGCGCGGCGCGCTCGATGGGCAGTCCCATGAGATCGTGGATGTTGAGTCCCGGCAGATTGCCCAGGCACTTCGGCGCGAAGCTGGCGCCCACGGGCCGGAACCGGTTCGCCGGGTCGAGCACTGTATCGGCATCTTCCCGGCTGCCCAAACGCCAAAGCAGAGCCTGTAGTTTGAGCCGCGCACCACCGCAGGCGGGGCAGAAATCATAGCTGCGATACTTCGAGAGCAGCACCCGCACGTGCATCTTGTAGCTCTTCGACTCCAGCCAATCGAAATAGCCGCGCACCCCGTACCATAGATCCTCCGCCGCGCTCCCTTCGCCATCGAGGATCCAGCGCCGGTCACTCTCCGGTAAATTGCGCCAGGGGATATCGGTGGGTACGCCGCGCTCGCGCGCGAAGCGCATCAGATCGCGCTGGCATTCGGCGGACTGCCCGGATCGCCAGGGCCGGATAACCCCGTTGGCGAGGCTGCGGCCGGCATCCGGAATCACCAGCGCATAGTCGATCCCCATCCTGCGGCCGAAGCCGCGGCAGGTTGCACAGGCGCCGATGGGCGAATTGAAAGAGAATAGGTTCGGCTGCGCCTCGGTGTAGTGGAGATCACAGTCGGCGCAGTGCAGATCGGTTGAGAACCGCCAGCGATCTTGCACCTGACGGCTATCGTCGAGGGGATAGACGTTGACCCGGCCGCGGCCATGCTTGAGCGCCGCCTCTAAGGCCTCGATGATCCGGTCGCGGCGCTCGGGCTCGAGCCGCAGGCGGTCCTGAATCACCTCGAGGCGCTGGTCGTTCGCGGAGTGTAAGCGGGTGTAACCCTGTCGAGTCAGGAGCTCGCGGATCTCCTCCTGCGTGAAGCTCGCGGGTATTTCGACCGCAAAGGTAATCACCACCCGCCGGCTCTTGCCGCGTTCTATCAGACGCTCAAATACCCCATCGGCGCTATCGCGCGCCACGCGCTCGCCGCAGTGCTGACAGTAGAGCGCCGCCGCGCGCGCATACAGCAGCTTCAGATGATCGTTCAGCTCCGTCATGGTGCCCACGGTGGAGCGTGAGGTGCGCACCGGGTTGGTCTGGTCGATGGCGATGGACGGAGGTATGCCATCTATACGCTCAGCGGCGGGCTTGTCCATTCGATCGAGGAACTGGCGGGCGTACGGCGAGAACGTCTCGACATAGCGCCGCTGGCCCTCGGCGTAAACGGTGTCGAAAGCGAGCGATGATTTGCCCGATCCGCTGACGCCGGTAATCACCATCAGCTCGCCCAAAGGCAGGTCGAGATCGAGGTTGCGCAGATTGTTCTGGCGCGCGCCGCGGATGCGGATATGATCGCTGCTCATGGGCGGACCGCTTGGCCCTCCGGGCCGGGATCGGGAATGAGGAGGGACGATGCTATCAGGTTCTGGTGGTAGATGGATCGGCAGGGCCGTAGCCCCCTACCGGAGGTTGGCTTCCGGCATGGCAATATGATGGACTAATGGTATGATATCGTATCACCTGAGAAACGATATCATACCATGCTGCGAACCATTATTAACCTGGACGAAACGGATCGACGTTGGCTGGATCGCGAATCCAAGGCCACACGCTTGCCAATGACCGAATTGGTGCGCCGCGCCGTTAAGCTCTACCGCATTCAACAAGAAAGCCGCGAATGTCCGGATCTCCATCGAAGTCTTGCCGAAACCTCGGGCATCTGGCGCCACGGCGACGGTTTGGCCTATCAGGATCGTCTCCGGGATGAATGGGGCCGGTGGTGAAATACCTGCTGGATTCGGTCATCCTCATAGACCACTTCAATGGCATCCAGGCAGCGACGCAATTCATCGGCGACCATGCTTCGGAATCCGCGCTATCGGTCATTACGCGCGCCGAGGTTTTGGTGGGCTTTGATGCCGATACCGCTCCATTGGCTTTGAGCTTACTCGATTTGATCTCCACGCTCCCCTTCACCCGTGACGAAGTTGACCTGACCGCGCGTCTCAGACGCAGCCATCGCTGGCGCCTTCCAGATGCCATACAGGCTGCCATTGCCTACCACAATAAGTTGACACTGGTGACTCGCAATACCAAGGACTATCAACCGGGCGGAGAATTGGAGGTTTTGATCCCGTATGTTCTGTAGCCCCGCGGCAACCGGGACCATATACAGGCGGCTTTGTTGCGGAACAAATGAGGAATCACACGCGTGAATGAGGAAGCCGATCGTTCACTTGCGCGCGGCGAGAGGCAAGTACCGGCGGACCGTAACAACCATAGCGGCAACAGGGGCGGCGGGCAGCAACAGTCGTCGCCCTTGTTGGCTCTGACCGCGCTCGGGGTCGTCTTCGGAGATATTGGTACCAGCCCGCTTTATGCGTTTCGTGAGGCGTTGCATGTCCACGGTGCAACCGCGATCACAGCGCAGAGTGTCTTCGGCGTACTGTCGCTGATTTTCTGGTCGTTGATAGTCGTGATCTCCATCAAGTACCTGCTGCTGGTCATGCGCGCAAGTAACGACGGCGAGGGCGGCATCATCGCACTGGTGGCACTGCTCAATCCGTGGAAGACGGGGAAAACCAGTCATCGCTATACGTTGATGCTACTGGGTCTGTTCGGTGCCGCGCTGCTCTTCGGTGACGGCATGATTACACCGGCCATCACGGTGCTCAGCGCCGTTGAAGGCCTGTCTGTCGCAACCCGCGCATTCGAACCGTACATCGTTGCCATCGCCGTTGTGATCCTGCTTGGCCTGTTTGCGCTACAAAAACGCGGCTCCGGTGCCGTCGGTCGTCTGTTTGGCCCGGTAATGCTGGTCTGGTTTGTAACGCTCGGCCTGCTCGGCCTCGCATCCATCGCCCGGAACCCGGCCGTGCTTGGTGCCGTCAATCCGCTGCACGCCGTGGCGTTTTTTGCCGATAACGGATTCGCCGCTTTTCTGGTGCTCGGCAGTGTCTTTCTTGTCGTCACCGGTGGCGAAGCGCTGTATGCCGATATGGGACACTTTGGCTTGCCTCCCATACGTCTTGCATGGTTCGCGCTGGTCTTGCCGGCGCTCGTGCTGAATTACTTTGGTCAGGGCGCGCTGCTGCTGGCACAGCCGGCTATCGAACAACCGTTCTATCAACTGGCTCCGCACTGGGCGCTCTATTACTTGGTCGGGCTCGCGACGCTGGCCGCGGTAATCGCCTCTCAGGCCGTGATTTCGGGTGTTTTCTCACTCACACGCCAGGCAATATACCTGGGCCAGTTGCCGCGTTTTAACATCATTCAGACCTCGCGCGAATCCTACGGCCAGATTTACATCCCAGCAATCAACTGGGCGTTGATGCTAGCCACCATCAGCCTGGTCATTGGATTCCAGAGCTCTAGTGATCTGGCCGGTGCCTACGGCGTTGCGGTTGCAACCGACATGGTCATCACTACTATTCTCGCTTTCTTTGTCGCCCGGCGCTGGAGATGGTTCCCGCTCATTGCGATGTTCGCAGGCGCCGTGCTGTTGCCCATTGATCTCGCGTTCTTCGGTGCAAACCTGTTCAAGATTCCGGATGGCGGCTGGATCCCGCTGGTTATTGCCGGCATCGCCTTCTTTATCATGGCTACATGGCGTCGCGGCCGCGAGTTGATGCGCGCCCACCTGAGTGAGGATCTCGATCCACTGGAGGAGTTCATAGACGGGCTGAACGAAAACAGCTACCCGCGGGTGAAGGGGACCTCGGTATTCATGACGGCAAGCGGCCCCAAGACACCGCCGATACTGCGGCATCATCTACGCCACAATCGCGTCCTGCACGAGCAGGTCGTACTGCTGACTGTCCATACTCGCGATATTCCGCGCGTGCCGGCTGCCGACCGCCTAGTCTGCAAATACCTGGGACATGGCATCTACAAGCTGGATTCATATTACGGTTTTATGCAGGCCACCAATGTGCCGGTTGCCCTGAGACTGGCCGCCGAACACGATCTCAAAGTGGATCTGGACGAAACCACCTACTACATGGGCAATGCAACCCTGATTCCCTCCCCCGATGTCCCCGGCATGGCTCTGTGGCGTGAGAAGCTGTTTGCGTATATGTCGCGCAATGCGGCTCGTGCCACGGCCTATTACCATATCCCGCCAGAGAATGTAGTCGAGCTCGGAATACAGGTCGAACTTTAACCGCCAAATAAAACAATTGTGGCAACTACTCACGCCCCACCGTGCGGGATGACGAGGGGTGAGCAAAGGCCGCGCGGGATATGTCGTCCACGCTCCGCGATGGGAATGAGATTTTGCCGCAATCCTACCGGATGTTGGCTTGCGGCTCGCTGGTAACCTCCGGGACGCCCGCGCCCAGGATCACGAACTCCACGCGGCGATTGCGTGCGCGCCCCGCCGCGGTGTTGTTGGGCGCAACAGGATTCGCCTCGCCGTAGCCGGCTACCGTCATGCGGCCGGAGGCGATGCCGCGGGCCGTCATCGCATCGGCCACCGATTGGGCACGGCGCTCGGAGAGCCGCTGATTGTAGGCCATCGGGCCGACGCTATCGGTGTAGCCTTCGACCCGCACCCGGTAGCTCGGGTGCTCCCGCAGGAAGCTCGCTAGCTTGTCGAGCGGGGCGTCGGCGGCGGCGCTGAGCTCGGCGCTGTC
>JAKDMQ010000240.1 GCA_030452265.1 Nitrococcus sp.
AAGAGATGTCCTACGGGCAGTACCTCTGCCTGGATCGCCTACTGGACTGCCAAAAGCCGCTTTCATCGCGGCACGATGAGATGCTGTTCATTACCATTCACCAGGCCAGCGAGCTTTGGATGAAGCTCATTGTCTTCGAGCTTTGTGCTGCTTTGTGCTGCGTGCGCGAGGACCGGCTCGGGCCGGCGTTCAAGACGCTTGCGCGGGTCGCGGGGATTCAGCGCCAGCTCATTCAGTCCTGGAGCGTTCTCGCGACGCTGACCCCCACAGACTACTCGAGCTTCCGCGATGCGCTCGGCCACAGCTCGGGCTTTCAGTCCTATCAGTACCGGCTGATCGAATTTCTGCTGGGCAATAAGAACCGGCGCATGATCGAGGTCCATCGCAATGATCCCGCGGTGTATGCTCGACTCGAGCAGGTGCTGGAGCGCCCGAGCCTCTACGACGAGACCCTCAGGCTGCTCGATCGCCGCGGTCTGCGGCTGCCGTCGGCAAAGATCGAGCGGGACTGGAGCGAGCCCTACGCGGCCGATGCAGCGGTTGAGGCCGCCTGGCACAGCGTCTACCACAACGTCGAGGACCATTGGGATCTCTATGAGCTCGCCGAGAAGCTCGTTGACCTCGAGCACGCTTTTCAGTGCTGGCGCTTTGAGCACATGAAAACCGTGGAGCGCATCATCGGTTTCAAGCGCGGCACCGGGGGCTCCTCAGGCGTTGGCTATCTAAAGAGGCTGCTCGATCTGCGTTTCTTTCCCGAGCTGTGGACGGTGCGCACTCTTTTGTAAGGCGGCTCATCGGGGTTCTTGCCGCAAGTCCCGACAGCCCGAGATCAATCAATGATGGGCCGATACTGGTGGAGTGGGGGTGCCGGTGATATGATTCGCAATCCTGGCGATTTTGTCCTAAGTTGAATGGACAATTGTCCAGAGACCGAAGCCATGCTAGAGGAGAACATCATTACAGTGCTGGGCGGCCGGCGCGCCCTAGGCTGCGTGGTCCACAGCCAGCTCGATCTAGCCGATCTCATCGTCAGCGGCATGCCGTGCCGCGCCGCGGAGAGCCTTCGCCGTAGGCTGCACATCACCGAGCAGGAGCTTGCCAGCAGCCTGGGCGTCAGCGCGAAGACTCTGCATAGGGCGGGTGCCAGGCGTCCCGCGCGGCTCACGCCTGCCCAGGGTGATCGCCTTTATCGGCTGGCGCGGATCGTTGCCATGGCGGAACAGGCATTTGAGAACACGGAGCGCGCCTACCGGTGGTTACAGGAGCCTCAGCGCGGCCTTGGCGAGCGCGTGCCGCTGACCCTGTTGGCCACCGAGGCTGGCGCGCGCGAAGTGGAAGATCTGCTGGGCCGAATCGAGCACAGCGTGTTTAGTTAGGCCCCGATGCCGATCGTAATTTGGCGGCTGGTCAAGGCCCGCTATGCGGATTGGCCCTTGGACGGCGAAGGGGCGCGCCGTTTCGGTGGGCGCTGGAATGCCCGGGGTACGCCCATGGTATATCTGGGCGGAAGTCTGTCCCTGGCCGCGCTAGAGATCTTTGTGCATCTTAGCAGCGACGATAGCCACTTGTCCTTCGTCGCTATTCCTGTTCAGGTGCCGGACGGCATTGCCGTTGAGGCATTAGAGGAAGGAAGGCTTCCCCCTGACTGGCGGGAAGAGCCGCCGCCGGACGGCTGTAAGCGGCTTGGCAGCGAGTGGGTCGCGGCGGGGCGCACTGCGTTGCTGCGTGTCCCGTCGGTGATTGTGCCCGAGGAGCATAATTTTCTGTTGAATCCGACTCACCCGGACGCGGCCAGGCTGCGGGTAGGTGAGATACGGCCGTTCGGCTTCGACAAGCGTATGTGGAAATAATCCGCGATTGAGCGAATCGGTCAACTCGCTGCCCGAGCGATCCGGATGGACGCTTGCAGAGCGGTCTTTATTTCTCCTCCCTGTTCGATCCAGGCGCAGCGCAATGATGCGCTCGATGCCGCGGTGGCGATGTTCCCGATCCTATCGACCAGAATGAAACCGCCGTTGCCATTGACCTTCGCAACCAGATACTCAATTGCCGCGTGCGCCGCGGCGTGCGCATCGAGGCCTTGGCGGCTGATCAAAAAGCAGACCTGTGCGGCCAGCGCCGTGCGCATGAAGTCCTCCCCCCATCCCGTACAGGAAACCGCGCAGCCTTCATTATCGGCAGAATTGCCCGCGCCGATGAGCGGGCTGTCACCTACGCGCCCTGGCAGCTTGCCCGCTTGGCCCCCGGTGGAGGTGGCGGCCGCCAGATTGCCATGGCGGTCCCGGGCAACGGCACCGACCGTGCCGTACGTATCCTTGTCGGTTGTGGCGTGCTTGCGCCAGCCCTCCTGAAAGTAGGTCTGGCTGACGCTCGCAAGGCCGTTCGCCGCGGCGAAATCGGCGGCGCCTTGGCCGGCAAGCATGATGTGGGCGGTTTCATCCATGATGCGGCGCGCCAGATCGACCGGATTGCGTATATTGTCCACATTAGTCACCGCGCCGGCCTTGAGGGTGCGCCCGTCCATCACGCTTGCCTCGAGCTCGAAGCGCCCGGCGCAGTTGGGAACGGCGCCGTAACCGGCGTTATAGAGCGGGTCATCCTCGAGTAGCCGGGTGCAATGTACGACCGTGTCTAGGGCCGCGGCGCCGTCATCGAGCATGGCGCGGCCTTGCGTAAGAATGCTTAGCAGGCTGTCCTCGATGCGCGCTTCCCTGGCTGATTGTTGGCGATCGTTGCCCGCGCCACCGTGGATGGCGATGCTGTAGCTCGACTGAGTGGTCATGTTCGCTCTTTACATGGTTGCCGGGTTGGCGCCAAATTTTAGAGATTACCAAGGATTGGCGATGCAAGGTGGATCGATGGTGGTACGGGAGCTTGGCTGATGCGCAGACTATCCCGGGCTGATTGCGAGCGGCTTGACTCTACCGATCCGCTCGGCGCGTTTCGCAACCGCTTTGAGCTGCCGGACGGCATCGTCTATCTCGACGGCAATTCGCTCGGGGCATTGCCGGCCGGGACGCGGCGGCGGCTCGATGAGCTTGTGCGCGAGCAATGGGGCAAGGATCTCATCCGATCGTGGAATTGCCACGACTGGATTGGCATGCCGCGGCGCATCGGCGCCAAGATCGCGCGCCTCATCGGTGCCGGCGATGATGAGGTGATTGCCACCGATTCGACCTCGGTCAACCTCTTCAAGCTGCTTGCGGGGGCGCTGCACATGCGCCCGAAGCGCAAGGTGATCGTCTCCGAGCGGGGCAATTTCCCGACGAATCTCTACATTGTCCAGGGGCTCATCCGCCTGCTCGGCCAAGGTCATGAGCTGCGTCTGGTAGAAGCTGACGAGCTGCCCTGCGCCCTGGACACCGGGGTCGCTGTGCTGCTGCTGACCCAGGTCGATTACCGCAGCGGACGCTTGCACGATCTCGCGGCGATGACGCGCCAAGCTCATGCAAAGGGCATTCTCACGCTTTGGGATCTAAGCCACAGCGCCGGTGCAATGCCGATCGAGCTCAATGCGGCCGGCGCCGATATGGCGGTCGGCTGTGGCTACAAGTATCTCAACGGCGGCCCCGGCGCGCCGGCCTATCTTTTCGTCGCCCGGCGACACCAGGGCGATGTGCAGCCGGCGATTGCCGGCTGGATGGGCCATGCGGCGCCGTTCGAATTCGCGCCGGATTATCGTCCGGCCCCCGGGATCGAGCGCCATCTTGCCGGGACACCGCCGGTGCTGGGGCTCGCGGCGCTGGAGGTCGGGGTCGATTTGCTGCTCGAGGCGGATTTGCACCTGGTGCGCGAGAAGTCCCGGCGCCTCGGGGATCTTTGTCTGCGCTTGGTTGAGCAGGAATGCACGGCCTTCGGCTTCGAGCGCGCCTGTCCGCATGACTCGGCACAACGCGGCAGCCAGGTCGCGTTTCGGCACCCGAGGGGCTATGCCATCATCCAGGCGCTGATCGCCAAGGGCATAATCGGTGATTTCCGCGCCCCCGATATTCTGCGTTTCGGCTTCGCGCCGCTTTATCTGCGCTACGTCGATGTCTGGGACGCGGTCGCCGCCCTGCACCGGGTCATGCATAACAAAGCCTGGGACAGGCCGGAGCTCGAGCACAAGACCACAGTGACCTAACGCATCGCTTGCTCGTGGTCCCGATCGCTTGTCACACGGGTCAGTGGTTTGACGATAGGATCCACCTTATACGGGCAGGTCAAACCATGATGTCTATATCAAATCATTAAACCCGGCTATTGATCACTTTCTTCCTAAACATGATCAATCCTGATAATGCTACCAACAGCAGCAACATGGGATCGAAAGGACCATTGCCAGAACCCATGGTGCAGCCACCACCGCCACCACCACTGCTGCTGCTACTACTGTCGTCCACGGATACCTGGATGGTATCCACAGTCGAGAGGCCATCGGCATCAGTGACCTTGAGCTCGAACGCGAGCGTCGAGGTTGTCGTTGGGGCCGTGAAGCCGGCTTGGGCCGTGTCGGCATTATTAAGCGTCATGGGTGGTCCGGAGACCTGGGACCAGCTGAATGCCGTGATGGCCTTGTTGTCGGTGGAACCGGTGCCGTCCAGGGTCATGTTCGAGCCGGTCGCGACAGTCTGATCGGGGCCGGCATCGGCGGCAGGGAATTCATCCAGCGCCGCCTGCGCGTCGATCAGGCCGGAGCCGGTGACGAGATCAGCGCCGCTCGAGGCGGGGGCACCCTCGACGTCGCGTGCCGTGGTCTCCAGCACCGCCTCGAGTTTCGCTGGGGTGAGATCGACGGCGTATTCCTGCAACAACGCCGCGACGGCCGCTGCGTTGGGTGCGGCGGCCGAGGTGCCGAAGAAGTTGGGAAAGCCGTCCGGTTCGCCATCGTGACCGTCCTGTGGACCGGTCTGCTGGCCGAAGAATGTCGTGTTATTGCCGTCCACCGCGGCGAGATCCGGATCGTCGTTGGCAACCACCTTGTAGGTGCCATCGGCCGCGAATTGGAAAGCTGGGGCGCCGCCGAGCGCGGTG
>JAKDMQ010000241.1 GCA_030452265.1 Nitrococcus sp.
AGCCAGCATTTGTGCAGATGCGCCCCGGAGAGCTTTTGGATGCGCGAGAGCTCGCGGCGCTCGATCTCCCCGAATTGACTGAAATCGGGGATCTCCACCCGCGGGATGGCTGCCGGCGCCTGGGACGAGCCCCCAGCCTCGGCACCGCTGTCGAGAGTGCGTTTGACGAAGCCCTGAATGTTCTCGCGGGTGATTCGGCCCTTGGGCCCAGTGCCTTTGACCAAATAAAGCTTCACCCCCAGCTCCCGGGCAAAACGCCGCACGGAGGGGCTTGCGTGCGCTAACTGCCTTTGCTCCCTAGGAGTCGGTGCTGCGATCGGGCGATCATCGCTTGCAAGATTATGCATTTGCGCGGACGGTTGCGGCGGCTGCTCGGCCTCTGGCTCCGGTTCGGACTCGGGTTCAGCCTCGGGTTCGGGTTTAGGCTCGCTCTGCTCGGCGCTCGCGCGGGTCGCGGCGGGCTCGCTCACCGGCTGCTGCTCTTCCGAGCTCGCCGCCGGCACGATTTCCAGGGTCAGTATCGAAACCCCTTCCGAGACCTTGTCCCCGACCTTGACCAGCACATCCTTGACCGTGCCGCCATCGGGGCTTGGCACCTCCATCGTCGCTTTGTCGCTCTCGAGCGTGATCAGGGAGTCTTCGGGATTGACCCGGTCACCCGGCTTCGCCAGCACCTCGATCACATCGACGTCGCCGAAGTCGCCGATATTCGGCACCTTGATCTCCTTGACATTTGCCACGGACACTCCTCCACTTGCGCGATTCGGCACACGAACACTTAGGGGCGGGGCATGTGCCCGCCCCATAGCGGCCGGATTTAGACGGTAACCGGGTTCGGTTGCTCCGGATCGATCCCGTACTGCTCGATGGCCTTGGCCACCTGCTGTTGCGGGATCTGACCCTCGTCGGCCAACGCCTTGAGCGCGGCCACGGCCACATGATAGCGATCCACCTCGAAGAACCAGCGCAAGTTCTCCCGCGTATCCGAACGGCCGAAGCCGTCCGTCCCCAGCGTCACATAGCGCCGCTCCACGTACGGCCGGACCTGATCGGCAAAGGTCCGCACGTAGTCCGTCGATGCCACCGCGGGCCCTTTGCGACCTTCGAGGCAGTGGGCAACGAAAGGCTTGCGCGGCGTGCTCGCAAGCGGATGAAGCCTGTTCCAGCGCTCGGCGGCGATGCCATCCCGGGTCAGCTCGGTAAACGAGGTGCAGCTCCAGAGATCGGCGGCAATGTTCCAGTCAGACTCGAGCAGATCGGCGGCGGCGATGACCTCGCGGAATATCGTACCGGACCCCATGAGCTGTACCTTGAGCTTCGCCTCGCCGCCGTCGCGGAAGAGATACATTCCGCGCCGGATCCCCTCTTCGGCGCCCTCGGGCATGGCCGGCTGGTGGTAGTTCTCGTTCATCATCGTGATGTAGTAAAAGCACTTCTCCTGGCGCTCGAACATTCGCTCGAGGCCGTCGTGGATGATGACCGCGAGCTCATAGGCGAAGGTGGGATCATAGGCAATGCAATTCGGGATGGTCGAGGCGGCCAAGTGACTGTGACCGTCCTGGTGCTGCAAGCCCTCGCCATTGAGCGTGGTGCGCCCGGCGGTGCCGCCCAGGATGAAGCCCTTGACCTGCATGTCGCCGGCCGCCCAGAGCAAGTCGCCCACGCGCTGGAAGCCGAACATGGAATAAACGGCGAAGAAGGGAATCATCTCGATGCCGTGATTGGCATATGAGGTACCCGCGGCCATCCATGATGCGGTCGATCCGGCCTCGGTGATGCCCTCCTGGAGTATCTGGCCCTTGCGATCCTCCCGGTAATACATGAGCTGATCGGCATCCTGCGGCTCGTAGAGCTGACCTTTCGGCGAGTAAATGGCCATCTGGCGGAATAGGCCTTCCATGCCGAAGGTGCGCGCCTCGTCGGGAACGATGGGAACCAGATGGGGGGCCACCTTCTTGTCACGCGCGAGAATAGCCAGAATGCGGACATAGGCCATCGTCGTCGACATCTCGCGCTCGCCACTGTCCTTGAGCAGCACGTCGAAGGCGGTGAGATCCGGAATCTCCAGCGGCTTGCCAGTGACGTGGCGCGCCGGCAGGTAGCCGCCCAAAGCCTGACGGCGCTCATGCAGGTACTTGGCCTCGGGACTGTCCGCGTCCGGCTTGTAGAAGGGTGCGTCGGCAACCTGATCATCCGGAATGGGAATATTGAAGCGGTCGCGGAATTGTCTGAGCGCCTTCTCGGCCATTTTCTTTTGTTGGTGGGTGATGTTCTGGCCTTCGCCGGCCTCACCCATGCCATAGCCCTTGACGGTCTTGGCCAGAATGACGGTGGGCTGTCCCTTGTGTTTTACCGCCGCGGCATAGGCCGCGTAAACTTTGTGCGGATCGTGACCGCCGCGATTGAGGCGGAAGATATCCTCGTCGGTCATGTTGGCAACCATCTCGCGCAGCTCCGCGTACTTGCCGAAGAAATGCTCGCGCGTGTAGGCCCCGCCCTTGGCCTTGCAGTTCTGATACTCGCCATCGACGCACTCATCCATGCGCTGGCGCAGCAATCCCTTGGTGTCGCGCGTAAGCAGCGGATCCCAGTAGGAGCCCCAGATGAGCTTGATCACGTTCCAGCCGGCGCCGCGGAACTCGCCCTCGAGCTCCTGGATGATCTTGCCGTTGCCGCGCACCGGACCGTCGAGGCGCTGCAGGTTGCAGTTGACCACGAATATGAGGTTATCAAGCTCCTCGCGCGCCGCGAGGCCGGTGGCGCCTAACGATTCGGGCTCGTCCATCTCGCCGTCGCCGCAGAACACCCAGACCTTGCGCCCCTCGGTGTTGGCGATGCCGCGGTTGTGCAGGTACTTCATGAAGCGCGCTTGATAGACCCCCATGATCGGGCCAAGGCCCATGGAGACCGTCGGAAACTGCCAGAAATCGGGCATCAGCCAGGGGTGGGGATAGGAGGAGAGCCCGTTGGGATGGCAATCGGCACGGAAATTATGAAGCTGCTCCTCGCTAAGTCGGCCCTCCAAGAACGCCCGCGCATAGAAGCCGGGCGCGGAGTGGCCCTGAAAAAGGATCAGATCGCCGCCGTGATCCTTGCTGGGAGCGTGCCAGAAGTGATTGAAGCCGACCTCGTAGAGTGTCGCGCTCGAGGCGAAGCTCGCGATGTGGCCACCGATGCCCTCGCGCTCGCGGTTTGCTTTCACGACCATAGCCATGGCATTCCAGCGAATGAGCGAGCGAATGCGCCATTCCAGGGCGGCATCGCCGGGAGAGCGCTCCTCCATCTGCGGCACCAGCGTATTCTGGTAGGCCGTAGTGGCTTTGAACGGGAGCTGTGTCCCCCGCCGGCGCGACTCGTCCACCAGCGCCTCCAGCAGGAAGTGCGCGCGCTCGGGCCCTTCATACTCGAGCACGCCTTCGAGCGCCTCGAGCCATTCCTGGGTCTCTTGCGGGTCGGGGTCACCCTGCATCGGGGTGGGCTTCAGTTTTGCTGCCATCTTTCACCTCGTGGGTTAATCAATCGCCAAGGTCCATCCGCGCGCCGTGCTCGCAGGCGGTTGCCGATCCAGGCCTGTGGCGCCTGAACGCGAGCCCGACATCGCGCCCATTTTTGGGAAAGTGCAAAGGCGTTTTTTATGCCAATACCATCTGCGCGCATGAAGCTATCCCGCTGCCCTCGCGCCAATCACGCGCGCCGGCATGCCTGCAACGCGGCGTCTGCCACACCGGTCCGTTTCTACCGCGCATAACCAACGTGAGGGCGGTTGTCACATGCTGCAAGCACATTGTTTTCGCTCGGCCTTGCGCGAAGCGGGTGGCGCGCGCGGCCTCGAGCGCGCGGATCCGTGTGAGTATGGCGTTAGCGTAGGCGAGTATAAACCTGTAAAAGGCCTTTTCGTCTCGTTCCACCCGCCACGGACGTGCGCTGGCGCGTAGGAAGCCAACGGGCCTTAGTAGGATTGCGCGGGCGCGGCGCCCACGCAAGAACAGCGCGTTGGACGAAGCCGCTTCGCGGCTTCGGGCCGGTTAACTCAGGCTTAATGCCGATGAAGTTCTGAGCAGCTGATGATAGGCTGAGGTAGTGAAGAAGCTGCGCGTCTATCTCGATACCTCCGTCGTCGGTGGCTGCTTCGATCCGGAGCTCGCAGTCTGGTCGAATGCACATCGTCCGGCTTGACAAGATTCGGCTGTATTCGCCCACAAACCTTGAGGCTGGCTACAGACCCCTCGAAATTTATTCACCTCGGGAGGTGGCGTCATATGAATAATGAGCAGCTCAAGACAGTCGAGATGACCCGGCGCATCAGGGACCAAATGTATGAAGAGACGAAGGACCTTGGAACGGAGGAGATTATTCAGTACATCAAGCGGCGGAGCGCGGAAGCCTTGCGGAAGGTCGAAGCGTGCGGGGCGATCGTGCTGCAGGAGAGCTCACGCATACCCCGTCGGTGAACCGGCAGGCTCTAATACAACACCAGTGCTTGTAGCCGGCGCCAAGTGCATTCATACTCTCGCCGTCTCTGCTCGCGGCGCGAATGTCACGCCGTGTCCCAACGGACCTGAGCAGATGCAGGGAGCCGGGCTCGAAGTCCGTTGATCCCACCCGCCGTCGCGGCGTTTCCGCTCTAGGTTCTCTCCTCGACGACCCTCTCGCTTCAATGGAACGGCTCCGCCCTGATGCGGCCGTTCGCTGGAATATCAAACCTATGACTTTTGACGCTCTTGGCCTATCGGCCGAAATGCTGCGCGCGGTCCGCGCGCAAGGCTACGCTGTGCCCACGCCCGTACAGGCGCAGGCCATTCCGCTGATCCTCGCGGGGCGCGATCTGCTCGCCGGCGCTCAGACCGGCACCGGCAAAACCGCCGCCTTTACCTTGCCGCTGCTGCAGCGCCTGAGCGAGGCCGGATCGCGCAAACCGGCCCCGCGCGCCCTCGTGCTCGCACCCACGCGCGAGCTGGCCGCGCAGGTGCAGGAGAGCGTGCGGACCTACGGCAAGCATCTCGCGCTTAGGT
>JAKDMQ010000242.1 GCA_030452265.1 Nitrococcus sp.
GGGCCCCTTCCTTCCCGCCCGACCCCTCGACATTCATCGAGCCGCTGCGCAAGCAATTGAAGCCGGCGACCGGGCAGGGTCTTCCATGGGTTATCTCGTGTCCTACCCACTTGAAATGCAGCCGGATATTCCCCATCTCTGCGAACGGAACCGGTAGCCGAATGGCAATGGTACCGCCGCGAAGTGCGGTTTGCGGGACACGCACTCCGCTGCCGGGTGCGGCAATCGGACGTACAATGACCGCTATCGGATGAATCAAACCCTTGGTTCCCGATCGATCGGCCTTAAAAGCAATATATGCCTAAGATTGGGCCGCGTGCCGATGGGTGTCGTTTTTTGCCCTAAATGCGATAGGGGATCTCCTCAGGAAAAACAGTATGGGAGAAGAGGAGCATGTTTAGAGCGATCCGCAAAGCAGTATTTCCGGTGGCTGGTCTTGGCACCCGGTTTTTGCCCGCAACCAAGGCCAATCCGAAGGAAATGCTGCCGGTGGTGGATAAGCCGCTGGTGCAGTACGCCGCCGAGGAGGCGGTACGGGCGGGCATCGAAGTCCTTGTCTTCGTCACTGGCCGCAACAAGCGCAGCATACCGGACCACTTTGACAAAGCCTACGAACTTGAATCCGAGCTCAAGGCGAAAGGGAAGCACGTTCAGCTCAGCGCAGTGCGCGATTTCATTCCCTCCCACGTTACTCCCATCTATATTCGCCAGACCGAAGCGCTCGGGCTAGGGCACGCGGTGCTCTGCGCCGAGCCGGTGATCGGCGATGAGCCGTTCGCCGTGATCCTCGCCGATGACCTCATCGACGATGCCGAGGGCAATGGCTGCCTTAGCCAAATGGTCGAGCAGTACGAGGCTTCGGGTGCGAGCATACTCGGCGTGCAGCGTGTCCCCAAGGAGCACACGGATCGATACGGCATTGTGAATGCCGCGGCGTTGTCATCCAGGGTCAGTCGTGTGCAGGGCCTTATAGAGAAGCCCCGGCCGCAGCAGGCGCCATCGAATCTGGGCGTAGTGGGCCGCTATGTCCTCAACCCGGGAATATTCCGCAAGCTTCGTCAAACAGCCACGGGTGCGGGTGGCGAAATACAGCTAACGGATGCCATCGCCGCGCTGATGCAGGAGGAGACGGTTCTCGCGTACGAATTTCGTGGTACCCGCTATGACTGCGGCGACAAGCTGGGCTATCTCCAAGCGCAGGTGGAATTTGGTCTCAAGCATCCCGAGCTGGGTGCCGATTTTCGCGAGTATCTGCTAGGCCGCGCACTATGATACTTCGGCGCGGCGATTTCACCAGCGCCGTTGCGAGGCAACGACAGCGCCGCCGCTCGTCGGGAAAAGGCCGTTGTTAGTGCCCGCGGCGTTGGTGGAGGGGGTGCTTGCAAGCGCCCCGTTCGCTATGGGCATCAATCTAGGCTTGCGGTGCGGGAGTCCGCGTTGCAGCCACTTAGAATGAGCTTCGGCGGATCCACGGAAAATCGAAACGGCGCCGTGCGGCGCAAGGCGCTGAGACCAAGGATATTACGCGTATTGCCGGGGAATACGGCGGCCTCGACATCAGTAAGCTTGCAGCTCCGGCCTATCCTCACGGATGCAATCCGATAAACAGGGACGACGATTTGATTGCCGTCGGCCAGGGTTCCGATCAGTTGCTTGATGTATTCGGCTTGATCGCTGGCTTTGAGCGAGTTCAGCGCCACCTGATTAATGGCCATATAACTTGCGCCGGTGTCGACGAGAAAGTCACCAGTGCCCCAACCCTTGATGCTCACCGGGACATAATAAGTTGCCGCCCCCTTGTCGTGCATGGGCACGGTGGTCGGCTCCCCGGCCAGTACCGGTAGCGACAACATCACGGAACAAAAACCGATTAGCTTGATAATGTTTTGTATTTGTAACATGTCACACCCCTCCTCTATGGAGCTGCGGAGCTTTGCTTGCCACACAGCTCCGCGCATAATCAGTACAGTTTGCTTCAGTGCCAGTAGGGCAAACACAGCAATAGCATGGTTACGCAACGGTGGCTGAGCGATATGTACCCTGTCGCTGCCACTTGGTTATCGTTTTCGGCTTTACGCACCATACCGGCAGCCCCAAGTCCTCAATTTGGGGTTACGCCCGAGCATCAGCTATAACAAGTATCTGGGTCGAGCCATCCAGGCAATGAGCTCAAGTCTGCAGTATAGACTACCATACTGCCGTGAACGGCTGGGTGGGTGGTCGAGGGTCGCTCCAAGGCCTAGCTCGATAGCGAGCAGGCTTTTGGACGACGCTGATGCAAGCCGTAGAAGCGAACATTGGTCAACGGTGAGCGCTTTTTTCAGCTCAGAATAGAGAGAGGACGATATGAGTAGTGAAGAAGAGCACGCTAATAATCTAGCGGCAGCACGGCGCGCGGTAGAGGAGGCGCAGGTGCGAGTAAAGTTCCTTACCGACGAGCTCGGCGGGGCGATGACCGAAAATGACAATAAGCAAGCGGGGGTGATTCATCGCGATTGCAAGAAGGCAAAGCGCGAGCTCGCGCGTCTGGAAGAGGAGCTGCGAGCGCTGGAGGAGGGGCAAAGCCCTGAAGCGTAGCCACATCCAGCGCTCTCGGAAATCCGCGCGCACGCTCATGCCGGCAAGCGGAGAAAAACGCAGCCGCTGCCCGGCAGAATCCGACATGGGCGACCTCGTTTGGCTACTTTCGCGGCATTCTGTGTGGGAAACCCATTATATCGGTGGGTTGAACGAGGTCCGCCCTTTCTTATGAATAATTTGGGTTAGTGGTCTCACGGCCCGCTCTCTTTGCGCATCGGCTCATTGTGCCCTGCCCCGCCAAATGCGGCGCACTAAGCGTGGCAGGAATAACAGGCACGCGAGCACCGCCAGCGCGACCAGCAGCGCCTGGATGGCTCCTTCGCCGCCGGCGACCGCGCTGGCGCCGGCATGCCCGATCCAGGCGTAGGCCAGCGCCCCGGGGGCCATGCACACAAAGCTTGCGACCACATACTGGACGGTCGGAATACGGGTAAGACCGAAAGCATAGTTGAGCAGATTGAATGGCACCACCGGCACCAACCGGACAAAGGCAACGAAGCGCCATCCCTCCTGCTCGACGCCCTCGATCAGCCGGCGCAGCCGGCCGCGCACTCTTCGCGCTACCCAGCCCGAGGCCAGATAGCGTGCGATGAGAAATGCCGCGCTCGCCCCTACCGTGGCTCCTATCAGTGCATAGAGCGCACCAAGCCAGGGGCCAAACAGCACCCCGCCGGCCAGGGTAAACACTGAACCGGGTAGGAACAGCACCGTCGCAATGCTGTAGCCGGCCGTATAGACCAGCGGCGCCAGGACACCGAAAGCCTGCAGGTGGCCGCGCAACGCCGCGACGCTCAGGCTCTCCCGGTGAGCGAGTCCCCATGCCGCCGCGGCCAGCAGCACCGACAGCAACAGTATTCGCGCGGCGATCTTGCGATTCATGCATGCTTCTCCCTACAAAGAGGCCCATTGGTGCGAACGCTGCGAAGAAGTTACATCAGGAGTGGGCGAAACGTACGCTGCGCCGTGGCTGACCGCAGTCGCCTCAGCACGACCACCGATTCGTTCTTGCTGATGGGTTGACAGGTTCCGCTCTGGCCCCTTGGGACCGCGGGCATCTTGCCCGCATACGGCCCGGCAGGGCCGTTTTGCTACGCCCAGCGGGCAGGATGCCCGCGCTCCCAGTACACGGAGCGCGGTTGCCAGGACCGCTTACTGCGGAGCTCTGCAAAGGGATGTGTGAGCAGTTACTCTGTAGCAAGGGGAGGTACAGAACGAGACATATCGGTTGAGCCGTATAATGCTGATTGCCACCAGCACGTATACCGATCCCGCGGCAGAGTAAAAGGCACATCAGATGCACAAACAAGGCTTTGCCGAACCATTTCCGGCGCCCCTGTCAGATAGGAGTCCACAATGCCTCGTCCATGGTACCTGTTCGTACGTGTTATCAGCCTGTCTCTGATCGTTGCTTGCGGCGTCTGCCGCGGCGTAAGCCTAGCCGGTGGAAATGAAGAGGCTCCATGCCATCTGCAGGAGCGCATCGAGCAAGCTTCGCCGGGCTACATCATCAACGGCGGGGGGTGCGTCGAGCGCAGCGCCGTGAAGCTGCACAAGCGCCTCACGTTGCGCAACTTGACCGTCAAGGGCTCCGATGACTGGAGCGGAGAGTTCACCGAGGTCAATGGCAACTACCGCTCGAGGCGCACCGTGCCAGAGTTTGAGGAGCCGAGAGAAACGGACGATTGGAATAATACGGAGCTCTGCGAAACTGCGGACGATGAAATGTGCGTAGAGGCGGAAATGGTGTTCGTCAATGGTAGATATCTGCGCCAGCTCCCCGATGGGAGCGACCCTGGCCCGGGAGAGTTTGCCCTAGATGAGGAGCGCCGCGTGATACTCGGTTCGAATCCGGGCAACGCCTTAGTGGAAGTTGTAGTACGGCAGATGGGGATTCACATGTATCGCGGCTCCGCCGGGACCGTTCTAGATAATGTGCTCGTTACTCAGGTCGGCAACACGGTAGGGCCGCATGGTCTGGGAACCGGGCCAGCGCTCAAGAACAACGGCCAGGCGCTTACTGTTAAAGACTCCGAGGTGTCTTGGGTTCATGGTACGGGGATGTCCTGCGGAGGCGGCGTGCGTTGTGAGATCACCGGCACCGAAGTGCACCACGCGGGTGCCGCTGGCATGAATAGCTATAAGGCCAGACCGCTTATCTTCGATCATAATCTGATTCATCACAATTGCACGTCGCTGCCTGACGTCCACTACAATGATACGTTCACCTGCTCTGGGCTAAAGATCATTGGACGGGCGTCAGTTCCTGGGTCGGTGACCCATAGCGAATTCTATAAAAATGACCACTCTGGTATCTGGTTGGATGGTGACGCAAATATGATAACGATCGCCGATAACCGCATCCACCACAATGAAGAGCGAGGGATCGAGATCGAGAATTCGTCCGACGTTA
>JAKDMQ010000243.1 GCA_030452265.1 Nitrococcus sp.
GGACCCGCGCGATCTCCTCCTGCGTAGCGGCTTCTGCCTCGCGTCGCACGAGGCCTGCAAAGTCGGGCGTATCGAGCGCCTCGAGAATCGCCCGCAGCCGATCAGGACACTCGGGGTGGCCGTAACCGGTGTCGTGCTCCAAGTAGGCCGGGTGAGTGATAAGCCAAGTGGCCATTGCGTTTTGCTCCTGCCTGGGGATAGCTGCGATCGCCCCGACCCTTTCGCTGAACAAACGAGCCGTGCGCTCGATTCGATGCCGGCTCAGCTCGCCTAGCCGAGACCGTTAGCCGCGGCGGAAGCGGTAGATGGCGATCTCGGCGAGCAGGTTCGGCAGTACGCCGGCGATCACCGGGCGGCGCAGGTCATGCGAGAGGACTTCGCGCTCCAAGATGCGGATGTCCTTCTGCCGACACAGCTCCTCGAAGTCTCGTATCGTGCACAAGTGAATGTTCGGCGTTTCGTACCAAGTATAGGAGAGGGCACCGCTCATGGGCATGCGCCCCAGCACGGCCAGGTGGTACCGCAAGCGCCAAAAGGCGAAGTTGGGGAAGGTCACGATCCCTACGCGGCCTACGCGCAACATTTCGTCGAGTAGCCGCTCGGGCCGACGTACCGCCTGCAGGGTCTGGGTCATCACCACGTAATCGAACGATCCCGCGGCGAAATCCGAGAGCCCCTGGTCGAGGTCGGTTTGAATTACATTCACGCCATTATGGATACAGCCAACGATTTTGTCGGCATCGATCTCCAGCCCATAGCCGGTGACGTAGCGGCTGTCCTGGAGGTTACGCAGCAAGGTGCCATCGCCGCAACCCAGATCGAGCACCCGGGAGCGGGGTGTAATCCAGTTCGCGACGACTTGCAAATCGGGGCGCAGTCCGCTCACGTCCCGATCCCCGCGGCCACCTTGTCCATGTAGGTGCGCAATACGTCAATGTACTGGGGTACCGGCATTAGGAAGGCGTCGTGGCCGTGATCAGCCTCGATCTCAGCATAGGTGACGTTCTTGTTTCCATCCAACAAGGCACGAACGATCTCGCGTGAACGCGCGGGCGAGAAGCGCCAGTCGCTGGTGAATGCTACTACCAGAGACTGTGCCGAGATACCAGCCAGCGCTTTGGTCAAATCGCCACCGCTGGCCGCGGCTGGATCGAAGTAGTCCAACGCCTTGGTCATCAACAGGTAGGTGTTGGCGTCAAAGCGGTTGACAAAAGACTCGCCCTGATAGCGTAAGTAGCTCTCTACTTCGAACTCCACCTCGTAGTGGAAATCGAAATCATCTTTGCCCCGCCGCAGATCGCGGCCAAATTTCGCCCGCATCGCCTCGTCCGAGAGATAGGTGATGTGGGCCAGCATCCGCGCCAGCATCAAACCGCGGCGGGGTATCACCTGATGGCTTTGATAGCGCCCGTCATGGAACTCTGGATCCGAGCGAATGGCCTGCCGGGCCACCTCATTGAAGGCGATGTTTTGGGCCGACAGGCGTGGTGCGGCGGCAATGACGATGGCATGGCGCAGCCGCCGCGGGTATTCGATCGCCCACTGCAGTGCCTGCATGGCGCCAAGGCTGCCACCGGCCACCGCGGCCCAGGTCTCAATCCCGAGGTGATCGGCCAGGCGTGCCTGACTATGGACCCAATCCTGCACGGTGATGATGGGAAAATCGGCCCCGTAAGGCTTGTCGGTGGCCGGATTGACGCTGGTGGGGCCTGTGGAGCCGTGGCAGCCCCCGAGATTGTTGCAACAAACTACGTAGAACCGGTTCGTGTCGATGGGCTTGCCCGGTCCGATACAAACGTCCCACCAGCCGGGCTTGCGATCCGCTGGGCTGTTGAAGCCCGCCGCATGGTGCGTCCCGGATAGTGCATGGCAGACCAATATCGCGTTGCTGCGATCGCTATTGGGTTTCCCGTAAGCCTCAAAGACGAGCTCATAGCCAGGTAGGCTACGCCCGCACTCCAAGGTCAACGCCGTATTGAAGCGAGCGTGCTTTGGCTCGACTAGGCCGACCGAGTCTGGCGGAATCGATTCAGGCATCGCCTCCGCAGCCATGAGTTAGGATAGGGTGGAGCGAAAATAATAGCAGAGCGCAGCCATCGCGCAAATGCCGTACGCTCGAGCTCTCAGCGCGAATTTGTCCTCTACGACTATCTGACATCCAGCAAAGGCGTTGTCTTAGGTGACCCGCGCGCGGCTGAACGAGGACTCGAGGCCGAGCCAGTCGAGGGCACGGCGCAGCATCATGCCTTTTCATGGGGCTGGCGTTGTAGGCGTGCAGCACCGGCGAGTGCGCTCCAGCCGAAGCCCCAACCGCTGCGCGATGTCGGTGCGAGTGAGCTTGAACGTTAGGCGCGTAGTGGCGCTGGCGTACCATTTCCCTCTGGTAAGTAAAATTTCGCAAGGCGCTGTAGTTGATGGCGGCTGAGCTCGCGTGTGGGAATGAATGTAAGCTTCTGCGTCGTTATCGGAGACTATTCTCAGCCCCGGGCGGCATGCTTGGTGCGATGCGCACGATGTTTTAGCAGGCTTTCAGCGGGAATTGAGAACGCCTCGTGCAAACCCTCGATCATCCTCAAAGTAAGAGGACGTTTCCGAGCCAAAATTTCATACACACGGTTCTTGCGCCCAATTACCGGAACCAAGTCGTCTACGGTAAGACCCTGCTGTTCCATACGAAACTTAATGGCCTCGACGGGATCCGGGAAATCGATTGGATAATGCTCCCGTTCGTACGCTTCAACCAGCGTGACTAGAACATCCAGGCGATCACCCTCCGGGGAATTCATTTCAGCCGACATAAGCTCCTCTATTTCCTTCAGCGTAGCCCGATAATCAGATTCAGTTTTGATAGGACGAATTTCCATGCGTCACCTCAGATTGTCTGCGCGTCGATTTCGTCGTATTGCTTGTGCGTTCCGAAGAATCGGACGTATACGACCCGATACGGGTAGTTGATCCAGACCACGACGCGATACTTTTTTCCGGCGATGTTGAAGACGACCCGACCATTCTTCAGAATACTGGCGTTAGAAAACTGCGCCTTGACCTCGTTGAGCGCGGCCCAGTCGGCCCTCAAGGTTTCCCGGTACCAAGCCATTCCGGGCTCAACTGAGTCGGAATATGCCGGTGAGCTCGACCAAAATGCTTTAAGGCTTGAAAGAGCGATGATGCGCACCAGCGCATGATAGTCCCATTATGGGACCTGCGCAACTTGGTTGGCTCTTTGACGTCGCAATTTTGGCGCCTCTCGCGGTAGCAACTCCCGTTACCGCGCGCGCCGCGCACTGCCGTCACGGCGATCGGGAGCGTTTGTACGCTGACTGTCGGTCGGTCTACTCTGTTCACGGTCAGTCAATCCTTCTCCCATGCGGCATGATATGCTGGCCTACCAACGCCGCTGTATCCCGAGTCCATCTTCCGATCCGACCGAACGATTATGCCGAATCAAGCAGAACCTCCTCGTCGGGGGGATATCGAAGAGCATCACCTGCGCCTTCGCAATCTGCGCCTGTCCGATTATCCCGACATCAAACGCATCATGGACCTGGTCTACGCCGACATGGGCGGCGCCTGGAGTCGCAAGCAATTTGCCGCTCAGATCAACCGTTTTGCCGAAGGCCAGATTTGCATCGAGGATAACGCCCGGGTGGTGGCCGCCGCCATTTCCATGATCGTGGAATACGACCGCTTCGGAGACAAGCACTCTTATCAGGAGATCACGGATAACGGCTTTCTCACCAACCATGATCCGAATGGGGACGTGCTCTACGGGGTGGATGTTTTCGTGCACCCGGACTATCGGGACATGCGCCTCGGCCGGCGCCTCTATGATGCCCGCAAGGAGCTCTGCCGCAAGCTCAACCTGCGTGCCATCGTGGCCGGCGGCCGTATCCCCGGCTATCGCAAGCACGCCCTGGAGCTCACGCCGGAGCGCTATATCGAGCTGGTCAAGCGCCGCGAGATCCATGATCCGATTCTCTCCTTCCAGCTCGCCAACGATTTTCACGTCCGCCGTATCATCACGGGCTATTTGCCCGAGGATCTGAAATCCCGCGCCTTCGCCACGCTGGTGCAGTGGGACAACATCTTCTACGAAGCCGGTAGAACGCCGCTGATCGGTGGGCGCAAGAAGATCGTCCGCGTCGGCACCGTGCAATGGCAGATGCGCCGGGTGCAGAATTTTGATGACTTGATGATGCAGGTGGAATTCTTCGTCGACGCCCTGGCAGGGTACAACTGCGATTTGATCCTATTCCCGGAGCTTTTCAACGCGCCGCTATTGGCTCAGTTCAACCAGGACGAGCCGGCCGAGGCGATGCGCGGGCTCGCCCGCTATACGGATGAGATGCGCGAGGCCATGCTCGGGCTCGCGGTGAGTTACAACACGAATATCATCTGCGGCAGCATGCCGGTCTACGAAAAGAACAATCTCTACAACGTCGCCTATCTCTGCCGCCGTGACGGCACCACGGATAACCAGTACAAGCTGCACGCCACCCCGGACGAGCGATTCTATTGGGGTGTGCAAGGCGGTGAGTCGTTGCGAGTGATCGACACCGACGTCGCCAAGGTAGGCATTCTGGTCTGCTACGACGTTGAGTTCCCCGAGCTCGGACGCCTGCTCGCCGACCAAGGCATGCAGATTCTTTTCGTGCCATTCTGGACCGACACCAACAACGCCTATCTGCGCGTGCGCCGCTGCGCCCAAGCCCGGGCGATCGAGAACGAATGCTACGTAGCCATTACCGGCAGCGTCGGCAATCTGCCCCAGGTGGAGAACATCGAGATTCAGTACTCGCAGGCCGCCGTGTTCTCACCGGCGGAGTTCGCCTTTCCCCATGACGGCATCGTGGCGGAGAGCACGCCCAACACCGAGATGACCCTGATCGTCGACCTCGATATGGACAAGCTCAAGACGCTGCGCGCCGAGGGCTCGGTGCGCAACATCAAAGACCGACGGCTCGATCTCTACCGCATCGAGTG
>JAKDMQ010000244.1 GCA_030452265.1 Nitrococcus sp.
GCGTGCGGACCTACGGCAAGCATCTCGCGCTTAGGTCAACCGTGGTCGTCGGCGGCGTCGGGATTATTCCGCAGATCAACGCGTTGCGCCGCGGCGTGGATGTACTGGTCGCTACTCCCGGACGCCTTCTCGATCACCTGCAGCAGAAGACCGTCGATCTCTCGCGGGTCCATATCCTTGTCCTCGACGAAGCCGACCGCATGCTCGATATGGGCTTTATCCGCGATATCCGCAAAATCCTTGCCGCGTTGCCAAAACAGCGCCAAAACTTGCTGTTCTCGGCAACGTTCTCCAGGGAGATTCGCGCGCTGGCCGATCAGTTGCTGCATGAGCCGGCATCAGTTGACATCGCCCCGCACGGCAGCGTCACCGAGCTCGTTACGCATACGTTCCACCCAGTCCCCCAGAGTCGCAAGCGTGCGCTGCTCTCGCACCTGATCGGTCAGGGCAACTGGCGTCAGGTACTGGTGTTCACGCGCACCAAACACGGCGCCAACCGCTTGGCCACGCAGCTAGACCACGACGGCCTGAGTGCCACTGCGATCCATAGCAGCAAGAGCCAGAGCGCGCGTACCAAAGCGCTGAAGGACTTCAAGCACGGCCGGGTGCGAGTGCTCGTGGCAACCGACATCGCCGCGCGCGGGATCGATATCGAGGCGTTGCCGCATGTGGTCAACTACGAGCTCTCGAACATCGCTGAAGACTATGTCCACCGCATCGGCCGCACCGGCCGGGCCGGCAGCGAAGGGCAGGCGGTGTCTTTAGTGAGTAGCGACGAGCGCAAGCACCTTGCCGCCATCGAGCGCTTGCTCGGCCGCCGCCTTCCTTTAAACGTAATCGAGGGTTTCGAGCCCGAAACCGGCAGCGAAGGCCGAAGCGCGATATCCGCACGCCCCAATCGGCCACACCGCAAACCATCGCAGAACGGGTACCCAAACAGCAGTGGGCGGCCTGGCCACAATACCCGGCCCGGCAGCGGCCGCCGCACTCAGGCGAAGGTCAACACCATCTGACCGACCGACATCCCGCGCCGGCCCATCACCCGGACCGGCGCGGCACAACACGACTAGCCGTCTAGCTCTAGCATCGAGGCGGCCAAATCGTAGCGCCGCTTATCTGCCTCCTCGCGTGCGGCTTCGATTTCCTGCAGGACGCTCGCCACATCGGCCGGCGTCGCACTGCGCTCGAAACGGCCGGTGAGCTCGATCTCGGGATGGAGGGCGCCGCTTTCGTAGAGCGCCCATATCTCCTTGCCATAGTCGCTGGTGCGCAGCTCAGGGGCGTAGCGACTGAAATAGGTGGTCAGGTTGTCGACATCCCGCTCGAGCATCCTGCAGGCGTTGTTGTTGCCGGCCGCATCAACGGCTTGTGGCAGGTCGATAATGACCGGGCCGTCGCGGCCGACGAGCACGTTGTACTCGGAGAGGTCACCGTGGATCAATCCGGCGCAGAGCATCCGCACGATCTGCCTAATCAGCACGCCCTGATAGGCGCGCGCCTGCGCCCCCGTCAGCTCCAGATCATTCAGCCTGGGGGCAACGTCTCCGTGCTCATCGACGATCAGCTCCATCAGCAACACCCCGTCGACGAAGCCATAAGGCTGTGGAACCCGCACTCCGGCGGTGCTGAGACGAAATAGGGCATCTACCTCGGCGCTTTGCCAGGCGGCCTCCTGCTCTCTACGCCCATAGCGAGTGCGCTTCGCCATGGCGCGCGCGCGACGACTGTTTCTTACCTTGCGCCCCTCCTGGTATTGCGCTTGCTGATGAAAGCTGCGTTTGTCGGCCTCTTTATAGACCTTGGCACAGCGGACCTCTCCCTCGGAGAGGACCAAATAGACAGTGGCCTCCTTGCCGCTCTTGAGCGAACGGATGACTTTGTCCACGAGGCCATCGCGAACCAATGGCTCAATACTTCTCGGAATTCTCATTAAATCCTCGTGCTGAGTATAGAAAGCACAAACACTCTTTCCCGCGCCTGCCCGCTGCATGCAGACTGATCGATGGGTGATTGACGAGCAGCCCCCTACGGAGAGCCCCCTGCGGGGTCAAATCTAGTATTAGCAATTTAACTGTTTGCTCGAGATCATTGCCCTGGTCGATCTTCGCTTCAAACCGCCGGATGCAGCCGCCGACGAAGCTCGCCAGGCCGAAGCCTTTGGCGATCTCGGACAGCGTCATGGCCCGACTCGCTGACAAAGATACATTGCCGCGGCCCATGCCAGTCAGGAGGGAGCTTCGTTGCGCTGGTGCTTGCGCATGCGGGTCGCGGCGGCCACATCGTGCTCGAAAGGGTGGGGGATAGTGTGGGCACCAGCAAATTCGCCGGTGAGCGTTGATACTGATTTCAGTAATGAACAATCGCGACGTCCGTGCACGCGAAATCGTTGCCCTTGAACAGCAACGGCTCGCCGCTGATCCTGGCAAGTGCATAGCTAAAACAGTCCCCGAAATTCAAGCCGGCCGTGTGCCGGCCCTTGCCAAAGCGACGCCATGCTTCGCGCGCGACATCCGCCTGCTCCGCGGTGACGGCTTCTATCGACACGCCCGCTTTGGCGATCAGGACATCGAGCTCGCGCCCGCCGGCCGCGCCGTAGCGGGACTCAATGACAAGTCCGGCTTCGACGACGCTCGCCGCAGAGAGAAGTCGAGTCAGGTCCGACTCGATGGCATCCGCGAGTCTTGCCGACTCGCGCTCCATGCCGAGTATGGCGACCAGGGCCGAAGTGTCGATAACCATCCTAGAATCATTCAGTGCGGCAATCCGCGTTCGTCGTAGCCGACTATCTCGTCGTCGGATCGACCGTCGCGCACCGGCAGGGCCGCGCAACGCCGGCCGATCTTGAGGATTTCCTCGCTCAAATGTCGCCGCTGGCGCCGCCGCACCCGCGCCAGACGCTCGCGAAGGGACCGCACAACGGCGCTGGTCAGGGTCTCGCCGGTAGCTTTCGCTACCTCTCGCGCCAGGCGATCAGCTTCAGGATCCTTGATACTCAGTGCCATATTCTACTATAGAAAGGTAGACTTACATATATAATAGCGCCGCAAAGAGTTCGTGTAAACGGTGAATTATTTGGCTACAGCGCCACAATGTAAGGTGAGCCTGTGACTGGTATGAGACCCAAATCTCTGCGCGGATTGAGCAAGGCGTGCTGGACTCCGCGATGCGAGAAGGACGAGCCGACGAAGCACTGAGCGGTCAGCCGGGATGAGCGCGCACGGCTGGCGGCCACGTGCAGTCACTCCGCGGTGGCTTTAATTCGTCCTTGGGCGGCTGCGGCGCGGATGGACGAACAGAACCTGATGGGGTCGTTGGCGATAGAGTGGCAGCGTTTTCGGTGAATCTGCTCCCCCACCGCGGGTTCACCGTGGAGGTACCATGGCCAATTAGTAGGTCAGTTAAGTTTTTTATAGTGGGCCCGGAAGGACTCGAACCTTCGACCAAGGGATTATGAGTCCCCTGCTCTAACCAACTGAGCTACAGGCCCTTGACTGTTTGCGCGCTGAAAAATCTGGCAGGGCGAAAGTATAACGCGTGCGGGAGAATCGGGCCTAGCTCCGCGCGGCGCTTGAACCTTGCGCGGATGCGCCCGAAATCGAAGAAATCGGCGACGCACGGCCCCGCGCTTTACGACATTGGCCAAGCGCCTCGGCGGCAAGCCCCGACCCCGGGCTTGCCGCCAATGGCACCGTTCAAAGGCTTGTGAGTAAAGATCGCTTTGCTGTGCACTATCCGAGACAGATTTCAGGTCTCATCCAAGAAGCTGCGCAGCGACTCCGAACGCGTTGGATGGCGCAGCTTGCGCAGTGCCTTGGCCTCGATCTGGCGAATCCGCTCGCGCGTGACGTCGAACTGCTTGCCGACCTCTTCCAGGGTATGGTCGGTATTCATATCGATGCCGAAACGCATCCGCAGCACCTTGGCTTCGCGTGGAGTCAATCCCGCCAGCACCTCGCGCACGGACTCCTTCAGACCCTCCCGGGTAGCCGAGTCGACTGGTGACATCACGGCAGCGTCCTCGATGAAGTCCCCGAGATGGGAGTCCTCGTCGTCACCGATGGGCGTCTCCATCGAGATGGGCTCCTTTGCGATCTTGAGAACCTTGCGCACCTTGTCCTCTGGCATTTCCATGCGCTCGGCCAGCTCATCGGGCTGCGGCTCACGCCCCATTTCCTGGAGCATCTGGCGCGAGGTTCGATTGAGCTTGTTGATGGTCTCAATCATGTGGACCGGTATGCGAATAGTCCGCGCCTGGTCCGCAATCGAGCGCGTAATGGCCTGACGGATCCACCAGGTGGCGTAGGTGGAGAACTTGTAGCCACGCCGATATTCGAACTTGTCCACCGCCTTCATCAAGCCGATGTTGCCTTCCTGGATCAAATCGAGGAACTGAAGACCGCGATTGGTATACTTCTTGGCGATAGAGATGACCAGGCGCAGGTTTGCCTCCACCATCTCCTTCTTCGCACGCCGCGCCTTGGCCTCCCCGATGGACATACGGCGGTTGATCTCTTTGACCTCAATCACCGCCAATCCCGTGACCTCCTGGATAGCTGCCAAGGCGGCCTGGGCCTCGAGCACATTCTGCTTGCGCGCGGCCACGGCCTCGGAGTACGGCTTGTCCGCTCGGATCAACTCCTCTACCCAGCGCGGATCGGTCTCGCGGCCTGGGAACTGCGCAAGGAACTCCTTGCGTGGCATACCGGCCTGCTTGACACAAATCCGCGTCACCTCGCGCTCGGCACGGCGGATACGCTCGACGGCCTTGCGCAAATTCCCGGCCATACCCTCAATCACCTTGGGGGCGAACTTCATGGAGAGGAAGAGATCGCTCATCTCCCCACGCAGCTCGCGGATGCGCTCCGAGCCGCTGCCTTCCTCCCGCAGGCTGATCACTAGCGTCTCGTGCAGCTCCCGCATGCGGCTGAATAGCGAGTTTGTCTGCTCAGGGTTCGGACCGCCGTCCGCTACGGA
>JAKDMQ010000245.1 GCA_030452265.1 Nitrococcus sp.
CGCGCCTCGACCCGGCGTTGCGCTGACGTACTACCGGTCGCACGTTTCAGCCCCACTCGGCTTTCCCGCCATTGCATCCAGCGACCACCTGGACCGGCGTGAGGCGGTAGACTCTTTATGCCGCACGTCATTGAGCAGTCGGCCGGTCAGCGTTTGTTGCCGTGCTATAGTTTCCATGGTTGGGTATTGCGGGGCTGAGGCACTACGAAGGGCGGTGCCGACATGATGTTTAACGAGCGTAAAGCAGCACAGATGGCGGCATACCTCCTCGATAAACGTGGCGGCACAATGTCGCATCTGAAGCTCATGAAGCTTCTCTATCTTGCCGAGCGCGAGGCGCTAGCGCGATATGGAGCGCCTATGGCTGGCGACCATCTTGTTGCCATGCCACAGGGCCCGGTATTGTCGCAGACTCTCAACCACATGGACGGTGATGTCGAGTCATCGCCAGGCGGCTGGGATGAATGGGTATCAGGCAAGGCGAACAATGAATTGTCCCTGAAGCGTGATGTGTCACGCGATGACCTGGATGAGCTCAGCGACGCGGATATTGAAGTGCTGGATCATGTCTGGGAGCAATTCGGCCACATGACGCGCTGGAAGATTCGCGACTATGCCCACGAGAACTGCCGGGAATGGAAAAACCCGCATGGATCATCCGTTCCCATCTCATACAGGAAGGTATTCCTAGCGCTCGGGCGTTCCAACGACGAGGCATCAGAGCTTAGCGACCGTATAGAGTCCGAGCGTTCGCTCGATAGACTCCTTGCGGAGTTGTGAGGCTGTTCATCCCCTGCCAGCGCGCGGCGTTGCTTGTTCCAAGCGGGCCGCCCAACGACCCGGATCGAAAGCACCTATTCATCTGCTTGACAGACCCGGCTGGCAATTCGCGCGATGTATTGCTCGTGTCGGTATCGACAACGCGCCCTGGCATATACCACGATTCCACATGCCAGCTCTTTCCTGGCGATCACGCCTTTTTCAAGCACCAAAGCTATGTTGACTATGCGAAATGCCGGATATTAGGCGCAGACAAGCTTCTGCGTGGGGTTCAGCAAGGAAGCATGGTCCCAAAAGACCCGTTCGCTCCGGCAATTTTCATGCGGATTGTGCGAGGCGTGCTGGACTCTCGGCACACCGCGCCTAAGTACAAGCGGTTCTTTCGAGAAGCAATCGGGTATGGGGCCTGATTGCGGCGCTTCACCGGACGACCCGCTACCGCCACCCGGCATCACCGCCATTGCGCCCGCCATTTCCTAGACCCGCAACACGCAGCGTCAAGCAGCCCAGCAGCACGCCAGCACCGGCAGGAATAGGAAAAAAACCCCGGCATGGCTTGGTATCGCCTTGCCGGGGCTGCTGCCCCGAAGGGCAGTCTCGCTAGCCCGATTTATCGGGAACAGTTGTATGGTCCGACGATTACGCGGGCCGGTCAAGCCCGAGTGCTACCGCCACGCATCGCCGCAGAGCCTGCCAGTCCTCAGCCGTCCGCCGATCGTGATTCTCACCATTGGAGGTAGCCATGCCGCGGAAGTCGATTGGACCCAAAGCCATGAACGCAGCCGCGCGCAAGCGGGAGCAGGTTGCCAGGGATAGAACCACCGTCATGGAGCAGTACGACTCGGAATGGCCGGCCAGGGTATGCCTGCTGGTGCTGCAATCACCGCGCTATAAGGGCGTGCTCAAAGAGGCCGCATGGCGGCAGTTGGGGCGGATTAATGGGTGGGTGTCGCGAGTATCACGATATCCGGCGAGCGGTAGGCGGTGGCTGCTGGGGGCATAATTGGGGGTATATGACAAAGAATCGAAAACTGAAATGGTACAACCATGCGGTATTACGGCGTTTTTGTGAATGAACCCGTAACATCCATATCACCCCGGCGCAATACGTTCCAAAGTCCAATATAGCGGTCGTGCTACCGCTTTCAAAATCCGTCGCGGCGAGTGCCGATGCCGATCAAAAAGGCGCGCGTTCAGCTCCGAAGCGACTATCTCGAAGGCATGCCGCTTGTTATGAAACAGAATGAACCGTCGAATCCAGCCCACGTAGTCCTTCGCGGTCCGAATGCTGAAGTGGTTGAACCAGATGCGATCACGCACCTGATCCAACGAACGACGCTGTCCCTGCATGTCCGTTCTCCATCCGTGGTTATTGCCGGACTGGAGCCGTCGTTGCACTTGAAGTCTTGGCCGGTTGCTGATTTCATGGTCATATAGCCTCATGATCCTCCGGAATGGTCCCTTAAGCCTGAGGGCGTGAGACTACATTCTGGAATTTTGGGACGCCGCCATTCCTCTCCGTGAAGCGGCTTCATCCAACAAGGCGCCGCACCGGACGACAGTTCCGCGCACCATTGTCGTCCGTGAGCTTGACTGTTGGCAGGAACAATCATGGACACCACAAAGCAGCAGCTTCTCTGCCAAGGGCAGAAAATAAGCACAACGGCAGGCGTGATGGATGGCCAGCACGCGTATTTTACTTCCCAGTTTCCGCGGGTTTATGAGAGGGCCGCGTCTCGCTGGGGAACTTCGCTCCTGCCACGATTTGGCACACTAGCCTTCGCTCGCCACTCGAAGCGGTATGCGGCCTTTGCCTTCGCCATGGCCGCTACAGCTACCGATTGCGCGAGTGGGTAGTCGCCCGCCGACCCACACGACCCTCTGCCCGCCGAGCGTGCAACAAGCGGGCAAGAAGCTCAACGATTATACTTGACCGCATTCTATGAAAAGAGGTGCTTAGCTTGGCGGTTGGGCAGCATGAAGAACCAAAAAGGGGGCGGATAACATGCGAACTCGCGATCCCAGTGCCGAGCCAGTTATATACACCCTCAGCGTCCAATGTGTCTTTGGGGCTTACTTGGACGGTGAGTGCGTTCGTGTGATCGAAATTCCGGACGACGCCACACTCGAAGATCTTCACTTCGCGATTCAGGAGGCGGTATCTTTCGATAATGACCATCTCTACGATTTCTATGCGGGCCGGAACTATCGAAACCGCAAGATCGAGTACACAAAGGCTTGGGACTGCGAGGGGAGGGAAGATCCCTACGCGGAGATATGCCTGCGTGATGTCTATCCTCTCGAAAGTCTCAAGCTGTATTATATTTTCGACTACGGCGATTCGTGGACATTCGAGATTCGGAAATCTCGGAAAGTACACCCAGCCCAGTCCGGCATTGCCTACCCGCGTATCGTCGAGCGCCGGGGACCAAACCCAGAGCAATATCCGTCGTGGGAGTGAGCGACCTGTGAAATTCGCACGTATGCTGATTTGAGGGTTCTTGGACCGGCAACCGGCACTCGTGGATTTAGACCTTCCGCCCTTTCCCGGCAAGCTGATAACATAAATTGCATCTTTGTGTAGCCGTGGTCGCTTGATGCCCGCGGCGTGTCGAACGCTTGTCCATGAAGGCCGCGCAATGATCGTCAAGACCCGCTTCGCCCCCAGTCCGACCGGGGATCTGCATATTGGTGGTGCGCGCACGGCGCTGTTCAGCTGGTTATACGCGCGCCGCCATGGCGGGCGGTTTGTCCTTCGTATCGAAGATACCGACCGTGAGCGATCCACGCGCGAGGCGATCAATACCATTCTCGAAGGCATGGCCTGGCTCGGGCTGGACTACGACGAGGGGCCGTTTTTTCAGACCGAGCGCTTCGAGCGTTACCGGGAAGTAATCCAGATGCTGCTCGCGCAGGGCAAGGCCTATTGCTGCTACTGCTCGCGCGAGCGCGTCGAGCAGCTGCGCGCAGGGCAGCTATCGCGCAAGGAGAAACCGCGTTACGACAGGCGCTGTCGGTCGCTTACCAAACCACCGGCCGATGCCAGTACGCCACCGGTTGTCCGTTTCAAAACACCCGAGGAAGGTGAAACCGTCGTCGATGATCGTGTCCGCGGCCGCGTCGTGTTCCGCAACCACGAGCTCGACGATCTCATCATAGTCCGCGCCGACGGAACGCCCACGTATAACTTAGTCGTGGTGATCGATGACATGGACATGGCGATCACCCACGTCATCCGCGGCGATGATCATCTGAGCAACGCCGCCCGCCAGATTAATCTCATAAAGGCACTCGGCGTTGCACCACCGGTGTACGCTCATGTGCCAATCATTCTCGACGAAGGCGGCCGGAAACTGTCCAAGCGGGCCGGTGCGGCCAGCGTCATGGAATATCGCGATCAGGGATTTCTGCCCGAGGCGATGTTGAACTATCTTGTGCGCCTCGGCTGGGCTCATGGCGACCAGGAGATCTTTTCGATCGACGAGATGGTGGAGCACTTTGATATCCATGAGATCAACCAATCGGCGGCCAGCCTGAACCGGCCCAAGCTGCTCTGGCTGAATCAGCATTACCTAATGACGTGCGATCCGAGCCACGTAGGACGTCATCTAAGCTGGCATTTGGGTGTGCGTGGAATCGACCCGGTCGATGGGCCGCCCATCGAGGAAATCGTGAAGAGTCAGGCACAACGGAGCAAGACGCTGCTCGAAATGGCCGAGCAAAGCCTGTTCTTCTACCGTGATCCAACCGACTATGACGCAAAAGCGGCACGCAAGGCATTTTCCTCCCAGACTCCAGGCCTGCTCGCCAGAGTGCGAGCGGAGCTGTCCGGACTCGAGGATTGGACCGTGGAAGGCGTGCATGACGCGGTAATGGCCGTGGCGCACGCCCTGGGAGTCAAGCTCGGCGAAGTGGCTCAACCGCTGCGGATAGCCGTCTGCGGCGGACCCGTATCGCCGCCGATCGACATCACGCTGTCGCTGCTTGGGCGTGAGGCCACGCTACGCCGAGTTGAAGCGGCAGAGGTTTGGATCCAGCGCAATGTGGGTAATGCCGGCTCGGCGCTTGACAGCGCACCGGGGCAACCCTAGAATTTTGCTCTGCTAATTGGGGCCATAGCTCAGCTGGGAGAGCGCTTGCATGGCATGCAAGAGGTCGGCGGTTCGATCCCGCCTGGCTCCACCA
>JAKDMQ010000246.1 GCA_030452265.1 Nitrococcus sp.
AGCGCCACCCGCCCCAATGCCCGCCCAAGAGCGCGGCGCACCGGTTCGAGCTCGAGCCGCCGCCAACGGGCACATACGTGCTGATCCGGGCGAATCAGATAGAACGTGCCGGGAGAACCTCCATAGCACCGCTGTACCAAGCCACCCACATCGATAATGCCGCGCCCCGGCGCATCGCCCGTCAGGCGCCCGCCCACTACCAGCACCTCCACCGGTATGGTGCCGGCCGCGAGCTGCTCGATGACTCTGCCAACGCGTGCCGGCATTTTCCCGTGCGCACCGGTGAAGTAAAGCCCCGTAAAGCCATTGCCTAACTGGCGCAGGAGCCAATCCTCGCCCGCGGCCGTTTGGATGGGGGCATCTCCACAGGGCGCGCCTGGACACAGAGCGCTGTCAAAGCGATCGGCATCGGGCGTGATCAACGGCGAGCCGTGCAGCACGGCCGGCACCGAGAGGCGGCCGCTATTAACCAGCCGACGCGCGAATGGGTAGTGCTCGGCGAGCATCAGCGTGGCGTCGCGAAAGGCGCGGCTCACTTCGCTCTTGGGGGTTATGAAGTCGGTGCTGCGTGTGGAGTTGAGGATGTTCTCGTCCGCTGCCGGAATGCGCTCGGCATCGTAGCTCTTCAAAAGCACGCTTGGCGCCGTACCCGCTAGCACCAGCGCCAGCTTCCAAATCAGGTTGTCCACGTCCTGGATCCCCCCGTTGCCCCCCCGCGCGCCGAACGGCGATACCTGATGGGCGGCGTCGCCGACAAACAAAACCCGCCCATGCTGGAAACGCTCCAGGCGCCGACACTGGAAGGTATAGACACTCACCCACTTGAGCTCGAAGCACGTGCGCTCGCCGAGCATGGCCTTAATGCGCGCGCTCACCCGTTCAGGCTGTTTCTCCTCGTCCGGGTCCGCATCGCAGCCGAGCTGAAAGTCGATGCGCCAGACGTTATCGGCCTGGCGGTGCAGCAAGGCCGACTGACCGGCGTGAAACGGCGGTTTGAACCAGAACCATCGCTCTGTGGGGAGATCCGCCTGCATCACCACGTCGACAATCAGAAAACGATCCTGAAATACCTGCCCCTGACAAGACAGACCCAACAGATGGCGGATCGAGCTGCAGGCGCCGTCGGCGACGATGAGATAGTCGCAGAAAATCCGATACGGCCCATCGGGTGTCTCCACCGTCAGGCCAACACCATCGGCGCGGGGCTCGACAGCCGTGACCGTATTACGCCAGCGCAGCACCGTGGCGTCGAGCTCGCCGAGGCGTTCGATTAGATACTGCTCCAGGTAATACTGCTGCAAGTTGATGAACGCCGGGCGCCCATTGCCGGCCTCGGGGGCCAGATTGAACTCGTAGATTTGGCGTTCGCGGAAGAATACCCGGCCGAGGTTCCAGACGACGCCCTTTTTCATCAGCCGCTCGCCACATCCGAGCCGGTCGAATATCTCCAGTGTGCGTTTGGCGAAGCAGATAGCCTTGGAGCCGTCGCACACCGTGTCCTCGGCATCGAGCAGCACATTGGGCAGGCCGTGCACGGCGCAGTCGATGGCAGCGGTAAGGCCCACCGGGCCGGCACCGACGATTACCACGGGATGGTGCGTCGGTTGTGCGGCGTCTTGATCAGCCGCGCGCCGATAGGCATACACGGGTCGCTCGTAGACCGGTGACACTGGCTGATCCTCGGCTAACCGCTCTCGAGCGCCTGCCACATCGCCTGGTCGCGCTCGGCGGTCCATATCCGCGGCTCCGGGTACTCGCCGGACTCATCATAAGCCCGGCTCACATCGAAGGGCATGCAATGATCGAAGATCACCCAATCGCCGTACTTGGGCTCGAGGGCGGAATAGACCTCATCGTACACGGCTTTCAGGGACTTGCCGGACTGCCGCGCCCTACGCACGCCCTCGAACAGGTCGGTCAGAAATGCCTGCGTACCGGCGATGGCCTGCTCGCAGCTCGCGCGTGTAGTGAGCGCCGCCCCGCGCCCCGGTACGAGCTTCTCCGCGCCCAGCTCGCGCACGCGCGCAAGCGTATGCGGCCAGTCGCGCAGGTAGGCATCGCCGGTATAGGGGGTAGCCCCGTACTCCACCAGATCGCCGCTGAAAAGCACCTTCTCCGCCGGCAGCCATACCACCGTATCACCCTTGGTGTGACCGCGGCCTGGGTGGCGGATTTCGACCCGCCGCTTGCCAAGCCATAAGCTCAGGCCGCCATCGAAGACCAAGGTCGGGCAAGTGAGGCCCGGAATGGAGTCAGCGCCTTGGAATAGGCGTGGGAAGCGCGCGAGCTCCGAGTCGTAATCCTGCTGACCCCGCTCGCCGATCAGATCGAACGTGCCCCGGCTTGCGATGATGTGCTCGGCCTCATAAGCGGAGGCGCCGAGAACGCGCACGGCGTGATAGTGGGTCAGCACCAAATAACGGATGGGCTTGTCGGTGACGCCGCGTATGCGCTCGATCAATGCCTGCGCCATGGCGGGAGTGGCTTGGGTATCGACGACCATGACGCTGTCGTCACCGACGATGACGCCTGAGTTTGGGTCGCCTTCCGCCGTATAGGCATAGAGCCCCTCGGCCAGCGCTTCGAAAGTGATCGCCTTGGGCTCGAGATCGTCCTGGGAGGCAAACTGCTTGGACATATCGCCTGTCTCGCCTCCGCATGTCACGACTAACAAAGTCTTACAGAATGCGCTATATGCTATGCGTATAGTGTATCGTAAAAATCAGGGATCGGCGGCTTGGTAGCACCACTTACAGGGTAGTGTCGGCCAGCTTGCTGCGCTGAATAGACACATAATCTGCCACATGACACATGTCTTTTGATTCATACAAAGCGACCGAGCGGGTGTATTAAGGAACATCCTAGTGTCCTGTCACTCATATATTTCGTATGGATGACCAACTTCATGGCGGATGCGCTGCGCTTATCCGCCCTACGACTCAGTACCGGTAACGACGGCACGGGTAGGGTGGATAAGCGGAGCGCATCCACCAGAACGGTAGGTGATGCGATGAACACATGACATTCCGAAAAACGACACACGAGATGTGACGAGACACTAGAGGTTAGAGGCCATGACCACATCGGCCCACGAGCTTGCTTACATGAGTGGCTTTCATAACGAGCTCGAGACAGAGGCGATTCCAGGGGCGCTGCCGCGCGGGCGCAATTCGCCTCAGCGCGCACCTTATGGGTTGTATCCGGAGCAGCTCAGCGGCACGGCTTTTACGGCTCCGCGCGAGGCCAATCGGCGCAGTTGGCTCTATCGTATTCAGCCTTCGGTCGTGCAATCGGAATACCGGCGCATCGATGCTGCCGACCTGCAGCCACGGCCCCACGAGCCGTTGCCGGCGGACCCCAATCCGATGCGCTGGGATCCGCTGCCGCTCCCCGACTCTCCTACCCATTTCATCGATGGCCTTGTCACTTACTGTACGGCCGGCGATTTCCGCACGCAGACAGGCTGCGCCGTCCATCTCTATGCCTGCAATCGCGACATGACCGATAGCTTTTTTTATGACGCCGATGGCGAGCTGCTGATCGTCGCGCAGCTCGGTGAGCTGAAGCTGCGCACCGAGATGGGATGCTTGGCGCTCGCTCCCGGCGAGATCGCCGTCATTCCACGCGGGGTCAAATTTCAGGTGCAGCTCGCCGAGGGCGTGCATGCCGCTCGGGGCTATGTCTGCGAGAATTTCGGCGGCTTTTTCCGGCTGCCCGAGCTCGGGCCGATCGGGGCCAATGGTCTTGCAAGCGCGCGTGATTTCCTCACACCGGTCGCCGCCTATGAGCAGCGCTCGGGCGAGCTCACGTTGTTAGCCAAGTTCCAGGGCGAGCTATGGGCGTGCACATTGGATCACTCACCGCTCGACGTAGTCGCCTGGCATGGTAATTACGCCCCTTACAAGTACCCGCTGGCGCGCTTTGATACCATCAATACGGTTAGCTTCGACCATCCAGATCCCTCGATTTTCACCGTGCTCCACTCGCCGAGTGACCAGCCGGGAACCGCCAACGTCGATTTCGTTATCTTCCCGCCGCGCTGGCTGGTGGCCGAGGACACCTTTCGCCCACCCTACTTTCATCGCAACGTCATGAGCGAGTTTATGGGGCTCCTTCGGGGTGTTTATGAGGCGAAAGCAGAGGGCTTTCAGCCGGGCGGAGCCAGTGTGCACAACCGCCTGACGCCCCACGGCCCGGATGCGAAGACCTTCGATACCGCGACGCACGCGCCACTGCAGCCGACCTACCTAAGTGATACGCTCGCCTTCATGTTCGAGAGCCGTTATGCCTACCGCGTGACGGCACGGGCGCTCAACGCACCCTTTCGGCAGCGCGGCTACGTGCAAGTCTGGCGGGATCTGCAAGCGCATTTCGATACGCGGACACGTTGATCGCGCCGGGCGCGCGCCTTGTCTCTGATTGCTCGAGTTGCGTCATTCCGGCGCAGCCTGCCCGGGACACAGATCCGGGGGCCGTTGTCCACTGTTTCGTCACCCCGGCGTAGGCCCGGGTCCATCTTAGTCTTCCTAGGTTACGCAAACCTTTTGGCGTACGTAATCCATTTCATTTTTCAGAACAACAAAAAGATGGATCCCGGCCTACGCCGGGATGACGGCGCGGCGGCAAGGTTTTTCGAAGCCCGCAACGCATATCTTAGTACGCGGCAACGCGGTGTATCGTACAGAGCGTTTCCGTGCCCCATGCAAGCCGATCCCAAGCCGCAGCCGGGGAGGCTTGTCCCGCGCACCATCGGGAGAGTATGTCGAACATCCGTATCGTCGAGCAGCTTTCCGAGGAATTCCGCGCATGCCGCCCCGTTCGTGCCGGTTCCCTGATCATCACCGTCTATGGCGACGCCATCGCGCCACGCGGCGGGACGGTCTGGCTCGGCAGCCTGATTGCGCTGCTTACCCCGCTGGGGCTCAACCAGCGCCTGGTGCGCACCTCGGTGTTCCGCCTGAGCA
>JAKDMQ010000046.1 GCA_030452265.1 Nitrococcus sp.
CGGGGTTATTCTATCTACCGCGCCTGTTCGTCTACCACGCCATGGCAACGGATGCATCCGCTCGGGAGCGCTTTAAGGTCATGGAACGCAAGCTCTACCGGGGCATAATGACTCCAAGCGGCGCGCTCACGGTGCTCTTCGGCGCTTGGCTACTCTATCTCTCACCCGGTTGGCTCGGTGAGGGCTGGCTTCATCTAAAGCTTGTGCTGGTCGCGCTCCTCATCGGCTACCATGTCTATTGCGGTAGGCTGGCACGCCGGTTTCGGGACGATCGGAATACCCGCGGTCACGTCTGGTACCGTTGGTTCAACGAGCTACCGGTCGTGGGGTTGATCGGCATCGTCATACTCGTTGTCGTGAAGCCCCTTTGAGATACCGGATAGCGCGGTTGCCCGCTCCGCGCTAGAGTCTGTTGACATCCGTCCACGGCGTCGTGGGTGGATGTCAACAGGCCCTACAGTAGTCAACCCAGCAAGGAGGTCGCCGATGCCCGCATTGAAAGGCTCCAAGACGGAGCAAAACCTGAAGGAGGCATTCGCCGGCGAATCGATGGCGAATCGACGTTACCTGTACTTCGCCCAACGCGCCGATGTGGAAGGCTACAACGATGTATCCACCGTGTTTCGGTCCACTGCCGAGGGGGAAACCGGCCATGCTCACGGGCATCTGGAGTTCCTCCAGGAGGTCGGCGATCCCGCGACCGGAGAGCCATTCGGCCAAACCCGGGCGAACCTCAATTCGGCTATCGCCGGTGAGACCTACGAGTACACCGATATGTACCCGGGGATGGCACGCACGGCACGCGAGGAGGGATTGGACGAAATCGCCGACTGGTTCGAGACCTTGGCAAAGGCCGAGCGCTCGCATGCCGGGCGCTTCAAAAAAGCGCTCGATGGGCTGGAGGACTAGGGCCCATTGAAGTTCATCCTCAGCGTCGCGGGTGAATATCGGCAGACCCTGATCCAGCAGGCCGCGCTTGTACAATCCAAGGCCTGCTGATATCCGCTCACGGCCTTGTGGGCGGATGTCGACAGGCCCCGTCATCCGGGCCATCCCACATGTTCTCACGACCAGCAGAGAAGACCTGAGAGATGAGTGAAGGTGGGCTACAAGCGCCGATGCGCCATCCGTTAGATTGGCAGGATCCCGATTTCTACGATCGGAACAAGCTGCAGGCCGAGGAGCGGCGGGTCTTCGATGTCTGTCACGGCTGCCGGCGCTGCTTTAACCTTTGCGACGCCTTCCCGCGCTTGTTCGACCTCATCGATGAGTCCGAGACCGGTGAGGTGGAAAGCGTCCCCAGCCAAGCGTTCCAGCAGGTGGCCGATGCCTGCACCTTATGCGACATGTGCTTCATGTCGAAATGCCCCTACGTGCCACCGCATGAGCTCAATATCGATTTTCCACACTTGATGCTGCGCCACCGCTGCGTGGACGAACGCGAGCAGCGCCATAGCATGGCCGACCATGCCCTAAGTCGCACCGATCGCAATGGCCGTCTGGCGGCTCCGCTTGCCCCGCTGGTTAACTGGACGACGCGCACGGACAATCGACTCACCAGAGCGCTGCTGGAAAAGACGGTTCACATACACAAAAGCGCGCAATTGCCCAAATATCATCGCCGCACATTCTTGCACCAGGCGCAGGATAATCCGCCCGCGCTCAATACTCAGGCACCGGCGTACGGCCGCCGGGCGGTCCTCTACGCAACTTGCTTCGTCAACTACAATAATCCTGCTATCGGGCGCGCCGCCCGTGCCGTGCTGGCGAAAAACGGCGTAGACACCAGCGTAGTCTACCCGGGCTGCTGCGGCATGCCGCGCTTGGAGCAGGGTGAGCTGGAAGCGGTTGCCGAGGCCGCGACAACGATCGCTCGAGAGCTCTGCGCCTGGACCGAGAACGGCTATCAAATCATTGCCCTGATACCCTCCTGCGCATTGATGATCAAATTCGAATGGCCGCTGATCGCAAAAAGCGACCCGGCTGTACAAAAGCTTGCCCGATCAACCATGGATATCAGCGAGTACATCATGGACATCGCCCGCAATGAAGGGCTCGCCGATGGGCTGCAACCGTTGCCGGGCGGGATCATGGTGCACCTGGCCTGCCATGCTCGCGCCCAGAACATGGGGGCCAAAGCCGCCGAGATGTTGCGATTGCTACCGGATTCCGACGTATCCGTCATCGAACGCTGCTCGGGGCATGGCGGCGTGTGGGGCGTGGAGCGCGACAATTTCGATGTCGCCCTCAAAGTCGGGCGGCCGGTGGCACGCAGAGTCGCCACTGAGGGCAAGCGCTGGCTCGCCTCGGAATGCCCGCTCGCCGGGGTTCACATCGCACAGGGGATCGAACGGCTGGCCGCGGAGGATGGCCGATCGGCAGCGATCGAGCCCGCCCGGCATCCGATCGAGCTGCTCGCGCGCGCTTACGGGCTCGAGATCTGACAAAGCACGGGGGCACATCATGGCGCAACGCGTAATAACGCACGAGGATATTCTACCGATGCCGGAATATGCGGTCATACGCGGCGAGAAGACTCAAGAGATCAAGCAGCTAAAGCGCAACCGTCGCTTGGAGGTGGGCCCCCACGCCAGCTTCTATTTTGAGAGCTACGCGACCGTGTGGCGGCAAATCCACGAGATGCTCTATATCGAGCGTGGCGGTGAGGCGCAAATTGCCGCCGAGCTCGCCGCATACAACCCACTCATCCCGCAGGGACAAGAGCTCGTTGCAACGTTGATGTTCGAGGTCGATGACCGTCTGCGCCGCGAGCGGCTACTGCAAACGCTGGGCGGCGTCGAGCAAAGCGTATACATACGCTTGGGTAACGAATACATCAACGCGGCGGCCGAGCAAGATGTGCCGCGCGCCGACGCGCAAGGCAGGGCCTCATCGGTGCATTTCCTGCATTTTCCGTTCACCGCTTCCCAGATTCGCGCCTTTCGCGCGTTGGACAACCAGGCAGTGCTCGGAATCTCGCACCTTAACTACACTCATATGAGCGACATTCCCGAGTCGGTGCGCCAAGCGCTGGGCTGGGATTTCGATGAGGAGTGTCCTGGGGCGGAGCCGGAATGATGAGCTCGTGCATAGCTATCATCCGGCACTAGCGGGGTTGAAGCGGTCAGCGTCTCAAGCAGGCTCCACGCCTATCAGATTCATTGACGGAGCCTCGAGTTGGCGGTGCTCAACCAGCAGCTTACGCACGTGCGGAGCGCACTTGCAACAGCCGCAGCACACGCCAAGACGTTGGCGCAGCTCCCGCATGGAGCAGGCACCATCGTCGAGCGTGGCGCGAATATCCTCTTCGGTAACGGCGCGGCAGATGCAGACGTACATGCTAAGACTCTCCATTCCCAACACCTACAATCTAACCGCATCTGAACGCGTTGTCAAATAACACGCGTTATTATTTGCATCTGTGCCCCAATGCCTATTTGGCAGCGCGCATCAGCCGGCCCAGACCCTTGCTTTTCAATGCGTTGCGAACCAGGGTATGCACCTCTTCTGCATACTCCATGCTAACCGCCTGCTCCAAAATCTCCCTGGCCTCGGCGAAGCTGAAGCTGCGAATAACCCATTTTACGCGCAGCAAGTTGGGGCTGCTCATGCTCAAGCCATGCACCCCCATCGCGAGCAGCAAGAGCGCAATAGCTGGATTCGCGGCCATTTCACCACACACGCAGACCGGCACCTTGGCCCGGCAGCCAACTTCGGCTACCGAGCTTACCGCCCGCAGCACCGCGGGATGCAATTCATCGTAGAGTGATGCGACCCGAGGGTTGTTGCGATCAACGGCAAGGAGATATTGCGCCAGATCATTGCTGCCGATGGAGAGAAAGTCGAGTCGACGCGCCAGGCTATCCGCCTGATAGACGGCCGCCGGGATCTCGATCATAGCGCCAAGCTTCGGATCGTTGACTTCCAACCCATCCTCGTGCAACTGCTTGCGCGCGCGCCGCACCAGCCTTACCGCCTCTTCCGCCTCCTCTAAGCGGCTGATCATAGGAAACATAATCTGCAAATTGCCCAACCCGATATCGGCTCTGAGCATAGCTCGTAGCTGGGTCAGAAAGATTTCCGGATGATCCAACGTCACCCGAATGCCGCGCCATCCGAGTAACGGATCTTCATCAGTGATGGGGAAGTAAGGCAGTATCTTATCCCCCCCTATATCGAGCGTGCGCAGGGTAACCGAGCGAGGCGCATAGGCCTCTAGTACCTCGCGATAGAGCCGAACCTGCTCCTCTTCGCCTGGGAAATGATCGCGAATCATGAAAGGGAACTCGGTACGGTGAAGACCCACTCCATCGCAGCCGATCTCCAATGAGGAGCTGATGTCCGCAATCAAGCCGGTGTTGACATAGAGGCTTATGCCCACGCCATCCAGCGTCTCGGCCGGCAGCGATTGGAACTCCTTGAGGCGATCGGAAATCTGCGCATCCTCGCGCATCATGCGCCGATATTCCCGCCGCACCGCTCGCCCGGGTTGCGCGTACACGCGCCCGGCGTAGCCATCGACGATGAGCTCGCAACCCTCTAGCGGAGCCGCGTCGAGGTCGGCCACTCCCATTACCGCCGGAATGCCCAAGGCGCGCGCCAAAATCGCCACGTGCGAGTTTACCGAGCCGGTTGCCGCAATCACCCCGGCGAGCTTCTCGCGTGGAATCTCGGCAAGCTGGGTGGCATTGATCTCATGGCCGACTAGAATGGTCTTCTCGGGGATGCTGCGGGTGTCCTCGTTCGCCGCCGAAAGCCGCATCAGCAGTCGCCGGCCGATATCTCGGATGTCGCTCCCGCGCTCGCGCAGGTAGGGATCCTCCATTTCGTCAAATAGGCGTACTTGCTCGGCGATGGTATCGCGCACCGCCCCTACCGCCCATTGGCCATCCCGAACCCGGCGCAGGGTTTCCTCCACCAACGTATTGCCGTCCAGAATCTGGATATAGACTTCGAAGAGCATATGCTCACTATCCGGCACGCTGCCGGAGAACCGTTCCGAGAGCTCCGCAAGCTCAGCGCGCACCGCGCGTACGGCAGCGAGGAAGGTCTCCTCCTCGAGCTCAACGTTCTCCGGAGCTCGGTCCGGAACCGCGGCAAAATCAGTCGGCGCATAGATCACCCGGCCAATGCCGATGCCAACTCCGGTCGCGCCCGGCACTCCAGTCAAGCGCTGATTGCGCCCCGCACGGCGTCCCGAATGCAGGGTATCGATACTGCCCACCGCCTGCGCGTGGGCGATCACACCGGCGAGCTGTGCCGCCATGGTCACCATGAAGGCGACCTCGTCGTCACCAAAACGACGGTGCTCCTGGCGCTGAACAACCAACACGCCCAACAGTTGGCGGTAATGAATGACGGGCACGCCGAGAAAGGCATGGAAGCGCTCCTCGCCCGTCTCCGGAACGTAGCGGAACCGGGGATGCCGTTCGGGATCGCCCAAATTGACCGGCTCCTCGCGCTCGGCAACCAAGCCCACCAAACCTTCATCGAGCCGCAACCGCACCCGTCCTACCGCATTCGGGTTGAGGCCACGCGTGGCCATGAGCATCAAGTTAGCGTGATCCTCGGCAACGAGATAGACCGAACACACGTCAGAGGCCGTCGCAGCCGCCACCCGATCAACAATGATCTTGAGCGCCTGATCCAGATCTCTGGCAGCGTTCACCTTCTGGACAATGCGGTAGAGAAGCTCGAGCATTCAGCTCCGCCTTATGCGCGGTCTAGGTTGGCGCGCCCGGTAATGCCGACTATAAGGATGGCGCAGCCGTGACCGCGCTTGCGGCCGCTGTGGCGGCCCTTGGGGAAACAGCAGCGGTGCCAACTGTGTGAGTGCTTGATCGTAGACTCGGCGCTTAAAGAACACCACCTCATCCACCGGCTGCCAATAGTGTATCCAACGCCAATCATCAAACTCCGGCTGCGCGCACGCATCCAGCCGGACAACTTCCTCCGAGCCCGTTAGGCGCAGCATAAACCATACTTGCTTCTGACCGACGCAAACCGGACGGCGGCGGCGATGGATTAAATGGCGCGGTAGGCGATAACGCAGCCAACCTTCGGTCCGGCCGAGCACCTCTACATGCCTGGGCTCGAGCCCGATCTCCTCGTCAAGCTCACGATAGAGCGCGTCAATGGGTGTCTCATGCCTATTCATACCCCCCTGCGGAAACTGCCAAGCGTCCTGCCCGACCCGACGGGCCCAAAAAACCCATCCTGCCGCATTGCTCAGGATAATCCCTACGTTTAGCCGAAATCCGTCTGAATCAATCACTTAATAGTACAGCAATAGAACCGAGAATATGAAGCGTATTCTTCCATAAGCGCATGAATGGCGCCAAATTGCCAGCCACTGGCCTGTTACTTCCTATACCATAGGCGGCTGCGGTGGCTAATCCATAATCGGAGGTTCCTCTTGGCGCTTGCCATGTTCGATCTCGATAATACCCTGCTTGCCGGCGACAGCGACTACCTCTGGGGTAGTTTTCTCGTGGACAGAAGCATCGTCGACGGCGCCGAGTATGCCGCGGCAAACGAACGCTTCTATCGGGCCTATCAGGCAGGCACTTTGGATATCCATGTGTATCTGCGCTTTGCGCTGAAACCCCTGACTCAGCATGAGCCACGACAGTTGCGGATCTGGCGCGCGCAGTTCATCGACGAGCACATTCGTCCGATCGTTCTGGATCAAGGCCGCGATCTGGTGGATTCACACCGCGGTCGCGGGGATACACTAGTTATGATAACCGCTACCAATCGATTCTTGGCGCAGCCGATTGCGGCCCTGTTCGGAATCGAGCATCTGCTCGCTACCGATCCGGAGATGGTCGGTGAGCGCTACACGGGCGCGATCACAGGCATCCCGACCTTCCGTGAAGGCAAAATCAAGGCCTTGGAAGGCTGGTTGGAGCATACCGGGCACGGACTCTCCGGTAGCTATTACTACAGTGATTCGCATAATGACATCCCGCTGTTGGAGCGTGTCTGTCACCCGATCGTGGTTGATCCGGATCCAGAGCTACGCCAGCACGCCGTGCAGCACGCCTGGCCCATTATCAGCCTGCGCTAGACACCGGCGACGGCCGCCCCTTATTTCCCCAAATCCGCGCGCGGCCTAGCGCGTGGGCTAAATTTGCCTAGTAATGGAACCCGCACGCGGCCCGCGGGTCATAATCAATACAAGTAATATGCAACCAGCGAGGGCGGCCGCTTCGTGCCAATGAAGCCGCAGCCGTTGGGCAACAACCCGTAACGGCCCCCGAACCGCGACAGGGAAGTCGCTGCTGCGGCTGGCGCCCAGCCCTTGGAGCGTGCATAGGGCGAAGTCGGCTATCCAGCGCGTGAAACGGACTGCGCTATTATTGGGCAGATAACCGTGGTTTGGGGAAGCACAGTTGCTTCCCCCGCCTTTTCGGCGCTCAAGTTCCCGACCGAATTACGAATCATGCCATCAGTATCGCCCATTCACACACGCTGTTGCGCAGGCGCGGCCTGTGCGGCGGAGGTGCAGCCATGGCAAAGATCGCGTTCATCGGCCTCGGCAATATGGGTGGCCCGATGGCCAGCAATCTGCTCAAGGCCGGGCACGAATTGGCAGTGTTTGATATCGTTCCCGAGGCCAGACAAAAGCTCGCCGACACGGGCGCGTTCCCGGCCGATTGCGCGGCCGAGGCGGTGGCAAATGCCGCGGTAGCCATATCGATGCTGCAGAGCGGCGAGCAGGTCCGCGACCTCTACATGGGCTCCGGCCAGCTACTGGCAAGTGCGAGTGCCGGGACATTGCTGATCGACTGCAGCACGATCGCCGCCGAAGATGCCCGAGCCGTTGCCCAAGCGGCTCTCGCTCGTGATCTCCCCTTTCTCGATGCGCCTGTCTCTGGCGGCGTCGCCGGCGCGCGGGCTGCCACCCTGACTTTCATCGTCGGTGGTGAAGCGGGGCCACTCGAGGCCGCCCGCCCGATTCTAGAGTCGATGGGGAAGAACGTCTTGCACGCCGGTGGCCACGGCGCCGGGCAACTTGGCAAGATGTGCAACAACATGCTGCTCGGAGTCGTAATGATTGGCACTTGCGAAGCGCTGAACCTGGCCGTGGCCCATGGCCTGGATCCGACTGTAGTCTCGGAGATCATGAAGTCGAGCTCCGGCAACAATTGGGTGTTGCAGGTTTACAACCCATTTCCTGGGGTAATGACAAACGCTCCCGCCGCCCGGGGCTATGAAGGTGGTTTCCTCGGCGACCTCATGGCCAAGGATCTCATGCTGGCAATGAACGCCGCCCTCGCCTCCGGCACCTCGACACCGCTGGGCTCGCTGGCGCGCAGCCTCTACGCTATGCATTGCGCCAACGGCAATGGCGGGCGCGATTTCTCCAGCATTATCCAGTTTCTGCAGGGTGACCGGCTCGACTGAGCGCATGCGGGCGGCTGAACCGTGCCTAGCACCCTATACGAATAGGACCCAGATGGACTAGTCTGTTCGATGCATGTTTAATGTGTAGCGGATGCCAGCCATGCGGGCTTGCCAAGCGCCGCGATGCAAGAGATGGCTCGGGCTAGCCGTACGCCACGGCATTACCCGAGAATTTGCCGCAGGCGGGGCGTGTACACCCGGCCCAACAGACATGGAAAAAACGCCATGAGACTGACCCGATATACCGACTATTGTTTACGGGTATTGATGTATCTCGGTGTCAAGGGAGATGAGCTCGCCACCATCAAGGAGATCGCCGAGCGCTACGGCATCTCAAAGAACCACCTCATGAAGGTGGCCTATGAGCTCAATCGTCTCGGCTATATAGAGACTGTTCGGGGCAAAAACGGCGGTATGCATTTACGTATGGCACCCGAGCAGATCAATCTCGGCAGACTGGTTCGAGATACCGAGAGCGATCTTGCCATCGTCGAGTGCTTCGCAACGCACGGGCAGTGCAGCATCACCCCGTCGTGCGTGCTCAAAGAGGTGCTAGGCGAAGCCTTGGAAGCGTTCTTTAGCGTGCTCTCCCAATACACCCTACATGATCTGCTGGGGCCCAAGCACGACCTTGGATTGCTGCTCGGCGTCCAACACAGGGAGGTGCGTCAGCCGCATCAGTTACGCTGAGCCGCCGCTCGATCTGATTCCTGCGCGAGTAAGTCGATCGTGCGCCGCGCGTCCTCGCGGGCTGCCTCCAGGATGTGGCGCACTGCTTCGGGCAGCCCTTCGGCAAGCGCGGCATTGGCCAATGCCATTATTCGCTGCTCACCATCGATGCGCTCGCGCAGTACGGCCGTCGCGCCCCGCGCGGCCAGGCGCGCCATGGCGCTTTCGTCAAAAATCTGCTGCGTATCGCGGTTGGCATTCGCGGCATCGGGCAAGTCCCCGAGGCGACGCACCTGGTAGCGCAAGCGCTGGGTCAAACCGTCGCGCTCAGCCGCAAATCGCCGTAAGGCTGCTTCGCTGCCCGTTCCGGCAAGAATGTCAGCCGCATGACGATAACGCCGTGCGGTGGCCTCGCAGTGAGCCACTAGCTCATTAAGTGCGACCTGTCGATCATCTTTGAGCACCATGCTGATACATCTCCCTATCCAAGCCTCGCCTGCGCTCCCGCTCCACCGCCCGATAGCCGATATCGCCGCGATAACAAACGTCATCCCAGTGAATGGCTCGAACGAGCTCGTAGGCTCGTGCCTGAGCCAGACTCACCGTTTCCCCGAGCGCGCACACCGAAAGCACCCGCCCCCCAACGTTGATGAGGTTGCCCTGCTCATCAAAGGCGCTCCCCGCATGGAAAACCTTGCAGTTCGCTTGCTCGACTGTTGGTAACCCTGTGATGCGGTGCCCTTTACTGTAGTTACCGGGATAGCCGCCCGATGCCATCACCACGGCGAGGCAGGCACGCTCGTCCCAATCGGCCGAGCACCGATCCAAACGCCCGCCAAGCGCGGCATCACAGAGTTGGATCAGGTCGGATTTGAGCCGCATGAGTACAGGCTGAGCCTCGGGATCACCCAAGCGGACATTGAACTCGAGCACCTTGGCTGAGCCATCCGGTGTAATCATCAGACCCGCGTAGAGAAAACCGACATAACGCCGGCCATCTTTTGCCATACCCGCGATTGTGGGCTCAATGATCTCGTCCATGATGCGCTCATGGCGCGATGCGCTCACCAGCGCAGCCGGTGAATAGGCACCCATTCCGCCGGTGTTTGGTCCCTTCTCGCCCTCGTCACGAGCCTTATGGTCCTGGCTTGTGGCAAGCGCCAGCGCGCTTTCGCCGTCGGCCAGAACCATGAAGCTCACCTCCTCGCCCCGCAGGTATTCTTCCACGACGACACGCTCACCGGCGGCGCCAAAAACCTTGTCGACAAGAGCCGATTGCACGGCCTGCAGCGCCTCGTCCAAGCTCATGGCGACGGTCACGCCCTTGCCCGCGGCGAGGCCGTCTACTTTCACCACGATTGGCGCCCCGCGCTCGCGTATGTAATCGCGCGCCGCGTCCGGATCCGTGAATACGCGATACTCGGCGGTTGGTATGCCATGGCGGAGGAGAAAATCCTTGCAGAAGGTCTTTGAGCCCTCGAGCTCGGCGGCGCCTCGACTCGGGCCGAAACAGCGCAAGCCGCCCGCATTGAAGGCGTCGACCACCCCCATGAGCAGAGGGGCTTCGGGACCTGCAATGGTCAGGTCAACTTCATACTGGCGCGCGAAATCCACCAGCGCCGGCACGTCCTCGGCTCCAACGGCGACATTCTGGAGCTTCGGCTCCTGCCGAGTGCCGGCATTACCCGGCGCAACGTAGACGAGCTCGACATTAGCCGAGCGGGCCGCCGCCCATGCCAGCGCATGCTCACGTGCGCCGCTGCCTATGACCAGAACCTTCATGGGTCACTCCCACCCCTCCCGGCGCTGCGCCGCCCTGCGGCCCGCGGGATCCTGTAGCCGCGACGGTCAGTGCCGGAAATGGCGCATGCCGGCGAACACCATGGCGATCCCGTGCTCGTCCGCGGCGGCGATCACTTCATCGTCGCGCATCGAGCCCCCGGGCTGAACGATGGCCTTGACGCCGGCTGCCGCGGCATGATCGATAGCATCACGGAACGGAAAGAATGCATCGGAGGCTAGTGCGGCGCCGTCGAGGCCAAGGCCAACATCCGCCGCCTTACGTGCGCCGACCCGCGCGCTATCCACCCGGCTCATCTGCCCGGCGCCAATACCCAACGTGCGGCCATCCAGGGCGTAGACGATGGCATTGGATTTAACAAATTTGGCGACCTTCCAGGCAAACAGCAAATCGTTTAGCTCGTTCGTATCGGGAGTCCGGCGGCCGACCGGGCGCAGCTCACCGCCAGCCGGGAGAATCGCGGCGTCGATATCCTGAATCAGGAATCCGCCACGCACGCGCTTGAGGTCATAGCGGTAATCCACCTCGGCGTCCCACGGCCCATAGGCAAGCACCCGTATGTTCTTGCGGGTCGCCGTTCGCGCCAAGGCCTCATCGTCGATGCTCGGCGCGATGATCACCTCCACGAACTGGCGCTTGACAATCGCTTCGGCGGTCATCGCATCGAGCGGACGATTGACGGCGATGATCCCGCCAAAGGCCGAGGTGGGATCCGTTTGATAGGCCCGCTCGTAGGCCTCGAGCAGCGAGCTCGCCATGGCCACCCCGCAAGGGTTGGCGTGTTTGACGATGACGCAGGTCGGCCGGCCGAAGACGCGGACACACTCCAAGGCAGTATCCGTATCCGCGATATTGTTGAACGAAAGCGTCTTGCCCTGCCGCTGGGCGGCACTCGCCACCGGGCGCTCCCCGGCTCCCGGCTGCTGGTAGAAAGCCGCCCGCTGATGAGGATTCTCCCCATAGCGCAAGGCATGCGTCCTATACAGCGGCAGGCTAAACGTCCGTGGGAGCTCGCCGCCCTGCTCATCGGCAATATGAGCGCTGAAATAATGCGCGATGGCGGCATCGTAATGCGCGGTCTGCACAAAAGCCCGGGCCGCCAGTTGCTTGCGGGTGCCTTCGCTCAACCCACCGTGCTCGTCCAGCTCCTCGAGCACTCGAGGATAATCGGCGGCGGCCGTCACCACGGCCACCGCGGCATAGTTCTTCGCCGCGGCACGCAGCATCGCGACCCCACCGATGTCGATGTTCGAAAGCGCCTCCTCCTTAGCGCAATCGGGCTCGCCAACGATCCTCTCGAATGGATACAAATTGACCACGAGCAGATCGATCGGCTGGATCCCATGTGCCTGCATGAGCGCGTCATCCGTCCCGCGCCGTCCAAGCAAGGCCGCATGCACCTTCGGATGCAGTGTCTTCACCCTGCCGTCCATGATCTCGGGAAAACCGGTATAGGTCGAGACATCCACTACCGCGAGCCCGGATTCGCGCAACTGCCGGGCTGTACCGCCGGTGGAGAGTAGCTCTACCCCACGCGCGGCGAGCGCGCCGGCAAAATCGACAACGCCGGTCTTATCGGAGACACTGATAAGCGCTCGTCGCACGGGACAGAGCAGAGGATCTGCTGACATTTCGCGGCTTTCCTCGCTGCCTGCTAACGCGATGATTGCGCGCTAAAGCCTGGTAGTCGTCAAGGCGTACGCAGAGGCAATACACTGCGCCATAGTGGCAAGATCAATGATCGAGCCCATAGTGCTGGAGCTTCTTGCGCAATGTGCTGCGATTGATGCCCAGCATCTCCGCCGCCTTGGTCTGATTGCCTGAACAGACCTGCATCACCGCTTCGAGCAGCGGGATCTCGACCTCGGTGAGAACCATCTTGTAGAGGCCGCCGCACTGACAGCCATCAAGCCGGCGGAAGTAGTCATCGAGCGCCTCACGCACACAGGTCCGGATAGGACACTCGCCGCTGAGCCCAGCAGGATCGGGTTGATCCTCTTCCCGAGTACCAGGGACTATCGCTTGGTTTACCATGCCGCGAAACACAATCGGATTACCATGATGGGTCTATGGATCAAGGGCGAAATGGAACGCTTGATTACCGCCCCAAACGGTGCTCTGGGCGGCTTCTGCCCCCAATTAAGGGTAGTCGATTATAAACAGTTTGCCATTGGGGTCAAAGGCGGGCTGTTCCCATGACAAATGAGTCTGAGCGAAGGATGTGATTCCAAGGTGAGATGAGTCTGAGTGGCCGGGTCTGGGATCATCGGAGGATGATCGTGATGCTACAGACCCGAAGGCTCCAGAGCCTCGATCAGGCCTGCCTGCGCATACAGAGGCGTAGCCGGTGCGGCCCTTGCCACGGCGCTACACGCGCAAGGACTTGTGCCGCCTCGCCGCGCTCCCTCCCTTGCATGGCACTCTCCTCGGGGGTACCACACACAAGCTTTGCGAGCAACCTCCGGTCGAGTTTGCCTGCTGTCGAACCTGTTGCAGCTGGCCCGCTCGACTACCTCGACTTCCAGCTCCAAAGCCCGCCGAGAGCCAAGACGGATACATCAGAGACCAAGCGCATCATCGAGCGGTTCCGATTCAGCGATTGACCCTATCAATTTCTCGCTGACTGGGTGAATCGGATTGAACTCAGCCCATACGGTGGGCGGTAACGGCGTGCGCCGTCACATTGCGACGAGAATTGCCGCCGGTGTCTAACCAGGGTAGACCTTAACGATCTTCAATTAGCTGCCTCAGATGGCGGCAATACTCGCCTTGGGCGCGACGCGAGCGTGTGCTCTCAAGGTAAGTCATTTATTGGCACAATTAGTGCTTAATGTTGCATCGCCTTCCCGCATGAAGGCCATGGCACCGAGCGAGCAAAGCTTGCGCGAACGAACGCCGTAGGGATGCCACCGCCAAGCGACGTTGCTGAATACAGTACGGCAGTGCAAAGGAGATCGGTGAATGCCCAAATATATGGTGCAGAGCATGAGCGCTGGCATTCTTGCGTCCAGCCAATACTACCGGAAGCAAAGAACTCCGCATGTGACACACGACGAATCGGAACGGTTCACGGCCGACGCAAAGGCCGATTACGCAAATGAACATGGTATCGAAATGACCAACGTCGTGGAAGGAACTTACCGGTCCGGCCAGGGCGTTCCAAATAATCCGAATACCATTCCAATCTGAGGCGCCACAATGTCGCGCTAGAGGCGTGACCATTTTCTCTACGACGTCCGCACCGGCGTGCCGAAAATGAACCTCACGGTTCCGCCAGCCGGCGAAACCGTGCTTGCCAAGTCCCGGCGCAGGCGCCGGCCGTTGTCGACGCACGAACGCCCGGAACACCATCGTTCCGGGTTCAAGAAACCAGATCAATCGAAGGGAATCCGAGATGAGTGTAGCACAAGACGTTATGGGAACCAGTGTAGTGCAAGACGTTATGGAAACCTTGACGGCGCAATACTACAATGCGCTTACGGCGGGTGCGTCTCTTGATCCCAACCAATTTCAATTGGCCCAGGGCTCGATCAGCCTCACGCCTGACAGTAGCGCAATCTGGCGCTTCTTTGACAGTATGCCACCCCAAGTAATCAACAACTTCTTCCAGACCTCCCAACTAAATAGCTTTTCCCAGACCTACGGTGCGGTCATCAATAATCTGATTCCGCAGTCCGATAACCAAGCCCAGGTGCTTCTTGCCGATTCTTACGTGGGTTGGGTCGAATACCAGAAAAATAATCCCCTGACTGTCAGCGACTGGTCCGTCCAGGCTGAGATCACCAAGGCGACGCTTGCTCAGTTCAATCAGTGGGCCCACAGCGTTGGCCTCGATAGCTCGAAAATCTCGGCAATGCAGACCTTACTGGGCCAGACCGATATCATCGCAAATGCCATGAACGCGTATAACGCCGCAAGGGCGGCGGGCGGGCTGGCCTATACTGCGAGCGCGACCAATTTGACCAATTCACTCCAAAGCGGCACTCCGAAGAGCTTCACGCTCGAAAGCAAAACGCAAAGCTCCAAGCTCGATCACAAGTGGGCCAAGGCGAAAGTATCCGCTGAGTACTGGTTCGTTTCGGGGAGTGCGAGCTCAGCCTGGGATCGTACCATTACGGACATGGCGTCGAAAGGCATCAAGATGGAGGTTAGTTTCAAGAAGCTTGCGACCCTGGTGGGCGGCCCTTACGCGCTGAGCACGCAGATGAGTCCCGAGCTGGCCAAATACGTGCCCTGGTACAATGCCAAGGCGCTGCAGACGGCGCGTGCGCAGAACGACAACAATCTCTGGAAGCACAGTGCGCCCACATGGGAGCAGACCTTCGGCCCCGACGGCAACATGCAGCAGGCGACGACTGCTCTCATCGTGGTGGACGGCGTCATGTCAACGCTGACGAGCACCGCATCGGTCGCAAAATCCGACCAGGAAAACTTCCAAGCGGCGGCCAGACTGGGCGTATGGCCCTGGTTCCAGGCGAACGCCAGCGGCGGCTGGCAGAACGTCGTCAAATTCAACGACGACGGGACCTTTTCCGTCACCAGCGGGAACCCGAAGGAAGGCAATCCGGTCGTGCTTGGCGCTCTGGTGACAAATATCCAGAACGCCTTCAACTAAACGCGATCCGGGTGTTCTTTCCGCCGTTGGCGGAGAGGACACCCGGAGGCATCTCCGCCCTGCCAGCCATGTCAAGCGGGAAACAACGGCATCCCTCTCGCCCGGTTCTGCCCGCGCGGCATAACCGAGGATAGATGCGATGACCGAGGCTGCCAGATGGTACAACGCGGTCGTGAGGTACTGCGGCCTCAGCGCCGCAAGCTTTCAGCTCACCAGTGGCAATATCCCGCTCGGTACAACCTCGACGGCGCTCTGGTCAATTTTCGATATGGTGCCGCCGGATGCTTTCGAGAACTACAATCCTGCGCCCGGAAACTCATTCTCCACCAATTATGGCGCAATTCTGACAGCCCTCAAGCCGGGCGGGCTGGCGTCGGCGGCGCTTGCGAGTTGGAACAACGCTGGCGGCTTCGATGCCGTTAAGGCATACGACCGCACCGTCACGGACCTGCGGAACGGCCTGAACGGAGTGCCCGGCGCCACCGTTTCGTTTGTCGTCGGAAAAGATTCCGCGGACCTCAGCGGCGCATGGGCGCAGCAGGGGAGTGAGACAGAGGGTGGTTTGTTCCGTCGTTCGTCACAAGGCAGCACCAGGCGAGTCGTCCCGCCGCCGCTGCAACCGGGAACAGTCGTCGAAGTGCGGTTTGATCACGTGCTGACCTTCGTTGCCGGCCCCCTTTCCAAGAAGAATCCGCTGGACGTAGAGCTTAGGAACTACAAGCCCTGGTACAACTCCGCGGCGTTGAAGCTCGCCCTCGATGACCGGCGAGCGTGGTGCGACCCCAGCCATTGGCCGACCTACTTCAAGGCCGGGACAGGCTCGTTGCTGCGATGCATCACCAGCATCGTTGTTGTGGATGGCGTGACATCGATCACCCGGCCGGCAGCCGCGTCGAAGACACTGGAGGTAGAGTTGCCGACACCGGGAATTAAACCCAACGATCCCGCCACCGACGATGTCGGGTTCTGGCCTTTCGCAATTTCTCCGGATGAACGGAACGAGCCCCGGCTCGAGCTGGCGGCCCTCCCCAGCGGGGGAGTTACGATTGTGAGCAAGCCGGGCAATCCCCTGCTCCTCGGCGTTAATGTGCAGAGCATATCCGCCAGCTTGGGCGCAACGGTCATGATCTCTCCATGACTCGCCCTGGCCCCTGCGCCCGCCTGCCAGCGCCTTCGCGCGTCTTGGACGCGGGTAGAGTAGAGAGCAGGCTGCCCACGCGCGTAGCCCGCCCTATCTGTTTCGCCCCTTTCGTCTGGTGGTGCCTCAATAGCCGCGACATAGTCGTGGTGGCCTGCCCCCTCATCAAAAACAGTGCGGAGCCGAGCTTGCGCCCCAAATAAGACCGCCCTCTCGAAACGGTGTACGGTTCCTGGCCGGCCGCGGGTTCCTCCCGCGCAAAGCAGGTAGCCCTCCAGGATCACGCGCCGGGTAGCGCCGTGATGAGTTCCGGCAGGTCGTTTCGCGGGTTATTCACACGGGTACTCACCGGACGCAGGGCAATAAACCCATCGGCCGAGGGCCGCAGCAGCCGCTGCAAGCCAGCCCAGTCCTCGTTGTGGGGATCGAGCCAAGTATCCCAGGAATCCTCGGTCAGGATCACCGGCATGCGGTGATGGATAGGCTGCATGTCTTCGTTTGCCGCCGTGGTAATGATGGCGCAGGTCGTCAGTGGCTGCTCTGCGCCTTGCCAGGTATCAGACACGCCGGCGAACCACGAGGGCTTGCCATCGCAGCGGTAGACGTAGAAGGGCTGCTTGCCATGCTCACTGCGCATCCACTCATAGAATCCGTCCGCGGGAATCAAGGTGCGCCCGGTGCGGAAGGCGAGCCGGAAGACGCCATTGCTGGCGACGGTCTCGGCACGAGCGTTGATGGGCTGTATCTTTTTTGCGTCCTTCGCCCAGCGCGGCACCAGCCCCCAGCGCATCGGCACCAGCACGCGCCGGCCGCCATGCTCGTGCGCGTTGAGAACGTCCTGGCTGGGCGTAATGTTATAGCTCGCCCCCGGATCGGCGGGATGATCGAGCGCCCCGACCAACTCCGTGAGCTCCCGAACGTGGGTGTGACGCACAAATCGACCGCACATGGCTCACCTCCTCGCCTGGAGGATAAAGCACGGGCGCGGCGCTGGGCGACTTTTGGCGTGCAAACTACACGGCGAAACAGAATAAACCGCCGATTCCAGGCGGCGTAGGCGCTCGCGTTGCCGATGCTGTAGTAATTGGAGCACATGCGGTCACGCACCTGTCGAGCATACGAAGCCGTCCCTGCATGCCCGCTCTTCTTCCCTGATTATCGTCCAACTTGCCAGGCCGATCCCCGTATGCCCCAATACGATAGGTGCGGTTAGTGAGGATTATCGGGCGCATGTGCGATGCGGACGTCCGGCATGCGGAGTCAACTTCGAGCTCGCCTGTGAGAAATAAGGGTGCCACACATACTGGAAGCCTGGAGATGGAAAAACAACTGGCGCATCTGCAAATGATACAGGCGGTAATCAACCGCATGTCAGTTAACTCGTTTCTACTCAAGGGCTGGTCTGTTGTCCTCGTTTCGGCACTTTTTGCACTATCTGCCGGTGCGCCAGAAGCTCCGTTCGTCTACCTCGCGTTCTTTCCGGCTGTTGCTTTCTGGGGTTTGGACGGATATTTCCTCTGGCACGAAAGACTGTTCCGTAGGCTCTACGATCGTGTCCGACTGTCGACAGAGGAAAGTATAGATTTCTCCATGAGTACCTCGGTTGTGAGGAATGAGGTAGATAATTGGCTCGCGGTAACCTTCTCCAAGACACTTAATATTTTCCACGGAACCGTGTTTGGCGTAATTGCCTTCGCAACGCTCGTTACCTTTGTTGCAACCTAGCGGAAGGCCAATAAGGGCGCGCCGCCAGTAACGGCTCACCCGAGGATAATCCCATTCTGATTGAGGGCGAAGCGGCGTTCGCGCATTAAACGCTGCGGTTTCTTGCTGGGAGCGCGGGCAAACAGCCCCCCCGGCAAAGCGAAAAACGCCGTGCCGGCCCGTATTCGGGCAGGAATGCCCCCCCGTACAGAATGCCCC
>JAKDMQ010000005.1 GCA_030452265.1 Nitrococcus sp.
AAGGAGCGCGAAGAGCGTGCCTTGCCCCCTCTGCCGGCGGTACAAGACGCGGCGGGGGAGGGTGTGCACGGCGAGCTCAATGCCCAGCGCGAGGCCGATCGGATCGCCGTCAACCGGTTCGCCCCGCCCGGCGTGCTCATCAACGAGCAGCTGCAAATCCTGCAATTCCGCGGGTCCACCGGTGCCTACCTGCAACCGCCCAGCGGCAAGGCAAGCTTCGATGTGCTCAAGATGGCGCGGCCAGGCCTGATGCTGCCACTGCGCGAGGCGATCAACCAAGCAAAGAAGGAGAATCAGCCTGCGCGCAGGGATAACGTGCGGATCAAAGGCAACGGCGAGAGGCGCACGGCGAGCGTGGAGGTCATTCCGCTCAAAAACCTGCGCGAGCGCTGTTTCTTTGTTCTGTTCGAGGACGCTCAAGGGGAGCACCGGCCCGCCGAGCCTAAGCCGGCTGCGGCCGAGCGCTTGCCGCCTGACGAAGCCTCCGAGCGCATCGGCGAGCTCGAGACCGAGCTCGCCGAGACGCGCGACTACCTGCAATCCACGCAGGAGCAGCAGGAGGCAGCCAACGAGGAGCTGCAGGCGGTCAACGAGGAAGCCCAGTCCGGCAACGAAGAGCTGCAGAGCATCAACGAGGAGCTGGAAACCTCCAAGGAAGAGCTCGAGTCATCCAACGAAGAGCTCGCCACCGTCAACGAGGAGATGGTCAACCGCAACACCACCCTCGACCGTCTCAACAACGACCTGACCAATCTCCAGACCTCGATCCGGCTCACCATCGTGCTGCTCGGTCGCGACCTGAGCATCCGCCGCTTCAGCGCCCATGCGGAAAAGGAGCTCGGACTGCGCGATAGCGACTTGGGCCGGCCCATTGGCCACATCCGCCACAATCTGGTGCTGGACCCCGAGGCCGAGGAAACCGCCGCGCTCGACCTGGAGCACCACCTCGAGGAGGTCATCGCCAAGGTGCACGATGAGACGCTCGAGGTGCGGGACAAAGCCGGGCGCTGGTATTCCCTGCGCCTGCGCCCCTACAGGACCGTGGATAACAAGGTCGACGGCGCGGTCCTGGTCCTCATGGACATCGACGCACTCAAACGCAGCGAGCAGGCCATCGCCGTGGCACGCGATTACGCCGAGAACGTGGTCGAGACCGTGCGTGAGCCGCTGCTGGTGCTCGACGATGATCTGCGCGTGGAAAGCGCTAATCGCGCCTTCTACCGCACCTTCCGCGTCGCGCCCGCTGAGACGCACGGCAAGTTGATTTTCGAGCTCGGCAATCACCAATGGGACATCCCGCGCCTGCAGAAGCTGCTGGAGCAACTCCTACCGCAGAACACCAGCCTGGAGGACTTCGAGGTCGAGCACGACTTCGAGCAGGTGGGCCGGCGCACCATGCTGCTCAACGCCCGGCGCATCCTCGACCCGCAGCGAAAGACCCAGCGGATTCTGCTCGCCATCGAGGACGTGACCGAGCACAAAGCGGCGCAAGCGGCGTTGCGCGAGAGCGAAGCGCGCTTCCGTGAAATGATCGACGTCCTGCCCACGGCGATCTACACCACCGACACCGAGGGCCGCCTCACGCACTTCAACCCCGCCACCGTCGAGCTCTCCGGGCACACGCCGAAGCTGGGCACGGATCAATGGTGCGTAAGCTGGAAGCTCTACCGTGCCGATGGCACCCCGATGCCGCACGCTGCCTGCGCCATGGCCGTCGCGCTCAGGGAGGAGCGCGCCATTCACGGCGAGGAAGCCATCCTCGAGCGCCCGGACGGCACGCGCCGCTGGTTCGTGCCCTATCCGACGCCGCTGCGCGATGCCGGCGGCCGGGTGGTGGGCGGCATCAACATGCTGGTGGACATCACCGAGCGCAAGCGGGCGGAAGAGGCGAACGTCCGGCTGGCGGTTATCGTCGAATCATCGGACGATGTCATCGTCAGCAAAGACCTCGAGGGCATCATTCAGACTTGGAACGCCGGCGCGCAACGCACCTTTGGCTACACGGCCGAGGAAGCGATCGGCCAGCCGATCACTATGCTCCTTCCGCCGGATCGCATCGGTGAAGAGCCAGGCATTCTGAAGCGCGTCCGCCGCGGCGAGCGCGTCGAACCTTTTGAAACGGTCCGCCGCCGCAAGGATGGCACGTTGGTGGACATCGCCGTCACCATTTCTCCCATCCTCGATGCGCAGGGCCGGGTTTTGGGCGCCTCGAAGATCGCGCGCGACATCACCGAGCGCAAGCGCGCCGAGGATAAGCTGCAGCGCTCCGAGCAGCGCTATCGCGGGCTGTTCGAGTCGGCCCGGGACGGCATCCTCATCCTCGACGCGCAGAACATGCGGATCACGGACGCCAATCCGTCCATGCGCAACCTGCTGAGCTACTCACTCGAACAGCTCGAGGGGAAAGAGCTTTGGGAGATCGGCCTGTTCCAGAACCAGGAGGAGAGCCTGGCCACCATACACAAGCTGCGGGAAGAGGGCTACGTGCGCCACGAGGATATGACGCTCAGAAGCGCGCAGGGCGCAATCCAGAACGTGCAGCTCATCGGCAACATCTACCGGGATCACGGTCACGCGTTCGCCCAGTGCAACATCCGTGACATCACCGAGCGCAAGCGCATGGAGCGGCAGATCCAGCAGCAGGCCGAAGAATTGGCCGCCGCCGGCCGGCGCAAGGACGAGTTCCTGGCGATGCTCTCCCACGAGCTGCGCAACCCCTTGGCGCCGATCCTGAACGCCCTGCAGCTGCTCGGGCAGGAACGGGACGAGAACGCGCTGCACCGCAGGGCCCGTGGCGTCATCGAGCGGCAGGTGCGGCACCTGTCCCGCTTGGTCAATGAATTGCTGGATGTATCGCGCATCACCAGCGGGCGCATCCATCTGCATATCGAACGGCTGGCTGTCAACGCCGTCCTCGGGCGCGCCGTGGAGCGGGTGCGCCCTTCGATCGACCGCCGCGGGCAGGAACTCTCCCTCTCGCTGGCTCCGGACACAATATGGTTGGACGCCGACGCCACCCGGCTGGAGCAGGTCTTCGGTAACCTGCTCGACAACGCCTCGAAGTACAACGCCGATGACGGGCACATCACGCTCAGTGTCGAGCGAGACGACGGGCAGGCCATCATCCGGGTGCGCGACGAAGGCGAGGGCATCGATGCCGCTACGCTGTCTCACGTCTTCGAGCTGTTCAGCCAGGCGGAGCGCTCACTGGAGCGCTCCGCGGGCGGCCTGGGTATCGGCTTGGCGTTGGTCAAAAGCATCGTCGAGCTGCACCGCGGCAGCGTCGAAGTCCATAGCGAGGGCCTCGGGCAGGGCAGCGAGTTCGTCGTGCGGTTGCCGCTGGCGTCTTCACAGACACGACCGCAAGCGGCCGCCGCGCCGCCCGATACACCGACCGATGGTGATTCCCACCTGCGGGTGCTGGTGGTCGATGACAGCGCGGACGCGGCCAACATGGCAACGCTGCTGCTGCGCGCGTGGGGCCATGAGGTGCGCGTGGCCTGCGACGGCCCCGACGCCTTGCAACGGGCGGCGGAGTTCTGCCCGCAGGTGATCCTGTTGGACATCGGACTGCCCGGCATGGACGGCTTTGAGGTCGCTCGCTCGATCCGGCAGGACCCGCAGTTCGAGGGCGTGCGCCTCGTGGCCATCACCGGCTACGGCCAGGACAGCGATCGGCAACGTTCTAAGGAGGCGGGGTTCGATGATCACTTGGTCAAACCGGTCGAAGTTTCCGACCTCAAAGCGCTGCTGGGCGGATTTCGGCAAGAAGCGGTGGACCCAGAGATGGACCCCGGTCTGCGCGGGGTGACGAGTAAATCAGCCTAGCGGATTGATCAGCTTACCGAAAGAAACGCTGTTGGGTTGTTGCAGAACGCCAACCACCTGCGGCCCTATCAGCCCTCTGGCTTTGGCTTCTTCTTGGGTCGCTGCCAGCCGGCCAAGGTCTTCTGCAACGTACCCGAGAGGGTGAGCTCATCCGCCGGCGCATCACGGCGGATCGTAGAACCGGCACCGATGGTAGCGCGGCGACCGATCCGCACCGGCGCAACCAACTGCGTGCCGGAGCCGATAAACGCATCATCTTCGATCACGGTACGGTGCTTATTCACCCCATCGTAGTTGCAGGTAATGGTACCGGCACCCACGTTGACACCCACACCGAGCTCGGTATCACCGATATAGGACAGATGGTTGACCTTGGAGCCGATACCGATGGCCGCATTCTTGGTTTCAACGAAATTACCTATCTTGGCGCCAGCGGCCATCCGAGTACCCGCTCGCAGGCGGGCAAAGGGGCCCACTTGGCTCTCGGCATCGATTATCGCGCCCTCGATATCGCAATGCGCGGCGATGCGCGCGTTCGCACCGATTCGGCTGTCGCGAATGCAGCAATTCGGCCCGATCGAAACCCCATCGGCGATCTCAACCTCGCCCGCGAAAATACAGTTGACGTCGATCGTGACATCGGTGCCGCAGACGAGCTGGCCGCGGACATCGAAGCGTGCCGGATCCATGAGGCTGACCCCAGCGCGCATCAGCCGATGCGCTTCACGCTGCTGGTAGGCCCGTTCGACTAACGCCAGCTGGGCGCGATCATTGACGCCCTGCACCTCGAGCGGATCGCTCATCGCTAGAGGAGATACGCCGACACCATGCTCTCGCGCAAGCGCAATGACATCCGTGAGGTAATGCTCGCCTTGGGCGTTATCGCGCCGCACCTCGTTGAGCCAGCCACGTACCCTCGCGGCGGGCAGGCAGAGGATACCGGTGTTGACCTCCTGAATGGCGCGCTGCGCCTCATCGGCGTCGCGTTCCTCAACAATTGCTTCCACCTGACCGGATGAATCCCGCACAATCCGACCATAGCCACCAGGGTCGGCGAGCACCACCGTGAGCAAGCCTACGTTGTCACCGGCAGTCTGCCTGAGCCACTGCAACGTCTGTGTGCGAATCAGCGGCACATCACCACAGCCTACGAGGATCTGGTGCTCATCGGCAATCGCGGGCAGCGCTCGTTGCAGCGCATGGCCTGTTCCGAGCGGCTCCGTCTGCTCCACCCAATGAATATCCTGCGCGGGCAGCGCCGAGCGCAGCCGGGCTCCATCGCGACCATGAACGACGTATAGGGCATCGGGGTGCAGCGCTCGCGCAGCATTGAGCACGTAGCCGAGCATCGCTCGCCCGCCAATTGGATGGAGTACCTTGGGCAGGCTCGAGCGCATCCGGGTTCCCTGCCCGGCAGCGAGTACAACCACGCTGAGCATTGCTTGGCGATCCTCCCTTCGCCCGGCGCCGGCTCTACACCGGCTTAGCGAATTTACCTCGCGCGGGTCAACCGCAGAATCTAGATCCGAGAGTTGATTTTGGCGCCGTTACCACAACCCTACGCGCGGCGGCGCCGTAGCCGCTCCACGGTACGCAGCTGCGCCACGGCCTGCGCAAGCTCCGCCTGGGCGCGCGCGTAGTCAATCTGCGACTGGCGGTCCTGCATCGCCTGCTCGGCGCGCTCCTTGGCCGCAAGCGCCGCCGCCTCATCCACATCATGGGCACGCAGCGCACTATCGGAAAGCACGGTCACGACGTGCGGCTGAACCTCGAGGATACCGCCCGAGATATAAAAGGCTTCCTCCTGGCCCTCGGTGGGCTGCACTCGGACCTCGCCCGGCCGCAGCGTCGTGATCAGCGGAGCATGCCGCGGCGTGATTCCCACCTCTCCCATCGCCGCCGGGGCGAACACCATTACCGCCTGACCGGAGAAAATGGCCGTTTCACTGCTAACGATGTCCACATGCATGGTCATAGCCATATTTGTACTCCTCGCAGAGCGCTAGCAACGTGCTGGAAGTCGCTTCTCCGGCACCTATGCCATGATCCAACATTCGGTAGTGCCCCATACACAATCTCCGGACCCACAACGAACCGCATCACCCCCGGCGGGCAGCTAGAGGGATTTGGCCTTTTGCGCCGCCTCTTCAATAGAGCCCACCATATAGAATGCCTGCTCTGGCAAGTCGTCCATCCCGCCTTCGACGATGGCCTTGAAGCCCGAGATGGTGTCTTTAAGGCTCACGTACTTACCCGGCGCCCCGGTAAAGACTTCGGCGACGAAGAACGGCTGCGAGAGGAAGCGTTGAACCTTGCGCGCGCGTGCGACGATCAACTTATCCTCGTCGGAGAGCTCGTCCATGCCGAGGATGGCGATGATATCCTTCAGCTCTTTATAGCGCTGCAAGGTTCCCTGCACCTTGCGCGCCACCTGATAATGCTCCTGACCCACAACGAGAGGGTCGAGCTGACGACTGGTGGAATCGAGCGGGTCGACGGCCGGATAGATACCGAGCTCCGCGATCTGACGCGATAACACCACGGTTGCATCGAGGTGGCCAAAAGTGGTCGCCGGAGACGGGTCGGTGAGGTCGTCAGCCGGCACATAGACGGCCTGAATCGAAGTAATCGAGCCGGTCTTGGTTGAAGTGATACGCTCCTGCAGCGTTCCCATCTCCTCGGCGAGGGTGGGCTGATAGCCTACGGCCGAAGGCATGCGCCCTAGCAGCGCCGACACCTCGACTCCAGCAAGCGTATAGCGATAGATATTGTCGATGAACAGCAGCACGTCGCGGCCTTCGTCACGAAAATACTCGGCCATGCTAAGACCACTGAGCGCCACGCGCAGGCGATTGCCGGGCGGCTCGTTCATTTGCCCGTAGACCATGGCCACCTTGGATTCGGGTAAATTGTCGAGCTTGATTACGCCGGACTCCGCCATTTCGTGGTAGAAGTCATTGCCCTCGCGGGTACGCTCGCCCACGCCGGCAAACACCGACAGACCCCCGTGCTCCTTGGCGATGTTATTGATGAGCTCCAACATGTTGACGGTCTTGCCGACACCGGCGCCGCCGAACAGACCCACCTTACCGCCTTTGGCGAACGGGCAAATCAGGTCGATCACCTTGATGCCCGTCTCGAGCAGCTCCGTGCTGGCGGCGAGCTTGTCAAACGTGGGAGCCTCGCGGTGAATCGACAGGGTTTGCTCACCGCCGATCGGTCCTAGCTCATCGACTGGGCGCCCCAGAACGTCCATGATGCGCCCTAGCGTATTGGCGCCTACCGGTACCGAAATCGGCGCACCGGTGTTCGATACCTTGATGCCCCGGCGCAGGCCGTCGGTGCTGCCCATCGCAATGGTACGCACCACACCGCCACCGATCTGATGCTGCACTTCGAGCGTCAACTCCCGCTCGTCGACCAAAAGCGCGTCGTAGACCCTAGGCACCGCCTCGCGAGGAAACTCCACGTCGACGACAGCACCGATGATCTGGACCACGTTTCCTGAGCTCATACGTTTCCTCTTCTCCAAACTGGGCAGACCCCGGTTGCATTTACCTGTACGCAGTCAATGCCGCCAACAGCCGGATCGGGCCAGCCCTATACGGCCGCCGCACCCGCGACAATTTCGGACAGCTCCTTGGTGATCGCCGCTTGCCTCGCCTTGTTATAGGCAAGCTGCAGCTCGTCGATGAGATTGCCGGCATTATCGGACGCCGCTTTCATCGCGACCATCCGCGCGGCCTGCTCGCAGGCAATATTCTCGACCACGCCATGATAGACCAATGCCTCTACGTAACGGGTCAACACATGCTCGAGCACTTCCCTTGCATCCGGCTCGTAGAGGTAGTCCCAATAGTGTTTGAGCTCTTGCTCTTCGGAGGCGATCAACGGCAACAGTTGCTCGACCTCGGGGCGTTGCGTCATGGAATTGATGAATCGGTTGTATACCAGATAAAGCCGGTCGATGCGTCCCTCGCTGTAGGCATCGAGCGCTACCTTTACCGCGCCGACGACATCGCCCGCCTCCGGCGCATCGCCCAAATGCGTCGTCTGCGCGATGATGTTCGCACGCGTGCGGCGCAAAAACATGGCCGCCTTGTTGCCGATGACGCAGAAGTCCATGTCCACGTTCTGCTCACGCCAAGGCTGCATCTCTCTTAGCAGGTGGCGGAATTGATTTGCGTTCAACCCGCCGCACAGCCCGCGATCACTAGAGATAAGGATGAATGCCACCCGGCGCGCGTCGCGCTCTAGCATAAACGGATGCTTGTACCCCGGGTGCGCGTTCGCGATGTGCCCGATCACCGTGCGCAGCTTATCGGCATAGGGCCGCGCCGCGCTCATACGCTCTTGGGCGCGGCGCATTTTACTCGCCGCCACCATCTCCATGGCGCGTGTGATTTTCTGCGTGTTCTGAATACTGCGAATCTTGGTTCGAATCTCTTTCCCGGCCGCCATGGCTCACCTAATGATTGCTTATCCCTATCGCCGCCCACGCGGCGCGTGCACAAGCCCCAGACCATGCGCTCCCGCGGGCACGCGCAGGATCACCAGGAATGTCTTTGCTTGAAGTCCTCGAGTGCTTGCTTGAGCTTGGATTCCACCTCATCGGTAAGCTGCGGTTTTTCATTGATCTCGCGCATCAGACCCGCCTGCTCCGAATCCATGTACGCCTGCAGCGCCGCTTCGAAATCACCGATCTTGGTCAGCTCCACGTCCTCGAGGTAACCGCGGTCGACCGCAAACAGCGAGGTCGCCATGGCTGCTACGCTCATCGGCGAGTACTGTTTTTGCTTCATGAGCTCTGTGACCCGCTGGCCGTGCTCGAGCTGTCGGCGCGTGGTCTCATCGAGATCCGATGCGAACTGCGCGAAAGCAGCGAGCTCGCGGTACTGCGCTAAGGCTAGGCGCACGCCGCCGCCAAGCTTTTTTATGATCCCGGTCTGCGCCGCGCCGCCCACCCGGGACACCGAAAGACCGGCGTTGATTGCCGGGCGAACGCCGGCATTGAATAGGTCCGTTTCGAGAAAGATCTGACCATCGGTGATCGAGATGACGTTGGTCGGGACGAAGGCGGAAACGTCGCCCGCTTGCGTCTCGATGATCGGCAGCGCGGTAAGGGAACCGGTACGCCCCTTGACCTTGCCGTTGGTGCGCTTCTCCACGTCGGCGGCGTTGATGCGTGCCGCGCGCTCGAGCAGCCGCGAGTGAAGATAGAACACGTCGCCAGGATAGGCCTCACGCCCGGGCGGGCGCCGTAGCAGCAGCGACACCTGCCGATAGGCCCAGGCTTGTTTGGTCAGGTCATCGAAGATGATCAGCGCATCTTCACCCCGATCGCGGAAATACTCTCCCATGCTGCAGCCCGAATAGGGCGCGATATACTGCATCGCCGCGGATTCCGCCGCCGTCGCCGCGACCACAATCGTGTGCTCCAGCGCGCCATGTTCTTCGAGCTTGCGCACCACCGCCGCGACAGACGATGCCTTCTGGCCCACCGCGACGTAGATGCATTTGATCCCCGTCCCCTTCTGATTGATGATCGCATCCACCGCGACCGCCGTCTTGCCGGTCTGGCGGTCGCCAATGATCAGCTCACGCTGGCCGCGACCGATCGGCACCATCGCATCAATCGCCTTGAGGCCGGTCTGCACCGGCTCGCTCACCGATTGGCGCGAAATCACGCCGGGCGCGACCTTCTCGATCGGTGATGTGCCCTCCTGCCCGATTTCCCCTTTGCCGTCGATCGGCTGGCCGAGCGCATTTACCACTCGTCCGAGCAAGCCCGGTCCGACTGGAACCTCGATAATTCGCCCGGTGCATTTGACGACATCGCCTTCTTTTATGTGCTCATAGTCGCCGAGAATGACTGCGCCGACCGAATCGCGCTCGAGGTTGAGCGCTAGCCCGTAGGTTGCACGCGGAAACTCGATCATCTCCCCCTGCATGACATCCCTCAGGCCGTGCAGCCGAGCGATGCCGTCCGTGAGCGTGACTACGGTGCCTACGCTGCGGGCCTCTACATCGACATCAAAGCGCTCGATCTTCTGCTTGATAAGATCGCTGATTTCCGTCGCACTGAGTTGCATGATTGCCCTTCTATTACGGGAACAATTAAGGCAGCGGCTTGCTCCAACCGCCTACCAACGCGTTGCGCTAGCCCAATTCCTGAGCAAGCTGCTGCAGCCGTCCGCGCAGCGAGGCATCGATGACGAGGTCACCGGCGCGGATGATCACGCCACCGATAATCGACTGATCGACTCGGACCGTGAGATCCACCTCCCGGTCAAGGCGCTTTGCCATCGCTTGCGAAATCGCATTGGCGTACTTTGGTGAGAGCTTGAATGCCGAGACGACTTCGACCGGGGTTTTACCCGCCGCCTCGCGCCGCTGCGCTTCGAAGAGCTCGGTGATATCCGCCACCAAAGTCAGACGCCCGTGATACACCAACACCTTGACGAAGTTGCCGGCCGTCTTTGAAAACACCTCACCGCCGACGCTTGCGATCAGCTCCACGAGCTTGGCCCGTTCCACCCGCGGGTTGGCAATGATATCCGCCATGGCGGGATTCGCTACCACGGCGCGGAGCAATGCCAGCATCTCTGACCACTGCTCCAGTGCTCCTTCCTCTTGTGCCTGGCGAAAAGCCGCGATTGCATAAGGACGTGCGGTGCTTGTGTCTGACATATCCTCGCCCTAGAGCTGTGTGGCGAGCTTCTCTAGCACATCTTCGTTCGCCGCGGCGTCGACCTCGCGCTTGAGCACCCGCTCGGCGCCTTGGATTGCCAATGCCACGACCTGACGGCGCAGGTCTTCCCGCGCGACGTTCATTTGCTGCTCGATCTCCGAGTGCGCCGACACAATGATGCGCTCACCCTCGCCGCGGGCGTCTACTTTCGCCGCGTCGATGATCTCATCGGCGCGGCGCTGAGCGCTCGCGATGATCTCACTGGCCTGTTCTTTTGCCTCGCGCAGCGCTTCGCGCGCGCGCTTTTCCGCAAGCTCCAGGTGATGCTCGCCCCGCTCGGCCGCCGCAAGCCCGTCGGCAATCCGCTTCTTACGCTCGTCCATGACGCCCAGTAATGGGCCCCACAGCCAGCGCTTGAGTACCCAGATCAGCGTCAGAAAGACCGCAATCTGGACAATTAGGGTTCCGGTAATGGCTACCATGGTGCTCCCTATTCAGGCCTAGCCGTATCGACTCATCAACCCGCGCCCGTCAGCTTTGCCGCGGTGCTCATGAAAGTACCGACGAACGGGTTCGCGAATAGGAACCACATCGCTACACCAAACAGGATGAATGGAAAGGACTCCATCAGGCCGGCGAAGATGAACATGTTCACCATCAACGGGCCACGCAATTCGGGCTGACGCGCGATCCCCTCAAGCGTCTTGGCACAGATCAGGCCCCAGCCGATGGCCGAGCCCAGGCCTGCCGCGGCGAGCATGACGCCGACGCCGATGGCCGTGCCCGTAACGATTTGTGCGATAAGACTGGCATCCACTTTTGTTTACTCCTTGGTCATCGAATGGAGATTGTCAAATTGACCCGGCCGCAATGATTGAATATCAATGCTCCGCCACCTGCTGGGCCATCCCCAGGTAGACGATCGCAAGCACGCCGAAAATAAATGCCTGCAAGGCGGCGATCAGAAGATCAAACAGGCTCCACAGCACTCCGGTCACAAAATGTGTTGGTGCCCACCAAAGCACGCTTGCCGAGAGCGGCTGCAGCGCGGAGAAGGTCAGCAACGCAAGCAGCGCAAAAATCAGCTCCCCGGCGAACATGTTGCCGAACAGTCGCAGCGCTAGACTCACCGGCTTGGACAGATCATCAATCAAGGTCGTGAGGATATTGGCCGGGCCACCGTACTTGCCGTAGGGATGAAACAACATCCGCTTGACATAGCCCTCCGCTCCATTGGCCTTGAACTGATAAGCAACCATCAGCACAAACACCACGATTGCCATAGCGAACGGTACATCCAGCGTGGCCGTCGGTACATGGCGAAAATACACGTTCTCAACGCCGAACAGTGCGCCGATACCTCCGGCAATGAAGGAGATCAGGTCCACCGGAATGAGATCCATAGCGTTCATCAGGAATACCCAAATGAAAATCGTGATGGCCATGGCACCCACATAATGGTTCGCCTTGGGGAAAGTTACATGGATCTGCTCGTTGATGTACTCGATGATGAACTCGAGCGCGTACTGCAAACGCCCGGGTGTGCCTACAGTCCAGTGGCGGCGCATAAACCAGGCAAAAACGCCCAGGCCGACCGCGAAAAATCCCGAAACTATGATTACGTCAATATTGAACGCACTAAAATCCACCAAACCACTAGGTGCATGTGTCTTTGGATTACAGCCTATGCACCAGTTGGTCAGGTGATGAGTGATGTACTCACCGGAGGTCTCGCCGCCACCGTCCGCCATATGTCTCCGCATGCCTCCGTCAAGTCCGGGTCTGTCCCCGAAGCGAACCCGCTGTCAAATAGTAGGCAACTTCCGCGCCGACAAACCCCGCAATCAAAGCCAGTGGCGCAAGCTCGAGCACGGCCAGCGCCAGCGCAAAGGCTGCCGCCACAAACAGCCCGCGCTCGAGCGTGCTCAAGTACAGCCCCGCAATGCCCGCCCCGGGTCTCGAGGCGCGAGTGACTCGCCAGGCAAGCAGCAGCGCAACGACCATTGCCATGGCGCCACCGTACAACACCGACCACACCGCCATCGGCGAGCGCATCGATACGTAAAAGCCAAGCGCGATTGCGAGCGTTGCCGCTGTCTGGATCCCAATCAACCGCACGAGAACGTTACGCATCTGTGCCTGTGGCCACGGCACGCGTGCCGTCACATTGAATATCCAAAGATACTAACGACGATGCCCATAAAGCTTACTCAACGAAGCTGCGTGGACGCATCGAGCCTCTGCCGGGTAGCGGGCGCGAGTATACCGACCGCCCCAGTTCCTGGCAACTTTGCCGGCGTTCGCTTGCGACCCATCCTAACTTAGGGCGGGTTCCATCAGACAACTGACACTCTGAGAGCGCGGGCGCCCCACCCGACCCGGTGTCCGCGCTCCCGGCACGAAACCGCAACGGCCTATGTGGGGACGCTGCTCATTGCCCTGGAAGATTACTTGATACGCTCGAGAATACCGTCCAACTCCTCGATGCTGCTGTACTGGATGACCATCCTTCCCTTACCCGTTTTGCCATGCTGGATTCGCACCGCCGCGCCGAGTCGTGATGCCAAGTCGTCCTGCAACTGCCGGATGTTGGGGTCGGTGGCATGGGTCTTGGCTGGTGATGGCTGCTCGCGCAGACGGCGCACGAGGGATTCGGTCTCGCGCACGGACAACCCCTTGCCTACGACGCGACGAGCCGCTTCGACCTGGCGCGGCGAATCCAGAGCAAGCAGCGCGCGCCCATGTCCCATTTCGAGCCGGCCCTCGCCGATCAAGCCTTTGACCTCCTCGGCCAGCTCGAGCAGGCGCAGAAGATTGGATACGCTCGCACGCGAGCGACCGACGGAGCTCGCCACCTCCTGGTGGGTCATCCCAAACTCGCTGGTTAGCTGTTTCAGCGCGCTGGCCTCTTCAATCGGGTTGAGATCCTCGCGCTGAATGTTCTCGATCAAGGCCACGGCGACCACCGCCTGATCCGGCAGATCCCGCACCAGAGCCGGCACATCGGCGACGCCAGCGAGCTGAGCCGCACGCCAGCGTCGTTCGCCGGCTATGATCTCGTAACGCCCGTCGCGCTCGGGCCGCACCACAATGGGCTGCACCACCCCCTGGGCACGGATACTGTCGGCAAGCTCTTGCAAAGCCGCCGGATCGAAGCGGCTGCGCGGCTGATAGCGCCCGCGCTGGAGCATATCAAGCGGTATCTTGCGCAGCTCACCGCCCTCCGCTAGGCCTTGCCGATCACCCTGCTCCGAGACACTATTGAGCAGAGCATCCAGCCCGCGGCCCAATCCCCGACTCTTGTTGGTCATGACTCAGACGTCCCCTTGTCAAGTCGGCACACTGCGCTGCGCCGTAGACTCCCGGCGCAGCATCTCACTCGCCAACGCCATATAGGCAATCGCGCCCCGTGATGTCCGGTCGTACTGCAGAGCAGGCCTACCATGACTGGGCGCTTCCGCTAGCCGCACGTTACGCGGAATCAGCGTGCGATAAACCTTGTCCGCGAAATGCTGGGTCAGCTGCGCCCCGACCTGATTGGCCAAGTTGTTGCGTGGATCAAACATCGTGCGCAGCAAACCCTCTATTTCGAGCCCCCTGTTCACGCTGCGCTGCACCTGGCCAATGGTATCGAGCAGCGCGCTAAGCCCCTCTAGCGCATAGTATTCGCATTGTATGGGAATGAGCACGCGGTGCGCGGCCACCAGGGCGTTGAGCGTCAGAATGTTCAGCGATGGGGGGCAATCAATAAGGATGTAGGCATAGTCGGCGAGCTTAGGCCGAAGCAGATCACGCAGGCGATACTCGCGCCCGGCACTACCCATGAGCGCCACCTCGGCGGCCGTGAGATCGCCGTTGGCTGGCAGGAGATCGTAACCGGCAAGCTCGATGCGCTGTAGCGCAGCCTCTAGGGGCCGCTCGTCCAAGAGAATATCGTAGTTGCTAACCTCCAGGCTGTCCTTGTCTAACCCGCTGCCGATGGTGGCGTTACCCTGGGGGTCCATATCCACCAACAGTACGCGGCGCCGGTTAGCGGCCAGAGAGGCAGCCAGATTGACGCACGTCGTGGTCTTACCCACGCCGCCCTTCTGGTTGGCTACCGCGATAATCCTCCCCATGTGCATCGACTCTACATCACATAATCACACCGCGACACACGGCTCGATAACAATCACGCGGCGCTGCGCCGCCAACCCCGGCACATCGAGCGGCTGACAGCGCCATGAAACGCCTTCGCCGGCAAGCCGCTGCAGCTCATGGGTAGGCTCGCGCGCTTTCATCGCCAGCACCCGGCCACCGGCCGCCAGCAAGGGTCGCGCAATCCACAGCAAGGCCAAGAGATCGCCGAAAGCGCGGGCAATGACCGTATCAAAGTGCACCGCGGGGCGGAATTTCTCGGCTCTAGCTTGTACCACCGTCACGTTGGCAAGCTCTAGCTCAAGCACCACTTGGCGCAGAAAGCGCACCTTCTTTCCGTTGCTATCGAGCAGCACCACTGTCCGCTTTGGGCTCGCAAGTGCCAGCGGTATCCCCGGCAAGCCGCCACCCGAGCCGATGTCAAGCAAGCGAGCGCCCCTAACATAGGGGTGCACAGCAAGGCTGTCCAGTATATGGCAGGTAACCATGTCACCCGGCGCACGCACGGCCGTAAGATTAAAGGCCCGATTCCAGCGCTCCAACAGTTCGATGTAGTGTAATTGACGCTCGATGAAATCCGCGCCGGCCTGCGGCAGCAGCGGCACCAGCCCCTGTTCCAGGCGCCGGCGAATGTCCCCATTCATGCCTGACTTAGAACACCGTGGCGGCCCCACTACCCCAATGCCTCGCCTACCAGCGCCATCCGACCCCATCTCCGCGCTGGAATCACTGAATGAGCTCAAACGACCTTTTTCACATCGATCTGCTTGGTCTCGCTCTTCTCGATGCGCCGCGTGATCAACCATTGCTGCAGGATAGACAAAGTATTGTTCACCGTATAATAGAGCACGAGCCCTGCCGGGAAGAAAAGAAAGAAACCGGTGAACACAATTGGCATGAAAAGCATTATCTTCTGTTGAATTGGGTCGACGGGCAGCGGATTGAGCCGCTGTTGGGCCAGCATGGTCAGCCCCATGATAATCGGCAGCACGTAGTAGGGATCCGGCGCCGATAGATCATTGAGCCACAGCATGAAGGGGGCTTGACGCAACTCCACACTTTCCAACAACACCCAGTACAACGCGATAAATACGGGAATCTGGATAACGATCGGCAGACAGCCACCGAGCGGATTCACCTTCTCCCGCTTGTAGAGGTCCATCAGCTCTTGATTCATGCGCTGGCGGTCATCGCCAAATCGCTCCTTGAGCTGCTGCATGCGCGGCTGCAGTTTACGCATGCGCGCCATTGATCGGTAGCTTGCCTCAGAGGGCTTATAGAACACCAGCTTGATCAAGACCGTGAGAATAATAATGGCCCAACCCCAGTTACCCACTACGGAGTGAATCCAGGATAGAACGATAAACATGGGTCTCGAGATAACCGTGAAGATCCCATAGTCCACCGTCAGCTCGAGACCTGGAGCCACGCTCGCAAGGCGTTCCTGATCCTTGGGGCCTAGGTAGAGCCGACTCTGGAATTTACCGCTCTGGCCGGGCTGGATTGTCTGCCACGGCGAGCTCATGCCAAGAATGAAATACTCTGGGCTCGTAGCGGCAACGCGGCTATAAAAGCGCTGTGGCTCTCCTGAAGGCGGCACCCAGGCCGCCAGGAAGTAATGCTGAACCATGGCGGCCCAGCCGCTTTTAATCACCCGATTGACGGGTTGCTCCCGCATGTCGTCGAAGGAGATTTTTTGGAACTTCTCCTCCGGGCTGAAGATCGCCCCGCCAGTATAAGTCACCCGTTGAGCGAAACCGCCGTTTTCGGCTGACGCGCCTCTGAGCAGCTGAACGTATTGGTAAGCAGACCAGGGTGCGCCACTGTTATTACGCACCTCCTGCTCCATGTGGATAACGTATTCGCCGCGATTGAAAATGTAGCGCCGCGTCACCGTGACACCGTTCGGCCCCCGCCATGTCAACGGCACCACGAGCTTCTGCTCACCCGCGGCAAGCCGATAGGCGTTCTTTTTGGTTTCAAACTCAGGCCGCGTATTGGGCGCCGGCCCGTTCTTCGCTTTGAGCCCTACCTGCGCGACGAAGAGCGGCTTTCCCTGATCGCGCAGCAAGGTATAAGGCGCCGGGTTATCGGTAGATACATCGTGCTCGAGCAGCTTCGCGGAGCGGATATCTCCACCCAAGGTGCTAATCTCGATCTTGAACAGGTCAGTCACCACGCGGATGGGCTTGCCGGGCTCCAGCACGCCCGCCTGCTCGCGTACCTCAGTGGGTGCCTTTCCCGCCACGTCCGCGCTCTGCGCCGGCGCACCGGTTGGTTCGCTGCTCTGCGGTATCGGGCGCTTGCCGTAGTCTTCCTGCCACGCGCTCCAGAGCAGAAACAAAACAGCGCCAAGCGCAAGGAAGAGGAAGAGCCTTTGATTCTCCATTACGGATCATCCATCGGAGCGCGGGCGGGCACGGGATCGAAACCACCGACGCGCCATGGATGACAGCGCAACACACGCCGCACCCCAAGATAGCAGCCATGCGCCGCGCCGTGCACACGGACTGCCCCTATAGCGTAGTGCGAGCAGCTCGGATAATACCGACAGCGCGGCCCAATCAGCGGACTCACCAGCAGCTGATAAAAGCGTACTAAACCAATCACGACCGTTTGCATCGCTGGCTCACCTGCTGCCATAGCTGGCACAAGGACCTGTTGAGCATCGCACCCGCCGCCGTACGGGTAGCGGGCTTGGCGATCACGACCAGGTCGTTGCCGGCAATCTCCTGCTGGTGGAGGCGAAATGCCTCGCGGATTCGGCGTTTGATGCGGTTTCTAACGACAGCAGAAGCCGCTGTCCTCTTCGATACAGCCAAGCCAAGCCGGGCCCAGCCCGATTCGTTCTGAATAACCAAAACGGTGAAATAGGGATCGGCTATGCGCTTGGCGCCCTGAAACACCCGCGCATAATCGGCGGCTCGGGTCAGGCGCGCCGCACGTGGATAGCTCTCGACTCGAGATCGCACCCGCCATTCAATCCTACGGTGTCAAGCGAGCCCGACCCTTCGCACGTCGTCGCGCCAGCACCTGACGGCCGCCCTTGGTCGCCATGCGCGCCCGAAAACCGTGGGTGCGCTTGCGCCTGATCACACTGGGTTGAAAAGTCCGCTTCATGCCCGTACTCGTCCTGCGGCGAGCTTGTCATCGGTGAAAGCTCGAGCCAAGAAAACCAAGCCCGCGAATGTACTGCGAAACATCCAGGCTGTCAATTTTTCCACGGCCGCGACTGGCCATGGATTACCTCACCGCTAGGGTATAAACTGCCGCGTCTATACCGATCCCATCAGCCTCTCTGTCATTGCCGAAGGGGTATCGTGCGTGGCCAATTCGCTGTGGAAGGGATGTTTGCGCAGCCTGGAACGAGAGGTTCCCGATCAACAGCTCAACACTTGGATACGGCCCTTACAGGCACAGGAGGAAGGCGACAGGCTGCGTCTGTTCGCCCCCAATCGCTTCGTGCGCGACTGGGTGCGGGATCATTTCGCCGAGCGCATCGAGGAACTGCTCGCCGGCCAATGTCCCGACTGCCCGCCGCAGCTAAGGCTCGAGATCGGCACCCATTTGGCGTCGACACCTATGACAGCCGTCCATGCACCGCCTAGCACGCGCAGTGCTCCTCCATCATCGAGGCTACTGAATCCCAATTTTACCTTCGATACCTTTGTCGGGGGAAAATCGAATCAGCTCGCGCGTGCCGCAAGCACTCAGTTGGTCGAGAATCCCGGCACGGCCTACAATCCGCTGTTCATCTACGGTGGCGTAGGGCTTGGCAAAACTCACCTGATGCATGCCATCGGCAATGGCCTACTCGAGCGATTACCCAACGCCGAGGTTCTCTACGTGCACTCGGAGCGCTTCGTTGGCGATATGGTCAAGGCACTCCAGCATAATGCTATCAATGAATTCAAGCGCTACTACCGCAACCTCAACGCCTTGCTGATTGACGACATCCAGTTCTTCGCCGGCAAAGAACGCTCACAGGAGGAATTCTTCCACACCTTTAATGCCCTGCTAGAAGGGCAACAACAGGTGGTGATGTCCTCCGACCGCTATCCCAAGGAGGTACAGGGCCTCGAGGAGCGCTTAAAGTCCCGCTTTGGTTGGGGACTCACCGTAGCCATTGAGCCTCCCGAGCTTGAGACGCGGGCCGCGATCCTCATGACTAAGGCGAATTTTGAAGGCATTGAGCTGCCACACGAGGTCGCCTTCTTCATCGCCAAGCGCATTCGCTCGAACGTCCGCGAGCTAGAGGGTGCTCTGCGCAGAGTCATCGCCAACTCCCACTTTATGGGCGAGCCTATTACCGTGGAGTTCACCAAAGCGGCGCTGCGAGACCTTCTCGCATTGCATGACAGGCTCGTAACCCTCGAGAACATCCAAAAGACGGTGGCTGAGTATTACAAGATTCGCCTGGTTGATCTGCTCTCTAAGCGGCGTAGCCGATCCATTACGCGTCCGCGCCAGATTGCAATGGCTCTCGCCAAGGCTCTGACCAACCATAGCTTGCCGGAGATCGGTGACGCATTCGGTGGCCGCGACCACACAACGGTGTTGCATGCCTGCCGCAAGGTGGCCCAACTGATGGAAGCGGATCTACGACTCGCTGAAGACTACAGCAACCTGTTACGAACCCTTTCAGCATGATGTGGATAACCTGTGTTCGGAAGTCGAGGCGGGAGGCCAATACCAGTTATCCACAGGATATCCTCAGTGCCGACACAGCAGGCGAGCAGGGCTATCCCCATCGTTTTTAGAGATAAGTATATATAATAACTAGAAATAATTAAGTTATTCAGATTCGGCTTCGTTGCCTATAACAATAGAAATAAACTAGTTATTCACAATCTACAGTAGATGGATGCGCCTATGGAGTTCGAGACCGAGCGGGAACCGTTGCTTAAGGCGTTGCAGACGGTCATAGGGGTCGTCGAAAGGCGCCACACTTTGCCAATCTTGGGAAATGTGTTGATCGACGTACACCACCAGCAGCTATCGGTTACGGCCACGGACCTGGAGGTTGAAATTAAGGCCACCACCCAGGCTTCCGTTAAGGAATCAGGGCAAATAACCTTGCCGGCGCGAAAGTTCATGGACATTATCCGCAACTTACCGGAGCCCTCGCGTATCCACGCTCGCCTAGATCAGGCACGTATGGTGCTAAAGATCCCTCACAGCCGATTCACACTCACTACGCTTCCCGGCACGGAGTTCCCACTGGTCGAGGAAAATGACGAGCCGCAACGCTTGGAGCTCGCGCAATCGCTTTTGCGTTGGCTTATCGACCGTACGAGCTTCGCCATGGGGTTGCAGGACGTGCGCTACTACCTCAACGGTCTGTTGTTAGAGCTCGAGCCGCATCGTTTGCGTGCGGTCGCCACGGATGGCCACCGTCTGGCATTGGCCGAGGTGCCGGCTGAAACGTCCTTGGCGGAGCCCAAGAATGTCATCGTTCCACGTAAAGGGGTTCAAGAGTTGCTACGGTTGTTGCACGATGCTCAGGATCCGCTAGAACTGCAGCTTCGTGAGAATCATCTTCGTGTTACTTGGCCCAATGCATGTTTCACCACCAAGCTGATCGATGGAGACTACCCCAATTATCGGCGAGTCATCCCCAAGCAAGAACATGGGCGATTAGAGGTCGAGCGCGAGGCTTTGCGCCTAGCACTCGTGCGGGCATCTATTCTCGCCGATGAGCGGCTTAACGGCGTACGCTTTATTTTATCGAGCGAAGGGCTACGCATTTGTTCAAACAACCCTGAGCAAGAGGAAGCGCAGGAAGATCTTGCCGGTGTCTATGTCGGGGATCCGGTAGAGATCGGCTTTAGTGCCAGGTATCTACTGGATGCCCTGACAGCTATTGAGGAGTCTACGGTAGAGATCGTCGTAAGTGGCTCCAATAGCAGCGCAATACTCTACGGACGCGGCAACGATAGCTGCCGATACGTGGTGATGCCATTGTTTCTCTAAAGCTAATGTGCCTCGCGACCATCCTGATCCAGGTCGAGAAGTCACGGCACCTTGCCAGAGCCCATGACTATCGTTCAACTCGAGGTGGAGGGCTTCCGAAATCTCCGCGGGGTTAGCTTGGCGCTGGACCCTCAGGTCAATCTCATCTACGGGGACAATGCCTCGGGTAAGACCAGCTTGCTCGAGTCAATCCACGTCTTAGCACGCGGGCGCAGCTTCAAGCGTGCGCGCTCTGAGCAATTGATACAACGCGGCAAGCGTCGGTTCGTCCTCGGGGCAAGGATTAAGGTCGACGGGCATTCGGCATGGCTGGGAATGGAACGCACAGCCGGTCGAACCCGGGTTCGGGTTGATGGGCGGACTGCAGAGAGTTTGTCTGAAACCGCTTGGCTGCTGCCCATTCATGCCATTAACACGGAGAGTCATCGTTTACTCATCGGGGGCCCAAGGGAGCGCCGTAGTGCTCTCGACTGGGGCGTGTTCCACGTGGAACAAAACTACCGGGATCGTTGGCGGCGCTTTTACCAAGCTTTACGCCAACGCAACGCTGCCCTGCAGGCTGGGGATTCGCGATTGGCCCGCGCATGGGAACCGGAACTCGTGGCCGGGGCCGAGGGGGTTGATACAAGTCGAAGAGTCTACCTAGAGACCCTTTGGCCGGAATGGCATCGGCTCATGACCGACTGGATGCCGGAACTTGCGCTGCATTGGGAGTTTCACTCGGGGTGGCCACGGAATAGTACTCTGGGCGCCCTTCTTGGCGAGGCGCGAGCCCGTGAGATTGAGCGCGGCCACACAATCTACGGCCCTCATCGAGGTGACTTGCGGTTCATTGTCGAGGGCATCGATGCCGGCCAGTATCTTTCGCGTGGGCAACAGAAACTTGCGGTTATTGCATTTTGGCTTGCGCAAGCGGCCTTGACGGCTAGAGGTGGGCGACAGCGCCCCATCCTTCTTGTGGATGACTTAGCCGCGGAGCTTGATGTTGGACGGCGCGAGCGGGTCTTGGGAGGGTTGCTGGGAATGGATGCCCAACTGCTGCTGACCGCTTTGACCCGTGAGGACTTGAGGCTGATCTCGTGTATTCCTCGAGTGTTCCACGTGGAACAAGGCTCTTACTGCAAAATGGTATAATACGTATGTCTCTCAGTAAGGATCCTTTATATGAGCGCACAGACTGAATATGATTCCGGGCAAATTACGGTGCTGCGCGGTCTGGATGCCGTGCGTAAGCGCCCGGGTATGTACATAGGCGATACCGACGATGGCACTGGGTTGCACCATCTAGTCTTTGAGGTAGCCGATAACTCCGTAGACGAGGCGCTCGCCGGGCACTGTACTGAGATCGAAGTCGTCATCCATGCCGATAACTCGGTAACCGTTACCGATAATGGCCGTGGTATCCCAGTGGATATCCATGCAGAGGAGGGGCGTTCGGCGGCGGAGGTCATCATGACGATGCTGCATGCCGGGGGAAAGTTTGATGACAAATCCTACAAGGTATCAGGCGGGCTTCATGGGGTTGGAGTCTCTGTCGTCAATGCCTTGTCGGAAAGATTGCGGCTCGTTATCAAAAGAAACGGCCATATCCACCACCAGGAATACTGCAATGGAGAGCCAGTCGCACCTCTAAAACAACTTGGAGAGACGGGGGATACCGGCACGCAGGTAACGTTTCAGCCAAGCTCGAATATCTTCACCAACATCGACTTCAATTACGATATTCTCGCCAAGCGCTTTCGAGAGCTGTCTTTCCTTAATCCGGGTGTGCGCATTTCTTTGAAAGATGAGCGCACTAACAAAGAAGATGTATTCGAGTACGCCGGGGGGATAGGAGCGTTCGTACAGCATTTGAACAAGAACAAAACTCCCTTGCACCAACAGGTCTTCTACATTTGCGTTTGGCGGTCCTCGGTTGGGGTCGAGGTCGCGATGCAGTGGAACGATTCCTATCAAGAGAATATTTTCTGTTTTACCAATAACATTCCACAGCGCGACGGCGGCGCGCACATGGCCGGTTTCCGTGCGGCGCTGACACGCACTATTAACCAATACATGGAAGCCGAGGGCCACAGCAAGAAGCTCAAAGTGGTGCCGAGCGGCGATGACATCCGTGAAGGGCTTACCGCCGTCGTCTCGGTGAAGGTGCCTGATCCAAAATTTTCATCACAGACCAAAGACAAGCTCGTCTCCTCAGAAATCAAGGGCGTGGTGGAATCGGTGGTGGTCGAGCATTTCCAGGAATGGCTCTATGAGCATCCGGGCGATGCCAAGACTATCGTCGAGAAGGTCATCGATGCGTCGCGTGCACGCGATGCCGCGCGGCGGGCACGGGAAATGACTCGACGTAAAGGGGCACTGGATATCGCTGGTTTGCCCGGAAAGCTTGCCGATTGTCAGGAGCGCGACCCTGCGCTCTCGGAGCTCTACCTCGTTGAGGGCGATTCGGCAGGCGGGTCAGCTAAGCAAGGGCGCGATCGGCGCTACCAAGCAATCTTGCCGCTTAAGGGAAAGATTCTCAATGTAGAGAAGGCGCGCTTTGATAAAATGCTCTCCTCCGCCGAAGTGGGCACCCTGATTACCGCCCTTGGCTGCGGTATCGGCAAAGAAGAGTTCGATGCCAATAAGTTGCGTTATCATCGAGTCATCATCATGACCGATGCTGATGTCGATGGCTCCCACATCCGCACCCTACTGCTCACCTTCTTTTACCGGCAGATGCCCGCGTTGGTGGAACGCGGCCATATCTACATCGCCCAACCACCTCTTTATAAGGTAAGGCGGGGCAAACAGGAGAATTATGTAAAGGATGAGAAAGAGCTGGTCGAATATCTGTTGCGCCTGGCATTATCCGATGCAAGCCTGCAACCCAACGCTACGTCGGCTCGGATTACAGGCGCTGAGCTCGAGCGCTTGATACGTCAGTACTTGGCGACGATGGAGATGATAGAGCATCTGTCGCGGCGCAGCGACGCGACTCTACTGCGTGCCATGGTGGATCTGCCGGCGCTTGATGAGGACGCGTTGCGCGATGGCCGCCACATTGAGCACTGGTTTGAGCGCTTGAAAGAAACTGTTAATCGCGACCAGCTCACGGGTACCGAGTACGCTGTTCAGGTTAACGTGAGTCAAAACGGTGGATTTCACGATGCCGTAGTGACCAAGCGCATGCATGGTATTCTCTACCACTACACTTTCCCGTTACAGTTTTTCCTATCGCAGGAGTACCAGACCATCCGCCGCTTGAGCCAAGTGCTCGAGGGGCGGCTTGGGGAAGAGGCTTATGTGCACCGTGGACAGCGCAGTAAGGCCGTTAGTGAGTTCCATGAGGTTGTGAGCTGGCTTTTGGATGAGGCCAAACGCGGTCTCGCCATTCAGCGTTACAAAGGACTCGGAGAAATGAACCCAGGGCAGCTATGGGAGACTACCATGGACCCCGAGACACGTCGGCTGCTTCAGGTGCGAATCGAGGATGTGGTGGCCGCGGACGATATCTTCACAACCCTCATGGGCGATCAGGTCGAGCCACGGCGGGAGTTCATCGAGAACAACGCGTTGGCCGCCACGAATCTGGATGTTTAGCCGAGCAGCGAAGAGACGGTCGTGTCGTGTGGTTGCGATAAGCGGGGCATTTGCGCTTCGATCCAGGCTTCGACTTGAGCGAGCAGTTGTTGCGGTTTTAGACCTTTTGTTTCGATTGGTTTACCGATTCGCACCTGAATACAGCCAGGGCGTTTCCTAAAGCCCTCTTTTGGCCAGAATTCACCGGCGTTATGAGCGACGGGCACCACTTTGGCCCCGGTGGCGCAGGCCAGAACGGCGCCACCTAGGCGATAACGCCCTTTGTGCCCGGCCGTAATACGAGTGCCCTCGGGGAATACTACGACCCAGCTTCCGGCGGCCAATCTTGCGCGTCCTTGCTCGATGACCTGGCGCGCCGCCGAGCGGCCGGCGCGCCGATTGATTGCGATCGGCCGCAGTAGGCTAAGGGCCCAGCCGAAAAACGGTATCCACATGAGCTCGCGTTTGAGGACCCAGGTTTGGGGCTTAAACCAGCCTTGCAGCGCGAGCGTCTCCCAGGCTGATTGATGGTTGGACATAACCACCCCGGCTTGAGCGGGAATATTCTCCAGGCCGTCCACCTCCCAGCGCACGCCGTTGGTAACCCGCAGCCACCATATGGTCCATAGACTCCAGCGAGTGATGAACCAGTAGCGCATCCCGTGGGGCAGGGGAAAGGTTAGCAGACTGGGAATACCCCAAAGGCATGCCGATAGCGCCATGCCGAGGTGAAAGACAAGCCCGCGCAGAAGGCTGCCGCGCGGGGCAACGGTTGGCTCATCCGCCATGACCTTGCTCGGCCTCCTCAATCAGGTGATCGGCGAGCATCGCAAGATTCGGGTAGCTCTCTGCTATGTCGGTTGCACTACTTGCCAGGGTATGCTCGCCATTTCCGGTGCGTACCAGCATGGCTCGTGCCCCGACTCGGCTGGCTGCCACGAGATCCCGTGCGCTGTCCCCGACTACCGGGCGGTTACAAAGCGATGCTTCGAAGTGGTGCTCCACGGCCTGCAATAGTCCCGCCTTGGGCTTGCGGCAAGCACAGCCATCGTCTGGGCCGTGTGGGCAGATGAAGACGGCGGCGAGCCGGCCGCCGGCGGCGCGCACCGCTGCATCCATGCGGGCATGGATCGCGCTTAAATCATCGCGCGAGAGCAAGCCGCGCGCGATGCCGGATTGGTTTGTGCATACCACCACGTCAAAGCCGATCGCCGCTAAGCGGGCGATAGCGCTCATGCTGCCTGGCAGAGGCTGCCACTCCGCGGGGCTTTTGATGTATTTCGTCGAGTCCCAGTTGATTACCCCATCTCGGTCCAAAACGATTAGCCGCTGCGCCATGGATTTACTCTCCACTGGGCAGCCACGCGATGTCCGCGATAGCAAGGAATAGGCGCGAGACATGAGCTAATAAGGCAAGGCGATTGGAGCGCAGAGCCGGATCTTCGCTCATTACCAGCACCGCATCGAAAAACCGGTCGACGGGTTCGCGCAGCCGGGCAAGCTCTTGAAGTGCCACGGTGTACTGCGCGGCGCCTGCCAGTCGTTCGATTTCGGGCGTGAGCTCAGTGAGCGCGGCACAGAGCCGCCTCTCTTCAGCTTGCTCGAGCCGGTCGGGATCCAAACGGTGAGGTTCTCGATGACCGACGCCGGCTTGGCGCAGGATATGGCGAATGCGCTTGTTCGCCGCCGCCAGACTAGCAGCCTCGGGCAGTCGCACGAACTCATCACAAGCCAATACCCTGCGGTGAAAATCCAATGGATCGACAGAGAAGTCCTCGCGCTGGGTCAGAGCGCGTACGGCCTCAAACAGCTCTGTTCGATAGTGGCGCTCTAAATAGAGGCTGCGCAGGCGATCCAGACAGAACTCCACCACGGAATTCACTTCTCGCGCGGCCTGAACGCCAGCGGGCATTAGCTCGGCGGCGAAGGTGAAAAGCGCCTTGAGATCGATAGCTCGCTCCCCTTCGATACAGGTGCGTAATAAGCCGAGCGCCGCGCGACGAAGCGCAAACGGGTCTTTCGTCCCCGTGGGTGCCTTGCCAAGCGCGAATATCCCAATGAGGGTGTCGGCACGCTCGGCTACGGCCAAGAGCTGACCGAGTGTGCTCTGGGCAATTGCGTCGTTGGCGAACCGCGGTCGGTAGCCCTCATCGAGGGCCAGAGCGATCGCTGCATTCTCGCCATCGTGCTGCGCGTAATAGCGCCCCATGACACCTTGCAGCTCCGGGAATTCACCGACCATTTGCGTAAGCAAATCGGTCTTGGAGAGCCATGCGGCGCGTTCGACTAGCGCGCTCTCTACCCCAAAATTAGCGGCAAAGCGCTGCCCAAGCGCGGCGATGCGGGCCGACTTGTCGTGTAGGGAGCCGAGCTCTCTTTGGAATAAGACAGCTTTGAGCTCCGGTATGCGCCTGGCGAGCGAGAGGCGCCGATCCTGGTCCCAGAAGAAAGCCGCATCGGCCAATCGCGGCCGAATCACGCGCTCGTTGCCGGCGATTACCCGTGCGGGATCTTGGCTTTGCAGATTGGCGATCGTAATGAAGCGCGGTAGCAGTCGCCCGTCTGCGCCGCGCAAGGGGAAGAATTTCTGATGCCGCTGCATGCTGGAAACGAGCGCTTCCGGCGGTACTCGCAGGAAAGTCTCGTCGAACGTTCCCGCCAGCGCGACCGGCCACTCTACCAAGGCGGTGATTTCGTCGAGTAGGGCATCATCCCACACCGGGCGAGCGTCAAGCCCTTCGGCGCAGCGCTCTACCTGCGCCAGGATCAGCTCGCGCCGCGCGTCGAAATCGGCTATGACGTAGCCTTCCTTGTGCAAGCGCTCGCGGTATTCCACGGGCTCGCGCAGGCTGATCGGCTGCGGGTGATGGATGCGATGGCCGCGGCTGGTGTTTCCGCTTGGGATATCGAGAAGGGTCGCCGGAACCACTTCCGCGCCGAGCATCAACACCAGCCAATGCACGGGGCGAACGAACTCGGCCTCGCTATTGCCCCAGCGCATGCGCTTTGCGATGGGTAAGCGCGCTAGGGCTTGGGCAATGAGCTCGGGTAGCAGCTCGCTCGCCGCGCGCCCGGATTGTGTGCCCCGATAGGCAAGCCAAGCACCTTTTGCCGTCTCCAGGCGATAGAGCCGATCGACCTCGACTCCGCAGGAGCGGGCGAAGCCAAGTGCGGCCCGAGTCGGCTGTCCGGCCGCATCAAAGGCGGTGTGTAACGCCGGGCCCGTGCGCTCGATCTTCCGAGCGGATTGCTGCAGTGCAACAGAGCGCACCAGCACCGCCAAACGCCGGGGAGTGGCAAAACGCACATGCTCGCCATGGGGCAGTTGCGCCTGATCCAGTCCGGCGATGATTTCGCTCGCAAAGGATTCCATCAGAATGCGCAGCGTCTTGGGGGGCAGCTCTTCGGTGCCCAGCTCGACCAGCAGATCCCTATGCGCGTCGCTCATTTGCCGGCTTCCTTGGTTGCCTTGAGCAGGGGAAAATCGAGTGCCTCGCGGGCGGCGAAATAGGCTTGGGCTACGGCGCGTGCTCGTGCCCGCAGGCGCAGTATGTAGCTTTGACGCTCGGTTACCGAAACCGCATGCCGTGCTTCCAGGAGGTTGAAGGTATGCGAGGCCTTCAGGGCCATCTCGTAGGCGGGCAGCGCCAGGCCGATCTCCACTAGGCGTTTGCTCTCGCGCTCGTAGACCTCAAACGAGTCGAAGAGTGTATCGACGCTGGCCTGCTCGAAATTGTATTGAGACATCTCGCGTTCGTTCTGCAGAAACACGTCGCCGTAAGATACAGGCCCTGCCGGGCCTTCGGCCCAGGTCAGCTCGTATACACTTTCCTTGTCTTGCAGGTACATCGCGATGCGTTCGAGCCCGTAAGTAATCTCACCCATGACCGGCCGGCAGTCCAGACCGCCGACCTGTTGGAAGTAGGTAAACTGCGTGATCTCCATGCCGTTGAGCCAGACCTCCCAGCCCAAACCCCAGGCACCGAGCGAGGGTGATTCCCAGTTGTCTTCGACGAAGCGAATATCGTGCACGGCAAGGTCGATGCCAAGCGCTTGCAGCGAGCCCAGATACTGTTCCTGCAGGTCCGCCGGGGAGGGTTTGAGCACGGCCTGAAATTGATAGTAGTGCTGCAACCGATTGGGGTTGTCCCCGTAGCGGCCATCTTGGGGCCGGCGCGAGGGTTGCACATAAGCCGCGTGCCAGGGTTCCGGGCCGAGTGCGCGCAGGAAAGTTGCCGGATGGAATGTGCCCGCACCCACCTCGATGTCGAACGGCTGCAATATCACACAACCGCGTTGCGCCCAGTAGCGCTGTAACACAAAAACGAGTTCTTGAAAGGTCATCCTATCGGTCCCTGGAGTGATGTGCCGCTCGATGCTCCTGCACGACCTCGAGCACAAGGGCTGAATTATAGTGTGTCGAGCTCAGAGGGTCTAAACCGTTAAGTCCGCCAAACATTCCAGCGCGATTGCCGTTACGATATATAGATAATGAGAGACGGGTAGAATTGAGAGGTGGGTGATGAGCCGTTTGATCCTAGAGCCAAGCGCCACGGCAGCATGGCATCGCGTGGTGACCGAGGCTGCTAGCGATGCTGAATGCGAGCTTGATGAGCAACGCGAGAGCTATTTGGTATTCTTGCTCATGCGCTATCTGAGACGTCCTGAATTGGTACGCTCGGTGTTTGCCTTGAAGTTTCTGCAAGCGCTGCTGAGCCGCGGACGGATGCGACGCGATCGCCTGCAGGAGGTTGGCGATCAGTGCCTTATCTTCGCTGGGTTGTTTCCAGAGCAGGCCGAGCGGCGACGGGTACGCCTTAGCTACTTTGTCGATCTCGGGCGTTCTGCGTACAGCGACCTTGCCGATGCGCCGCACGCGGGTAGCGCTGAGCTCTTTCATACCCTAGCGTGTACCTTTGTCGTTTTGACCGATGTGCTGCGCGCGATCCGCCAGCGGGATGGCAGTCCAGCGATGACGGCTTTGCAGGCGGCTGAGTGCTCGCTCGAGACCGACAGCGCGCTAGCGAGGCGCATGCTGCGGCACTATACCAAAGCCACGCTGGTCGCGCCCACTGGTCAGCGCCGGCATTGATTGATTGCGACTAGCTCTGCTTCACATCAAGCCGGGCGCCGGCAGTGGAGTAGTGCGGTTGCACAAATCGGGTGCATACTGCGACGGTGGCTGCACCGTTTGAGTGCATTGAGTGGGCGCCTGGCGCTCGCGCGCTTAGCGGATCCAGCGAGCGGGCTTAGCGGGTGTATATTCAGGAACCTGGCATGATTACTGCCGTGTATTCGGCGCGTTTTTAATGATCATAATCAAATGCTGGAATCCACCTTGGAGGTTGACTGATGGCGCGCACGGCTGATGACGCACTGAAGCTGATCAAGGACAAAGAGGCCAAGTTCGTGGATCTGCGATTCACGGATACTCGGGGCAAGTGGCAGCATTTGACCCTTCCCTCTCACTGCGTCGATGAGGATCTCTTCGAGAGCGGCAAGATGTTCGACGGCTCATCGATCTCGGGTTGGAAGGGTATCCAGGAGTCGGACATGATCCTGATGCCGGATGCCACTACGGCCGTAATCGATCCTTTCTTCGATGAGACCACGCTCAATCTGACCTGTGACGTTATCGAGCCCAGCACGATGCAGGGCTATGAGCGCGATCCGCGGTCACTGGCCAGGCGTGCGGAGACTTACCTGCAAGCCACCGGTATTGGCGATGCCGCCTATTTCGGTCCCGAGGCTGAATTTTTCATCTTCGATGACGTGCGCTGGGGGGCCGATATCAGCGGCAGCTTCTGCAAAATAGACTCCGAGGAGGCGCGCTGGAATTCCGAGCGTATGTATCCGGACGGCAACATGGGTCACCGTCCGGGGATCAAGGGCGGGTACTTCCCCGTGCCGCCCGTAGATGCCCTGCACGACATCCGCAGCGCCATGTGTCAGGCCATGTCCGAGATGGGGCTGATCACCGAGGTGCATCATCATGAGGTCGCCACGGCCGGGCAAGGCGAGATCGGCACTAAGTTCGATACGCTGGTCAAGAAGGCCGATGAGCTGCAGATATATAAGTACTGCGTGCACAATGTCGCCGCCGCTTTCGGCAAGACCGCGACGTTTATGCCAAAGCCGCTGGTGGGGGATAACGGCAATGGTTGCCATGTCCACCAATCCATTGCCAAAGGCGGCGAAACCTTATTTGCGGGCGATCGCTATGGCGGATTGTCCGAGATAGCGCTCTACTATATCGGGGGGATCATCCGCCACGCGAAGGCATTGAACGCGTTCACCAACGCCGCCACTAACAGCTACAAGCGCCTAGTGCCCGGATTCGAGGCACCGGTGCTGTTGGCCTACTCCGCACGCAATCGCTCGGCATCGATTCGTATCCCGTGGGTTTCTAGCCCCAAAGCGCGGCGCATCGAGGTTCGTTTTCCCGATGCCACCGCCAATCCGTATTTCGCCTTCGCCGCCATGCTGATGGCGGGGCTCGATGGAATTCAGAACAAGATTCATCCAGGCGATGCCATGGACAAGGATCTCTATGACCTGCCGCCAGAGGAGGAGAAGGAGATCCCCAAGGTGGCCTTCTCGCTGGAGGAAGCCCTGCAGGCTCTGGATCAGGACCGCGCTTTCCTCAAAGCCGGTGACGTCTTCACCGATGATGCGATCGACGGCTATCTCGGATTGAAGAGGGAGGAGGTCCAACGGCTGCGTATGACGACGCACCCGATTGAGTTCGATATGTATTACAGTGTGTGATGACGAGGGGGCATTCAACACGGAGGGCGGCCGAAGCTCGGTCGAGGCATCACATGGTATTTCAACTGACAACAAGGAGGCGCATCGCTGCAAGCGCCTTGCTTTTCTTGCTGGCGGCTCCGGTAGCCGCGGCTGAGGTTTATAAATGGACGGATGAGAACGGCGTGGTGCACTTCTCCGATAGGCCCCATCCGGATGCCATGCGCGTGGATGTGGGAGAGCCGTTGGTATACAGCCCGCCGCCGATTGATTTTGAGGCCACCGCGACAGCGAAGCCGAGCGCAGCCGCTCCTGGCTACGCGCATTTTAGCATCGTCGAGCCGCAGCCAGAGGCAACCGTGCGCAATAATCCGGGCACTGTCGTTGTACGTCTCGAGGTTGAGCCCGACCTGCGCGACGGTGATCGCATCCAAGTGCTTTTGGACGGCCAGCCTGTGACTACCGGTGGCCCGAGCGCAGACACGGTAACGCTGCGCCAGGTCTATCGGGGCGCGCATACGCTAAGCGCACTGATCAAGGACAACGCTGGAGAGGTTATTGCGCGCGCCGACCCGGTTACCTTCTACATGCACCGTCCCTCCGTGCATATTCCGGCAAACAAGCCGCCGCGTCTCTAGCGATTGCACCAAATGGGTGCGTCCACTCGCCCGCCCACCCCCCTATTGAGCCGAGCAATTCCGGCAAGCGGCCGGCGTAAACGCTCGCTGGCGGCGCGCAGGTTGGAGTCTGCACGGTGGCTGCCTAGTGGCGCTATTGTTGCCGGGAGCGCTTATGCGATCGGATGTCGTCCTCTCGAGCGATGATATTTTAGAGTTGCTGAGCACGGCGGTTATTGTGCTCGGTCGCGATCGCAGGGTGTGCTATCTCAACGCGGCGGCCGAGGGTCTGTTGCAGATCAGCGCCCGCCAGGCGATCAGTATGGAGCTCTCACGGTTGCTGGCGAGCTCGGATACGCTCGAGTGGGCCATTGAAAGGGCGCTGGAGCGGCAGGCGAGTTACATGGAGCGTGAGCACCGCCTCGTTGTGGGCAGCGCACGCGCCGTGACTGTTAATTGCGCCGTCACACCGCTGGCGCAAGGGCGCATCCTGTTGGAGCTCGATGAGCTCGATTGCCATTTGCGGATCTTTCGAGAGAATCAGCTCATTGCCCAGAATCGTGCCGTCCGCGAGCTCATTCGCAATCTAGCGCATGAGATCAAAAACCCACTCGGCGGGCTGCGCGGGGCCGCTCAGCTACTGCAACAAGAGCTGCTAGAGCCGGGTCAGCACGAGTATACGAAAGTGATCATCAGCGAGGCCGACCGTCTGCGGGCACTGGTCGACGGGCTGCTCGGCCCGGATAGCCGCGCGCACTTCCAAGCTACCAATATCCACCAGCTGCTCGAGCATGTACGCCATCTTGTACAGGTCGAGGCGCCCGCCGGGGTTGCGATCGTGCGCGACTACGATCCCAGCATTCCACTCATTCAGGCGGCCCCGGACCGGATCATTCAAGTGCTGCTCAATCTGGTGCGAAATGCGCTGCAGGCAGTCGGGGATAGGGGGGTAATCACGCTGCATACCCGCACGCAGCGCCGTTTCACCATCGGCGCCGTGGAGCATAGATTGGTGGCTTGCATCAAAATCATCGACGATGGCCGCGGAATCCCGGCAGAGCGCCAGGATACGATCTTCTACCCTATGGCGAGCGATTGTGCGCAGGGCTCTGGGCTCGGCCTGCCCATTGCCCAGACGTTGGTCTTTCAGCACGGTGGGCTGATCGAGTGCGCGAGCGAGCCGGGGCATACCGTCTTCACGGTGTGGTTGCCGATAGAGAAGCACCATGAATGACGTGCCGCGTGTTTGGGTGGTCGACGACGATCGCTCCATTCGCTGGGTCCTCAGCAGGGCTCTAGCGAAAGCGGGGATGCAGACTGCCCCCTTCGAGAATGGTCGTGAGGCGCTGGCCGCCTTTGATCGCAGCCAGCCGGATGTCCTCATAACCGATATCCGTATGCCGAGCCTGGACGGTCTGGCGCTGCTCAAGAGCGTTCACGAGCGCTGGCCGCAACTGCCGATCATCGTGATTACCGCATACTCGGATTTGGATGCCGCGGTTGCGGCCTACCAGGGCGGAGCATTCGAGTATCTGCCCAAGCCCTTCGACATCGACCAGGCGATCGCCCTGGTTCGGCGCGCTCTTGCGGCGGCACGGGCCGCGGCCCCCGCGCGCGGCCCCCGCGAGCATACGCCTGAGATCATTGGCGAGGCGCCTGCCATGCAGGAGGTCTTTCGCGCTATTGGGCGTCTATCTCGCTCTAACATCACGGTACTGATCAACGGTGAGTCGGGTACGGGCAAGGAGCTGGTCGCGCGCGCGCTGCATCGGCACAGCCCGCGAGCCGACAAGCCATTCATTGTGCTGAACATGGCCGCAATTCCGCGCGATCTCATGGAATCGGAGCTCTTCGGCCACGAGAAGGGCGCCTTCACCGGAGCCCATCAAAGCCGCAGTGGGCGCTTCGAGCAGGCGGACGGCGGGACGCTCTTCCTCGACGAGATTGGCGACATGCCGGTCGAGCTGCAGACCCGGTTGCTAAGGGTGCTGGCGGACGGTGAGTTCTATCGAGTCGGTGCGCACACCCCCGCGCGCGTGGACGTGCGAATTATAGCGGCGACCCACCGGGATCTGCAGCAGTATGTCCAGGCAGGACGATTCCGCGAAGACCTTTTCCACCGGTTGAACGTGATTCGGATTCACGTTTGCGCCCTGCGCGCGCGCAATAGCGATATTCCGGCTCTGGCGGAACACTTCCTAGGCCGGGCCGCGCGTGAGCTCAAGGTAGAGCCCAAGAAGCTCTCAGCGGCAGTGGAGCGCTACTTCATGCAGCAACGTTGGCCGGGCAACGTTCGGGAGCTGGAGAATATCTGCCGCTGGCTCACCGTGATGGCGAGCGGCCAGGAGATAGAGATCGAGGATCTGCCGGCCGAGATTGTATCGGAGTCGAGCCACGGCGAGGACAGCGCGGATTGGGAGAGCCAGTTGGCGCGTTGGGCCGATCAGCGCGCCAGCGCTATGATGCCGGGGGCATTGGCTGAGGCGCTGCCGAGACTCGAGCGCGTGCTGATCCAAGCGGCGTTGCGGCGCACCGGCGGCCGCCGCCAGGATGCCGCACGCCTGCTGGGTTGGGGCCGCAACACCTTGACCCGCAAGATCAAGGAGCTCCGGCTCAACGGCTGATGGCTTGCGCGCTAACGCCACCGGTATATTCTCTCCCGCCGCGGCGGCTGCTCACTCAGACCTTGTAGATTGGGGTGACGAAGAAATCCCAACACCCCCGGTAGCGAGGACGGGGCGAACGTTGGGGCGGGTGTTGGGCTTCGCAAGCTCACTCCAAGCTACCGAGCTGCTCCGGAGTGAGGGCGCCGGCGACGGGAAATATCAGCTCCGTTGGAACAAAAGCCGTTCTGAACGGTCTACCCAAGTAAGCAAGCCCAACTCGGTGAGACCAAATTGCGACCTGCAACCACTTTGGCGGTGATCTGTCTCACGGAATTGAGCCCGGCATTGGCTGCAAGATGCAATTGCAGGCAGTAGGCTTGCTTAGAAAAACCTCCTCTTCGATGTAGGGCAGTCCCATGGCCGGCGCCAAGCGCCGGCCACTTTTTTTCTGTCGCTGACGGCGAAGTGCTCGCCTTATGCAAGCTCGATTATGCCGAGTGCTGGTTTAGCCGCATTGACATGCAATGGCCCGGAGGACTTGGTGCGGGTTGTCATGGTGGCGCACCGCGGCTTAGAAGGGATCCATATCGAAGGGGCCGATGGCCGGCGATTGCGCAGCCCGGCATGCCGGTCGACATGGTGGGGACTATCGGGAAGGGTATCTGGGGTTAGACGCGCCATCGATGAATAATAAGCGGCAGCCTATATTGGTGCAAATGGTAACGTGTCACCGTAATTCGTAATTGCCGGCTACGCGCCGCCTGGTCCGTTACGGCTCATCAACGCGCAAGTGTTCGAAGTGCTGACGGTGAAAGCCGCTGTCGCGGGTCAGAAGTCGATCCGCCTGGCCGGCGGCGTGCGCGCCAATCAGAAAATCGGCGGCAATGCGCGAGCGTTTGCCGCCAGTTGACCGGTGGCGGGCCCAGGCACTGGCGGCCGCAAGCGCCGAGGCTTCGGACATAGCGTCGAAACGCAGCCCGAAGGCTGCCAGGTCGCGCAGCACTTCCTGTGCTGGCTGGTAGGCGGTAGCAACTTCAGCCCAAACCACCTCGCAGGCGATTAATGCGCCGTCCCGGCTGGCGCGGGCCAGGGCGGCGGCCGAAGCGTGTCCAAACTCGGGATCGCCTTCCAGCACGTCGATCAGGACATTGGTGTCCACCGCGGTGATCATGCGTCCTTGCCGCGCAGTTCGGCCAGGATATCCGCTGTGCGGCGGCCGCGCCCATGCCGGCCCAGCAACTTGAGCGCCGGGTGGTCGTCCGCGCGTTTAGTGGCGACCAAACATCCATCCCTGACCGCAAATTCCAACACGGTACCGGGAACAATACCGAGCTGATCGCGCAGCCTCTTGGGGATCGTAACTTGTCCGCGTTCCGCAACGATGGCGTTCATCGCGTCTCCGGGCGAAATTGTCTACTTTGTAAGTATGCATATAAAATCCATACTTGTCAAAAGGCGCGCCATCAATAAATAACAAGCGGCAGCCTAAATTGGTGCAAATGATAACGTGTCACCGTAATTCGTAATTGCCGATAATGACCACTTCCCGATTGCGGTGCTTACCCACGGTCATGAAACTCACCTATTCTGTATCTACACGGATCAAAACCTTTGCGGGTATTCATGATCCGCGAGGCCCGATCGTCCAGATTCACCTGGCCCTTGTCGCGCGCACCCGCCATGACCGCCATTGACCCCGCCGTGAACGACGCCGCCGCAGCTGGCGGGCTGCGTCGCTTTGTCGGCGTGTTCCGCTACAGCCGTCGTGCCGTCGATCTGGTCTGGAGCACCAGCGCGAGGCTGACTGTGATTCTCGCCGGCTGCACCCTGGTGGCTGGGCTGCTGCCGGCCGCGGCGGCGTGGGTTGGCCAGCTCATCGTCGACGGTGTGGTCGCCGCCACCGAGGCCGCGCGCGGCGAGGCCGGCAACGTGTTCGCGCTGGTTGCCCTGGAAGGCGTCATCATCGCCACCCTGGCCGCCTCCCAGCGCGGCATCCAGACGGTGCAATCGCTGCTGCGCGCCCTGCTCGGCCAGCGCGTCAACGTCATGATCCTCGAGAAAGCGCTGACCTTGCAGCTCGCCCACTTCGAGGACTCGGAGATCTACGACAAGCTCAGCCGTGCCCGCCGCGAGGCCTCTAGCCGGCCACTCAGCCTCGTCAACCGCACCTTCGGACTAGTGCAGAACGCCATCTCGCTTGCGAGCTACGCCGCGCTGCTGATCGCCTTCTCCCCCTGGGCGATGGCAATCCTGCTTTTCGGCGGCCTGCCCCAGTTCGTCTCCGAGGCGAAGTTCTCCGGCGACGCCTTCCGCCTATTCCACTGGCGTTCGCCGGACACCCGCCGGCAGCTGTACCTGGAGACGGTGCTGGCGCGCGAGGACAGCGCGAAGGAAGTCAAGCTGTTTCAGCTCGGTCCGCTGCTGCTGCAGCGCTATCGCGGCATCTTCGAGCGGCTCTACCGGGAGGACCGCAACCTGACCCTGCGCCGCGACGGCTGGGGGTTCGCGCTCGGTCTCATCGGCACGGCGACCTTCTATGCCGCCTACGCCTGGATCGTTCACGCGGCGGTGAACGGCGCCATCACCTTGGGCGAGATGACCATGTATCTGCTGGTGTTCCGGCAGGGCCAGTCGGCGGTGAGCGCCAGCCTCTCCGCAATCAGCGGCATGTACGAGGACAACCTTTACCTGTCCAATCTCTACGAGTATCTGGAGCAGCCGGTGCCCGTGTCCAGCGGGGGTGCGGCCGTGGGGCCGCGCCCCGGCGAGGGCGTGCGCTTCGAGGGCGTGTCGTTCGCCTACCCAGGCGCCGAGGCGCCGGCACTGCAGGCGATCGACCTGCACGTACGACCGGGCCAGAGTCTGGCGCTGGTGGGGCAGAACGGCTCCGGCAAGACCACCCTGATCAAGCTGCTGGCCCGGCTCTACGAGCCAACGGCCGGCCGCATCCTGCTGGACGGGCTTGACCTGCGGGAATGGGACGAGGCGGCGCTGCGCCGGCGCATTGGCGTGATCTTCCAGGACTTCATGCGCTACCAGATGCTCGCCGGCGAGAACATCGGCGCCGGGGACGTAAGCCGATTCGACGATACCACCGGCTGGCGCGCGGCCCCCCCGCGCGGCCGAGCCGCCGAGGTGAGAGAGGCGCGACCGCCGGGGGACCACACCCCCCGCGGGGGCTGGTTCGAAAACGGTCGCGAGCTCTCCGGCGGCCAATGGCAGAAGATTGCCGTCGCGCGCGCCTTCATGCGCCAGGGCGCCGACATCCTGGTGCTTGACGAGCCGACGGCGGCCATGGATGCGGAGGCGGAGGCACGGGTCTTCGCCCACTTCCGCGACATGACCCAGGATCGCATCGCCATCCTGATCTCGCACCGGTTCTCTACGGTGCGCATGGCCGAGCATATCGTGGTGCTCGACGGCGGCCGTATCGTCGAGCGCGGGAATCACTCACAGCTCATGGAGGCCGGAGGCGTCTACGCGCGGCTGTTCGCGCTACAGGCGAGCGGGTATCGGTAGGTGCCTTGGGCGACATTTCTGCGCAGTCACTCCAGGCCCAACCATCACGCACCCTTTTTGCGTTCGGCTCAGACGATCTTGCCAAGGGTTGCCAGGCCTTTGCGCAACGTTTGGGTGTCCTCTACGCCGAGCGAGCGCAGTTGAGCCTTCGCGCGACTTCGATCATGCTTGAAGCGCTCGAGCGACGACTGAAGTCCCGCCCGAACTGCGTTGCCGTAAGCCTGCTCCGCAAGAACCAGACCTTCGTTGACCGGCTGTGCGCCTGCCGTTGCAGCTACGAACGCGAGATCCACCAAATCTCTCGATAGAGTGGACGCGTCCAAGCCGCGATCGGCGTTGGCGAGAAGTTTCTCCGCGATAGCGCATTCCTGACGAAGTATTGGCACACCCAGGGACTTATCGATCTCCCCCTCGAGATCAATGCGAGCCTCCAGAATGATCTCAAATTTGACCGGCACGTCTTGGAGTTTAAAAAAGGTGCGAATGCCGTCGCGGTCCGCGCGCACCTCGCGTGCGAGATCCACGGGCCGGCGCAGAATCCCGCCGAGAGACGCGTTCGTAACCTGTTCCCGCAGCAATCTGAAACCCGTCCGGCTGGAGCATAGAAAATCGATATCGCGCGACTCCCGGTACTCGTCGAGCGTCATTGCAAGCAGCGTTCCGCCGCCGAAATAGCATTCGGCACGGGCGAGCAGGTGAGCGTCCATGCGCTTCAGGATGCTTGCGACGAGCCTATGGTACGGGCGCTGATACTCACGCATTGATCACGCCGGCGCCGAAGCTCGCCTTTAGCCGCTCGAGCAATGCGTGCTCGTGCTGCTCAAGATTGGCCGGGTCCACAAAGCGCCAATTTCTTTCATAGAGCTGAAACGCCTCCGCTGCCGCTATGTATTCGTCTGTACGATTCCAGGCGAGATCGCGTAGCTGCGGGAACTCCGCCACGTGCACGACAATTTCGTCGAGCGCTTTATCGAGGAGGTCCGAAAAGTTGGCTGCGCGACGCGCACTCGCCAGTTTTCGGGCCGTCTCTCTAGGCAGGACAAGCTGCACGTTCACCAAGCCCGCCTGGCGCTCGCGCTCGCGCTGCGCACGCTTGGCGCGGCGAAGTTGCTCCCTGCGGCTGCTAGCTGCTGTCGGTCGATCGCTGCGGCGCATGCGATGAGTCTCGCGTAATATAAGTTGACATGTCAACAGCCGTGGCTCTGCCCTTCGTTGGGCCGCGGCCAAGTTGTCCACGACTGACGCCGTGGGAGCAGCATTGTCGATCCGCACTTCGTCCGTGCAGCAATTCTAATTTTGACCCCCAGCCGACAGGAGCCGCTGGACAAATGCTCGC